>JBHELQ010000079.1:0-10080 GCA_046262995.1 Thermoleophilaceae bacterium
GGCGCAGAACCTGGGGGTCGACCCCGCCGATCGCTGGCTGTGCCCGCTGCCGCTCCACCACGTGGGCGGGCTCGCGGTGCTGCTGCGCTCCGCGATCTACGCCACCACGGCCCTGGTCCACGAGCGCTTCGACGCCGGGGGCGCGAAGGACTGCCTGGAGGCGGGGGAGGCGACGCTCGCCTCGCTCGTGCCGACCATGCTGGCCCGCCTGCGTGAAGACGGGCTCGCCGGGGCGCCGCGCCTGCGCGCGATCCTGCTCGGTGGCGGCCCGGCGCCGCGGGAGCTCGTCGACTGGGCGGAGGCGGCCGGGCTTCCCGTGAGGCTCACCTACGGGATGACCGAGACGGCGTCGCAGGTCGCCACGGCCGACCCCGGCGAGCGCGCCGGCACGCCGCTGCCGGGCGTCGAGCTGCGAATCGGCCCACGCGGCGAGATCCTGGTGCGCGGGCCGATGGTGGCCCCCGGTGCGCCGTCGGGGGACGGCTGGCTCCACACGGGGGACCGCGGCCGCCTGGACGAAGCCGGAAAGCTGCACGTCGACGGCCGCCTGGGCAACGTGATCGTCACCGGCGGCGAGAACGTTGCCGCCGAGGAGGTCGAGGAGGCGCTGCTCGCGCACCCGGCCGTCGACGACGCCGCGGTCGTCGGCCTACCCGACCCCGAGTGGGGGGAGGCGGTGTCGGCGTTCGTGGTGCTCGGGCGCCCGGCGTCGGCCGACGAGCTGATCGCCTGGTGCCGCGAGCGGCTGGCTCCGCACAAGCTGCCGAAGCGGGTGGAGCAGGTGCCCGGGCTTCCGCGCAGCCCGGCCGGCAAGCTGCTGCGCGACGAGCTTCTACCGCCTAGCCGGGCTTCGTCGCGGCCTGGATCCCGCCGCCAGGAATCGTCCTGAAGCGGATCGCGCGCTTCGGCTCCAGCCCGGCGTCGCGCTGCCAGGAGGCCATCTCCCGCGGCGACCAGGTCCCCGACTGGCTCGTCAGCGCGAAGTAGAACTCGAGCAGGGCGGGCATCTCGCCGCCGTCGCCGGGAGCCTGCGGCCGGAAGGCGTCGATGATCGCGTAGACGCCGCCGGGGCGGAGCGCCCGCGAGACACGCTCGGCGAGCCGGCGGTTCTGCTCGTCGCTGAAGTGGTGGACGAGCTGGACGATCAGGACCACGTCCCAGTCCTGCTCGCCGAGGTCGTCCTCCAGGGCGTTGCCCGGGCGGTGAACCACGCGCTCGCCCATCTCCTCCTCGGCCAGCAGCGGGGCGGCGTGCTCGATCGCATCGGGAAGGTCGAGCACCACGGCGCGCAGCTGCTCGTAGCGGCGGCAGAGGGCGACCGAGTAGTAGCCGTGGGAGCCGCCGATGTCCAGCACGTCCTTCGCGCCCTTCGGCACGGGGAGCCGCCGGACGCCCTCGGTCGAGAAGGGCCGGGCCATGGAGCGCATGCCGCGCTGGTAGAGCCTCCACTCCCCGCCGTCGAGCGTCGAGTGCAGCTCGAGCGGCCGCCCGCTGCGGATGTACTCCTCGCTGCGACCGATCAGGTCCCACTCGTAGAACTGGAACTCGAGCTTGTCGGCCAGCGAGTCCGGACTTTCTCGCAGGAGCCACTTGCTGGCCATGGGGGTCAGCTCGTAGCGCCCGCCGTCCTCCTTCAGGTAGTCGGCGGCCGCCAGCGCGAACAGCAGCTTTCCGGTGGCGTGCGCGTCCGTGCCACAGCGGCCGGCGACCTGTTCGGCGTCGGCGGGGCCGTCGTCGAGCGCCTCGAACACGCCGAGCTTGACGCCGGCCATGACCAGGCGCGCCAGCGTGAACGCCATCTGGGTTTCGATCAGCGGCTGCGGAGCGAGGTTCAGCCGCGCCACGACTCGTTCGATCGGGCCCTCCGGGATTGCGCCCACACGCATTGCCGCGACTCTAGCCGCCGCTAAAGTGCCGCGCTCGTGATCTACGACAAGGACGCGGACCTCTCGAAGCTCGACGGCAAGACCGTGGCCGTGCTGGGCTACGGCTCCCAGGGCCATGCCCACGCCCTGAACCTGAAGGACTCCGGCGTCGAGGTGGTGGTTGGCCTGCGGGAGGGCTCCTCATCGGCCGACAAGGCGAAGTCGGACGGGCTGCGCGTCCTGTCGCTCGCGGACGCGGCCAGCGAGGGCGACGTCGTGATGATCCTGCTGCCGGACGAGAAGCAGGCCGAGCTCTACGAAGCCGAGATCCGAGACGGCATAGCCCCCGGGAACCTGCTCATGTTCGCCCACGGCTTCTCGATCCACTTCGGGCAGATCGAGCCGGGACCCGAGGTGGACGTCGGCATGGTCGCCCCCAAGGGGCCGGGACACCTGGTCCGGCGCCAGTTCCTTGAGGGCAACGGCGTGCCGGGGCTGATCGCGGTCCACCAGGACGCCGGCGGCAAGGCGCGCGAGCTGGTGCTCGCCTACGCCAGGGGGATCGGCTGCACCCGTGCGGGCGTGATCGAGACGAGCTTCAAGGAGGAGACCGAGACCGATCTCTTCGGCGAGCAGGCGGTTTTGTGCGGTGGAGTCACCGAACTGGTCCGTGCCGGCTACGAGACGCTGGTCGAGGCGGGCTACGACCCACGGCTCGCCTACTTCGAGTGCCTGCACGAGCTCAAGCTGATCGTCGACCTGATGTACGAGAAGGGCATCTCCGGCATGCGCTACTCGATCTCGAACACAGCCGAGTACGGCGACCTGACCCGCGGCAGGAAGGTGATCGGCGAACCCACGCGCGAGGCGATGAAGAAGATCCTGGGCGACATCCAGTCGGGCGACTTCGCAAGGGAGTGGATCGCCGAGAACCGCGCCGGGCAGGAGAACTTCCAGCGGCTCCGCGAGGAGCAGAAGGACCATCAGATCGAGCGCGAGGGACGCGAGCTGCGCAACATGATGGATTGGATCGAGACGGACTTCTGATCCGCCTGAGGGTGCGCCGCGCGCTCGTCCTCCTCTGCCTGCTCGCCGCCGCGCTGACGCTGGCCGCCCCGGCGAGCGCGCGGGTGCGGCGCGCTCCCGTAGTGGTGGTCGTGCTCGACGAGTTCCCGACCACGTCGCTGCTCGGCGCGCACGGCAGGATCGACCGCGTGCGCTACCCGAACTTCGCGGCCCTGGCCGGCGACGCCACCTGGTTCCGCAACGCCACGACCGTGGGCGACGCCACCTCCGCCGCGGTCCCCGCGATCCTCGACGGCCGCCAGCACCGCTGGGTGCACGAGCGGTATGCCCACGCGCCCAGGCGCAACCTGCTGACCCTGCTCGCCCGGCGAGGGTGGGCCGTGCGCGCCCACGAGGACGGCCGGGTCTGCCAGCGACGCTTCTGCGGCCCCCCAAGGCCGGCGCGCTACTACGTCGTGCGAAGGCGAGCGCCCCGGTTCGAGGACTTCGTGCGCTCGATCGTCCCAACCGCCCGCAGGAGGCTCTACTACGGGCACTTCCTCCTCCCGCACGTACCCTGGACCGACCTGCCGTCGGGACGCCACTACCTGCACGGCGTGGCCCTGCCGATCCGGAACTTCGGCTTCCAACGCTTTCCCAGCGATCCCGGCCTGGTGTACCTGGCCTGGGAGCGCCACCTGCTGCAGGCGATGGCCGTGGACCGACTGATCGGCCATCTGCTGGCCCGGCTGCGCGCCACCGGCCTCTACGACCGCTCGCTGATCGTCGTCACGGCGGATCACGGCATCTCGTTCCGCCCGGGCCAACGGGACCGGCGAACCGTGACCCACAGGAACGTCGACGACATCGCGCCGGTGCCGCTGTTCATCAAGCGCCCGGGCCGGCACCGAGGCCGGAGGAGCCGCGCGTTCGCCCGCACCACCGACATCCTGCCCACGATCGCCGACATCCTCGACGTGCGGGTGCCCTGGAGGACGGCGGGCCGCTCGGCGTTCTCGCGAGCCGTGCGTCGCCGGCACACGGTCAGGCTCGCGGGCCGGGCCTTCCACGAGCCCGTCGTGAAGCTCTCGACCCGGCGCTTCGCGCGCCGCTGGCGCCGCCGGATCCGGGCACAGCATGGGCTCTTCGGGCTCGGTCCGAGCGGTCTCTACAGGCTCGGGCCGAATCGCTGGCTCGTGGGCCGGCGGCTCGTCCGGAGCGCCGGCGGCCTCAGGCTGGCAGGCAGCCCGGTCCTGGGCTCGCGTATCCACGCGCATCTCAACTCGACGGGCGACCTGACGAACGTGCGCTTCGCAAGCGGGTTCGTCCCGGCCCTGATCACGGGCGTCATGTCGAGACATCGGGGACGGGTCCACCGCGGCATCGCGCTCGCCGTCAACGGGCGCGTGGTCGCCGTGGCGCGTACCTTCTACCTGCGCGGCAGCCCGCGCGAGAGCTTCGCCGCGCTGGTGCCGGAGTCGGCGTTCCATGCCGGTCGCAACCAGGTGACCGTGCTGTCCGCCAGACGGCGCGGGCGCCGACTTCGCGTGCGCTCGCTCGGCGGTATCTGAGCCCCGGGGACCCGGGAACCCGTTCGCTATTCTCGCCCGGCCCATGGCCGATCCGTACATCACCGACCATCTCATGACCGCCGGGCCCACGCCCCTGCCGCCGGCCGTGTCGCAGGTGATGGCGGAGCCGATGCTCTACCACCGCGCGCCGGCGTTCATCGAGGTCTACGCGCGCGCGCTCGAGCGCCTCAAGCGCGTCTTCGGGACCCGCAACGAGGTGCTCATGTTCGCGGCGTCCGGCAGCGGCGCCATGGAGTCGGCCGTGGCCAACCTGGCGCGTCCGGGCGAGCCCGCGCTCGTCGCCTCCTGCGGCAAGTTCGGCGAGCGCTGGGCCGAGCTGTGCGACGCCTACGGCGCGGACACGGCCCACTTCCGGGCAGGCTGGGGCAACAGGGTCGAGCCGCAGGAGCTCGATCGCGAGCTGGAGCAGAACCCGGGAGCGAAGCTCGTCTTCACTACCGCGTCGGAGACCTCGACCGGGGTGGTCAACGACGTTCAGGCGCTCACCGAGGTGGCCCACCGTCACGGCGCGCTGATCGCGGTTGACGCCGTGTCCGGGCTGGGCGCCGTGCCGCTGCCCCAGGACGAGTGGGGCGTCGACGTCGTCGTGGCCGGTTCGCAGAAGGCGCTGATGTCGCCCCCCGGGCTGGCCTTCGCCTCACCCAACGATGCCGCGCTCGCGCACGCGGCCGAGTCGCCGGGTCGGCGCTACTACTTCGACTGGCAGCGCACGGCGGAGGGCCAGCGCAATGACCCGCCAGACAGCCCGTTCACGCCGGCGGTCGGCTTGGTCCGCGCGCTCGACGTGGCGCTCGGCCTGATCGAGCAGGAGGGCCTGGAACAGGTGTATGAGCGTCATCGCCTGCTCGGCCATGCCACGCGCCAGGCCGCGCGCGCGCTCGAGCTCGAGCTGTTCGGGCAAGAGGACGAGAACGCCAACGTGGTCACCGCGATCAAGCTTCCCGGCGCGATCGACGGCTCCAAGGTCCCGCAGCTGATGCGCGACCGCTACCGCGTCACCATCGCCGGCGGGCAGGGCGAGCTCAAGGGGAAGATCGCGCGCATCGCGCACTGCGGGTACTTCGGCGCGTTCGACATCGTCGTCGCCATCTCGGCGCTCGAGCTGACCCTGCGCGAGCTCGGCCACGACCTGGAGCTCGGTGCCGGCGTCGGCGCGGCCCAGCGGGCCTTCCTCGAGGCCGGCCTACCGCTGCCGGCGCCGGCGTGAGCACCGGCGAGCGCGCGCGGGTCCTGGTCAAGGAGAAGATCGGGGAGTCGGGCGTCCGGCTCCTCCGCGACGCGGGCTTCGAGGTCGAGCTCGGCGTCGACTGGTCACAGGAAGAGCTCGAGCGGCGGATCGGCGACTTCGACGGCATCCTGATCCGCTCGGGCACGAAGCTCGACGCGGGCCTGCTCGGCAGGGCCACCCGCCTGCGCGCGGTCGGGCGCGCGGGCGTGGGGGTCGACAACGTCGACGTGGAGGCGGCCACCAACCAGGGAGTGGTGGTGGCGAACGCGCCCCAGTCGAACGTGATCACGGCCGCGGAGCACACGATGGCCCTGCTGCTGGCGCTGGCCCGGAAGGTGCCCCAGGCCCACGCCACCCTGACCGGCGGCGAGTGGGAGCGCTCGCGCTTCAGCGGCGTCGAGCTCTACGAGAAGTCGCTCGGGGTCCTCGGCTTCGGCCGGGTCGGCCAGCTCGTCGCCCAGCGCGCGCTCGGCTTCGGAATGCGGGTGATCGCCTTTGACGCGTACGTCGGGGAGGAGCGCTTCAGGGACATGGGCGTGGAGCGGGCGGGAAGCTCGGACGAGCTCTACGCCGCGGCGGACTTCGTCACGATCCACCTGCCCCGCACGCCCGACACGCAGGACTGGCTCGACGAGCAGGCGTTCTCGAAGATGAAGGACGGCGTGCGCGTGATCAACGTCGCGCGCGGTGGCCTGCTCGTCGAGGACGCCCTCAAGGCCGCGCTCGACTCCGGGAAGGTGGCGGGCGCCGCACTCGACGTCTTCCGCGACGAGCCCGTCACCGAGCACCCGCTGTTCGGCTATCCCAACGTCGTCGTGACGCCGCACCTGGGCGCATCGACGGCAGAGGCCACCGACCGTGCCGGGTTCCAGGCGGCCGAGCAGGTCGTGGCGGCGCTGAGCGGCGGGGTCGTCACCAGCGCGATCAACCTGCCGGCCGTGGCGGCCGAGGACCTGGAGGCGCTCGGCGCGTTCCTGCCGCTGTGCCGGCATCTCGGGCGAATCGGGGTCGCCCTGGCAGAGGGCACCTCGGTCGACGAGTTGGACGTCGAGTACCTGGGGCACGTGGCCGAGCGGGACACGCGCTTCCTGACCGTCCAGGTGTTGAAGGGCGCCCTGGCCGGCCACACCGAAGAGGACGTGAACGACGTGAACGCGCCCGCCATCGCGGAACAGCGCGGCATCGCGGTCGCGGAGACGAGCCGCCCGCACGCGCGTGACTTCACGGACCTCGTGAGGGTCGAGGTCGTGAGTGGCGGCGGTCGCTCACGCGTGGTGGGCACGGTGCTCGGCCGCCGCAACCGGCCGCACCTGCTCGAGGCGTGGGGATCGCGCTTCAACGTGCAGCTCGAGGACCACCTGGCCGTCTTCCGCTACCTCGACCGCCCGGGCATGATCGGTCGCGTCGGCTCCGTGCTGGGGGAGGGGGGCATCAACATCATCTCGGCCGCGGTGGGGCGCGGACCCGACGAGGAGGAGGGCGCCCCCGCCGGCGCCGAGGCCACGATGATCGTCACGGCCGACTCCCGCGTCCCGCAGGGGCTGGTGGACCGGCTGGTCGAGGGCGAGGGCTTCATCGCCGGTCGCACCGTGAGCCTCTGAGAAGATCGATCCATGGATCTCAAGGAGCTGCAACGACCGATCAGAGAGCGCTACCGGGCGGACCCCGATACCGCTCGCATCACGCTCACCGCCCGCGGCAGCCAGACCGACGCGCCGGTGGGCTGCAACATCGACCTGGGCCGGGCCCTGTACGAGGCCGAGGCCCACCCCGGCGTGGGCGGCCCCGGGACCGCCGCCTGCTCGGGCGACCTGCTGCTGGGCGCGCTCGCGGCCTGCGCGCAGCTCACCTGCCAGATGGTCGCCACCTCGATGGGCCTGCGGGTCGAGCGGATGGAGGCCGTCGTGGAGGGCGACCTCGACCTGCGCGGCACGCTCGGCATGGACCGCGAGGTCACGCCGGGCTTCTCGGAGATCCGGCTGCGGTTCGAGATCGACGCCCCCGAGGCCTCGCAGGAACAGCTCGAGGAGCTGGTGGGCAAGACCGAGCGCTTCTGCACGGTCCTCAAGACGCTTACGGACCCCCCGGCGATCAGCGCGGAGCTCGCCGGGGCCTGAGACCCACCGTGTAAGCTCCGCGGAGCATGCCGACCACGCTCGACCTGCGACTTCTCCTGCTGCTCCCCCTTCGGGGGGAATAACGCGCGGCGGCCGCTAGAGCCGCACACCACACGGAGAAGGCAGTCGAGGCGGAGAAGGAGAAGGGAACGGCATGGCAGAGCGAACACGTAGGGAAGAGGACCGGGTCAGGATCTTCGACACGACCCTGCGCGACGGCGAGCAGTCGCCGGGCATCTCGCTGAACCGGCAGGAGAAGCTCGAGATCGCCCACCAGCTCGCGCGCCTCGGGGTGGACGTGATCGAGGCCGGCTTCCCGATCGCCTCCCCGGGCGACTTCGAGGCCGTCCAGGCGATCGCCCGCGAGGTCCACGGGCCGGTCATCTGTGGGCTCGCGCGCACCGGCTTCCAGGACATCGACGCGGCCTGGAACTCGATCAAGGACTCCGAGCGGCCGCGCATCCACACCTTCATCTCCACGAGCGACATCCACATCGAGCACCAGCTCCAGACGACTCGCGAGGACGTGAAGGGGCAGGCCCGCGCCGCGGTCGCGCACGCGAAGCAGTACTGCGGCGACGTCGAGTTCTCCCCGATGGACGCCACCCGGTCGGAGCTCGAGTTCACCGCCGAGGTGCTCCAGATCGCACTCGACGAGGGCGCGACGACGATCAACGTGCCCGACACCGTGGGCTACTCGATGCCGGACGAGCACGCCGCGATGTGGCAGGCGCTCTACCGGATGGTGCCCGGGCTGGCCGAGGTCACGACCTCGGTCCATTGCCACGACGACCTGGGCATGGCGGTGGCCAACTCGTTCGCCGGGCTCCAGGCGGGCTGTCGCCAGGTCGAATGCGCGATCAACGGCCTCGGTGAGCGGGCGGGCAACGCCTCGCTCGAGGAGATCGTGATGCTGCTGCGCACGCGCGAATCGGCCCACGGGCTCTGGACCGGGGCCGAGACCACCGAGATCGCCCGGACGAGCCGGATGGTCACCCGCATCACCGGCTACCAGGTGCAGCCGAACAAGGCGATCGTCGGCCGCAACGCCTTCGCGCACGAGTCGGGGATCCACCAGGACGGCGTGCTCAAGGAGCGCACCACCTACGAGATCATGGACGCCACGACGATCGGGCTCGAGACGAACGCGATCGTGCTCGGCAAGCACTCCGGTCGCCACGCCCTGCGCAAGGCGCTCGAGGAGCTGGGCTTCGAGGTCGAGGGCGCCGCCCTCAACCAGGCCTTCAAGCGCTTCAAGGAGATCGCTGACAAGAAGAAGAAGGTCACGGCGCTCGACCTCGAGGCGATCGTCTCCGACGAGATGAAGCAGGCACCCGCCGCGTACGTGCTCGAGTCGTTCGACATCGACGCGTCGTCGAGCCGCGCGCCGCTGGCCCGCGTGCAGGTGGGGATGCCCAACGGCGAAGTGGGCAGCGGCAGCTTCACGGGCGACGGCCCCGTCGACGCCTTCTTCAGCGCGATCAACGCCGCCGTCGGCCTCGAGGCGCGGCTGAAGGAGTACCACGTGAGCGCCGTCACCGGCGGGCGCGACGCGCTCGGCGAGGTGACAGTCCTGCTCGAGCTCGACGGCCGTCTGGCCTCGGGCAGCGGCGTCTCGACCGACATCCTCGAAGCCTCGGGCAAGGCCTACCTGCGTGCCCTGTCGGGCGCGTTGGCGGACGACGCCGTGGCCGAGGCTGAGCACCACCTGGAGCGCGAGGCCAGGAAGACCCCGGCGCCGTAGTCGATCCGGCAGGATCCTCGGGGTGGCCGAGGACTTCACCTGGCTCGACGGCGAGCGCCTCGTGCGCTTCGGCGAAGGGGCGAGCCGGGAGGCCGGGCGGCTGCTGGTCGAGCGCGGCTTCGACGGCTACGCGCTGCTCACGACCGAACGGGCCCTGACGGCGCTCCCGGCACTGGCCGAGGGTGCGGACGCAGTGGTCCGCGTCCCCACGGGGAAGGTCGACGAGCTGTCGGCCGCTCTGCTCGAGGACGCCGGCCGGCGTCCGCTCGTGGCGCTCGGGGGCGGACGCGTGGTGGACGTCGCGAAGGCGGTCGCCGGCGCCGGCGGCGCCGCGTGCGCAGCGATACCCACGACGCTCGCCGGCTCGCCGATGACACGTTTCCACCGCACGCCCGCAGGCGTGGAGGGCGCCGGCTTGGTGCGCCCGTCGCTGGTGGTGGCCGATCCGCCCCTGATGGCCTCGCAGCCCGGCCCGCAGCGGGCGGCCAGCGCGATGAACGCGCTGGCGCACGCCATGGAGTCCCTCTAC
>JBHELQ010000080.1:0-21221 GCA_046262995.1 Thermoleophilaceae bacterium
GGACGGGCTCGGCCTTGCCCTTCAGGTGCAGCGGGTCGAGCATGCGGTACTCGACCTCGGACGACGTCGCGCGGTACGTGCCCTCGCCCACGGTGACCGTTCCGACACGGCCGGCGGCCTGGAGCCGTGCCGCCACGTTGACGGTGTCGCCGATGACGGTGTAGCCGTCGCCCACGGCGCCGGCGAGCACCTCGCCGGTGTTGATGCCCACGCGCAGGTCGAACTCCACGCCGTCCGGGAGGTCGAGGTTGACCTCCTCCATGGCCGCCTGCATGCCGAGCCCGGCGCGCACGGCGCGCTCCTCGTCGTCCTCGTGTGCGACGGGCGCGCCGAAGATGGCCATCACGTTGTCGCCGATGTACTTGTCGACGGTGCCGCCGTAGCGCTCCACCTCCTCGCCGAGGCGGCGCAGCGAGCGGTCCACGAGCGTCTTGACAGCCTCATGATCGAGGCGCTCGGCGACCGCCGTGTATCCGGACAGGTCGGCGAACAGCACGGTCACGCGCCGGCGCTCCTCGGGATGGGCGACCTGCGCGGGAGCCGGCGCGGGCGCGGGGCTGCCCGTGTCGAGTGCGCCGCCGCAGTTGGTGCAGAAGCGGGCGCCGGGGGGCGCCTCCTGGCCGCAGTGCGGGCAGCGACGGGCAAGCGCTGACCCGCACGCCATGCAGAAGCGTGCAGCGGCGGGGTTCTCGGTCCCGCAGGCCGCGCAGGCCAGCCCGGTCATGCGCTCAGGGTACTTGGCCGGCCTCGCGGTAAATGTGAGCCAGCTCACCCAAGAGGGCTTCGTCCACGAGCGTTAGCTCCTTGCCCTCGACCTCGACCAGCGCGCCCGGCCACGGCGGGTACCAGAAGGCGCGCAGCTTGCGACCCAGGTCGTCACCGGATCGCACGCGGCGCAGCTCCTCGAGCTGCTCGCGGCTCACGTAGCGGCCCTCGCCCTGCGGGGAGCGCGGCAGCTCCTGCCCGGTGAGCGCGCGCCCGAGCACGTCCTGGAACAGAGCGAGCAGGCGCTCCTGGCTCTCGACGTCGAGCGACAGGGCCGTGGCCGTCCGCGCGTCGATCGGGAAGCGCTCCACGGCCACCAGGTCGCCGGTGTCGAACCCCTCGTCGACGAAGTGGCAGGACACGCCCCACTCGCGCAGCCCCTCGAGGATCGCGACGTTGTAGCCGCCCAGGCCGCGGAAGTCCGGCAGCGGTGCGGGGTGGAAGTTCAGGCAGCCGATGCGGCCGTGGGAGACGAGCGGCGCCCGGATCCGCCGCCAGAACAGGAACGAGATCACGAGGTCCACGCCCTCCAATCCGAGCCGCGGCCGCTCGGGATCGGCCAGCGCCGCGTAGAGCTCCTCGTCGGACACGAGCGGCAGCCCGTTGGCCTCCGCGACCAGATCGAGTCGCTGGTCGGGATGGACCGAGTCGTCCGGCTCCGGCGCCACCACGGCGGGGAGCTCGCAGCCACGCTCCACGAGGTGGGCCAGCGCGCGCGCCGCGGAGCGCTTGTGCTTGCCCATGAAGACGACCTTCATTGGCGGAGATCCTCGTAGAGGCGAAGGGTCTGGCGCCCGACCTCGTCCCACGAGTAGGGACCAGACGCCGCGGCAGCCGCGCGACGGCCCATCGCCCCGCGCTCGGCGGGATCGTCCAGCAGCGCGCGCAGCGCGGCGGCCAGCGCCGGCGCGTCGCCTGGTGGCACGAGACGGCCCACGTCGTGGTCCTCGACGGCCTCCCGGAAGCCGCCGACGGCGCTCAGCACGATCGCCTTGCCGAACGCCATGGCGACGTAGAGCACGCCGGACTGGTCCACGCTGCGGTGCGGAAGCACGACGAGGTCCGCGCGCCTGAAGTAGGCGGGAAGCTCGCGTTCGCTGACGTAGCGGGTCACGAAGCGAACCCGCCCCGGCGCCCGGCGGGCCAGCTTCTCATAGGGCTCCATCGAGCCCTTGAGCGGACGCCCGACCACCCACAGCTCGGCTCCTTCGAGCTCGCGAAAGGCCTCCAGCAGCACCTCGACGCCCTTGTACGGGCGCACCATCCCGAAGCAGAGCAGCACGGGACCCTCGACTGCCGCCAGCTCCGGAGGCAGGGGTGCCTCGTCGCGCTGGCGGGTGAGGTGCTCGAAGGCGCCGTGCGGGATCACTCGCACGTGCCCGCCGGCGCCGAGCTCGTCGAGCAGCCGGGCGCCGTGTCTCGTGTGCACGACCACCGCGTCCATCGCCTTGGCCAGCCGGCGAACCGTCCAGGTGGCGCGGCGCCCCCCACCGCGCCGGATCACGTTGTGGAGGGTCATCACGCGGGGGCGGCCGCCCGGGAGGAGGCGCACGTCGAGCGCCTCGAGCGGAAGCCACTGGTAATGGCGCACGTCGGCGGGACCCGGATCGCGGCGGAAGCGCAGCATGTCCGGGAAGTGCTCGACCAGGCGCGCGGCGCGGCGGCGGAGGCGGGCTTCCTCGCCGTACCGCGCGGACCGGCGGTAGAAGCGCTCGCTGACGGAGTAGCCGTCGCCGGCCGCCACCCGGCCGTACACGAAGGGCGAGGTCACGAGCTCGACCTGCGCGCCCTGACGGGCCAGGGCCGCGCCCAGGGCATGGTCGTAGGGCCTGACGTCGCCACGTGGGTCCACGAGCTGCACGCGCATCGAGCGACATTCTGAGCCGCGCGAACGCTCCGCGCGGCGGCGCCGCGGTTCACTAGCGTTCCGCGGTCATGAGGAACCCCCTGGTCCGGGCCGCGTTCGCGGCGATCGCGGTGGCGACCGTCGCTGCCTTCTTCGTCGCCCAGCAGCTGAAGAGCGAGTTCCCGCTGGTGCTCCGGTTCGCCGCGAGGCCGGCCGCCATTTCCCCCAACCATGACGGCTACCAGGACCGCACCCGGGTGGGCTTCGACCTGACCGAACGGGCCAGGATCAGCTTCTCGATCCTGGACTCCGAGGGCCGCGAGGTGCGGCGGGTCCTGAACAGCCGGGTGCTGGCGGGCGATCGCAAGTACCGCTTCTCGTGGGACGCGCGCGACTCGAGCGGAAGAATCGTGCCCGACGGGATCTACCGCATGCGGGTCGTCCGGCGCGACCAGGGCCGCGTGATCGACTCGATCAAGAAGATACGCGTCGATACGCGCCCGCCCGCGGTGCGGCTCTTCTCGGCGCGCCCCGGCGTGATCGCTCCCGCGGTGGCCGACCGGCGCCCGCGAGTCGTGATCCGGTACGCGGGTCCGCGCAACTTCGCGCCCGAGTTCCGCGTCTTCCGCACCGACGACGGGCCGCCACGCGTGGTGCTGCGCTTCCGCGGCGACAGCCACCGGCGCGCCGTCTGGGACGGGTACGTGCGCGGTCACCCCGCGGTCGACGGCGACTACGCGTTCACCGCGCGGGTGCGCGACCGGGCCGGTAACACGACGGTCGCACCGAGCGACGTGCCCACGGATGCCACCGCTGCGCCCGGCACGGGGGTGGCCGTCAGGTCGCTGACGCTGCGCGGCCCGCTCGGGGTCGTGCGGGCCGGGTCGGTCGTGCGCTTGCGCGTCGGCCCGTTCGCGCGCCGCTTCGCCTTCGCCCTGTCGCGGCTTCGGGCGGGTCGGCGGCTGCGCGCGGGCAGCCGCGTCGGAGGGGCGTTCCGACTGCGCGTCCCGCGGCGGGCCAGGACGGGCCTCTACGCGGTCCGCGTCCGGGCCGGGGGGCGGCGTGCCGCCTGGCCGCTGGCCGTGACGGGTCCTCCGGCGAGGCGAGCCGCCGCCCGCCGCCGGCCGCTCGTCGTGCTGCCCCTGCTCAGCTGGCAGGGCCTGACCCCGGTCGATGACGACCTCGATGGCTTCGCCGACACTCTCGATCGCTCCCGGGCCGTCCGCCTCGACCGCCCGTTCGCGCGCGGCCGCCTGCCCCCGCGCCTGCGCTCGGAGGCCGCGCCGCTCACGTCGTTCCTGGACCGCGAGCGGCTTTCCTACGACCTGACCACCGACCTCGCGCTCGCCCGGGGCGACGGCCCGAAGCTCGGCGCGGCGCCGGGCGTCGCGCTGGCCGGCAGCGAGCGTTGGGCGCCGCCGGCGCTCGGCAGGCTGCTGGAGGGCTACGTCCGTGACGGCGGCCGCCTCGCTTCGTTCGGGGCGGACTCGCTTCGGCGCATGGCGCGGCTCGGGCCGGGGCGCCTGAGCGCCCCATCCCGGCCCAGCGCCGAGGACGCCTTCGGAGAGCGGGCCGCGCTGCTGCGCGCGCCCGAGGCGCCGCTGGCGATCGAGCGGGACAGGATCGGGCTCTTCCGCGGCGTGGATCCCCTGTTCGGCTCGTTCTCGATCTTCGAGCTGAGCGAGCGGCTGCCGCCCGGCGCCCGGCGCCTGGCTGCGGCCGGACGGGACCCCGGCAGGCCCGCACTCGTGGCGTACCGCCTGGGCCGGGGCACGGTGGTCCGCCTGGGCAGCCCGCAATGGTCCCGTGAGCTCGAGAAGTCCCGCCGGGACGTGGGAGTGGCGCGGGTGACGAAGCGGCTCTGGCGCCTGCTCGGATCGGGTTGAGCCGGGGCGGCCTGCCGCTTTGCCATCCTTCCCCGCCGTGAACCGCCGCCGCCTGCTGATCGCCGGCGCCGTGACGGTGGTCGTGCTGGGCGCGATCGCCGCGATCTGGGCGCACAACGAGAGCGAGCCGACCAAGAAGCGCGGCTCCTCGAAGGAGGAGTTCGTGGCGAAGGAGCCGCGCGAGAGCCGCCTGCCGGCGGTGCCCTGGCCGATGTACGCGTACGACCGCCAGCGCACGCACATAGCGCCCTTCGACCTGCACCCGCCGTACCGCCGCGTATGGCAGATCGACGCCCACAACACGCTCGAGTACCCCCCGTCGATCGGCTACAGGCGGGTCTTCGTCGCTCAGCAGAAGGGCCTCTTCTTCGCCCTCGACGCCCGCGGCGGACACCTGCTCTGGCGCAAGGACACCCACCGCTGCTCCGCGTCGTCCCCGACGATCGGAAAACGGGTCGTCTACCAGGCCTGGATGGACTTCGTGAACTGCCCGCAGGACCGGCCCGGGGCCAGCGGCTACCTGATCGCCTGGGACGTGCGCACGGGCAGGAAGCTCTGGAAGCGCAAGGGGGCCCCGATCGAATCGTCGCCGCTCCTCGTCGGGCACACGCTCTACTACGGCTCCTGGGACCACAAAGTCCACGCGGTCGACTCGCGCACGGGCCGGCCGCGCTGGAGCTTCCAGGCCGACGACCAGGTGAACACCTCGCCGGCCTACTGGCGCGGCGGGGTCTACGCGGCCACCGACGGCGGGAGCGTGTACGCGCTGAGCGCCCGCAGCGGCCGGATGCGCTGGCATGCGCAGTCGAACTCGAAGTTCGGCTCGCGGGAGTTCTTTTACGCCACGCCGACGGTCGCCTACGGGCGCGTCTACATCGGCAACAGCGACGGGACGATGTACGTCTACGGAGCCCGCAGCGGCAAGCTGCGCTGGGCGCGGCCGCTGGGCAGCTATATCTACTCGGCGGCCGCGGTCTGGAAGCGCCGGATCTACGTCGGAACGTACGACGGCAGCGTCTATGCGCTCGACGCCGCCACCGGCGACGTCAGGTGGAAGCGCTCGGCGCCGGGCGCGGTGCACGGCGCGCCGACCGTGATGAACGGGCTCGTCTACTTCTCCACCTGCTCCACCTGCGGGTCGAGCGCGCAGCGGACCGTCAAGCGGGGGCCGGACGTGACGTTCGCGCTCAAGGCCCGCAGCGGGCGGTTCGCGTGGAGGTTCCCGGCGGGGAAGTACGCGAACCCGGTGGTGGCCGACGGCAGGCGGATCTATGTCACGGGGCGCTCGGCGCTGTTCGCGCTGGCGCCGAAGAAGCACCGTCACCGCCACCGCCGCCGGCACGGGCACCGGCGCTCTCACCGGAAGCGATGAGGGCGCCGACGGCCGCTCCCATCAGCGGCCACAGCAGGTAGTAGTTGTTGAAGGTGCGCCCGACGAAGAGCAGCACCAGGATCGAGATCGAGAAGCCGGCCGCGCCGAGCCACAGCTCGCGGGCGCGCCTCTGCGCCAGCAGCAGCCACGCGGTGAGCGGCAGCCAGGTGAGCAGCGCGATCGGCACGAACGGGTATGCGCCGCGGCGATCAGCCAGCACCCCGAGCCGCACGAGGATTCCGGACAGGCCGTAGCCCACGATCTTGTAGGTGCCGGCCCCGTAGCGCACCGTGTCGTCGTAGAAGGCCCCCGGGTCGACGACGACGAAGGGCAGGATGGCGATCGCGAGTACGCCGCCGAAGACCAGCGCGGCACGGCGCAGCTCGGCTCTCGGTAGTCCCTGCTGGACCATCATCACGGCCAGGAAGGGGGCCGCCACGAGGGCGAACTGCTTGAGCAGGACGGCGCCGGCGAGGGCTGCCGCCGCCCACGTCGGGCGCCGCCGCGTGAGCAGCGCGAAGGCCAGCACCAGCATCAGGATGCTGGGCGCGTCGTTCTGCCCGAACCAGGCCGAGCGCACCGCGATCGGGTTGCAGACCGCGAGGGCCCCGATGGCCAGTCGCCATTCGAGCGGCGCCCGGAACGCGAGGGCCGCGGCCAGCGTCGCGAGCGTGCAGAGGAGCACGAACAGGCGGTAGTCGTCGAACGGGCGCGGCAGCAGGTCCCAGGCGGCGCCGGTCGCGACCGTGCCCGGGAAGTACGCGACGTGGCGGAGCGCGACCTCCCGCTCGCGCACCTGCCGGGACGCCCGACCGTCGAAGGTGTAGAAGCGCTCCAGCCCCGAGCGGCGGTAGTCGCGGCCGTATGGGTCATGGCCGTGGAGGAGCGCGTCTCCCGCCAGCTCCACCTGATAGGTCGAGTCGTTCGTGAAGAACCAGCGCTCGGTGGAGTCGCGCAGCCCGAGCTGCAGGAAGGTCGAGGGCGCCAGCAGCAGGGCGCCCACCGCCAGGACGAGGACGGGGCCGGCGAGGCGGGGCCATGCGCGCCGGCGAAGCAGGGGCAGCGCCGCGGCGGCGCAGAGCAGGGCCGCGACGAAGGTCGCCGCCCTGGCGATGCCCACGTCCCACTCCCGCCCCGCGGCGCGCACGAGCGGCGCGAGCGGACCGTGCGGGTTCACGCTCCCGGGCCGGAACGGCCACGGGT
Organism: Thermoleophilaceae bacterium; assembly: GCA_046262995.1. Classification (GTDB taxonomy): domain Bacteria; phylum Actinomycetota; class Thermoleophilia; order Solirubrobacterales; family Thermoleophilaceae; genus JBHELQ01. The sequence continues at coordinate 7,073 of JBHELQ010000080.1, forward strand.
CCGAGCCGAGCTCGGGCAGGTTGATGGCGACCATGGCCAGGAGCACCCCCAGGAGCGCCCATGCCCCGGCCGCGGGGAGTCCCCGACGCTCCCCCGCCGGCCGCGCGGGCGCCTGGCTCGCGACGCTCACGGCGCGACCGCCGCCGGCTCCGTGCGGGCCCGAGTGCCGTCGCGGAGAGCGCGCCGGCGCGAGTGTTCCTCGTCGCGCGGCCATGTCAGCCAGCCTGCCCCCACGGCCAGGACGACCCAGGTGATCGGGTCCTCCAGGAAGCCGCTGTAGGAGAGCGCGTGCACGAACAGCGCCAGGAACACGGCGCCGAGAGCGAGGCCCAGCGCACGCTCCGCGCGGGTCACCTCGACCAGCAGGCGAGCGCCGCCTACGAGCAGCCATCCGTACAGCAGCAGGCCCGCTATCCCGAGCTCCGCCGCGACCGTCAGCGGGGTTGTATGCGACACGAAGTTCGCACTCGGCCGGTCGCTGTGGGCGAGCCGGCGGCTCGCGCGCGGCTGGCCGCCCAGACCCACGCCGACCAGCGGGTCGCGGCGGACCACGCGAGCGGTCTCCTCGACGCGATTGAGCCGGTCGCTCGTGGCGCGGTTCAACGACTCGCCTGAGACGACCTTCGCCGCGACGAACCCGAGCCCGGCCACCACGGCGATCGCGGCGGCCACGGCCACCAGACGGCGTACGCCCGGCTCGCCCGAGACGACGGCCAGGGCGAAGGTCACGACCAGGAGCGCGGCCATGCTCGACTGCGAGTACGAGAACAGGAGGCCGGCCCACATCAGGACCAGCAGCGCGATTCCGGCGCGCGGGTCCATGCGCGACGACGCGAGGACGGCCAGCACCACGCACAGACCCAGCACCACGTGCCGGCCGTAGAGGCTCGGGTCGCCGAACAGCGACGTCACCCGGAAGTAGTCCGTGTTGGCGTTCGATACCTCGAGGTTCGGGGCGAAGAAGAAGATCTTGTGGATCGCCGCCTGGACCAGGCCCACGGCCGCGAACAGCGACGCCAGCGCCACTCCGGTGATCATCAGCGCCCGCGCGACACCGTCCGGGAATGCCGCCCTGGAGACGACCGCCAGGAGCACGCAGAAGGGGAGCGTGAAGAACAGCAGCAGGTTGGCTCCGGCCTCCAGGTCGTTCGCCCACACGAGCGAGAGCGAGGCGAAGGCGAAGAAGGCCGCCGAGGGATAGGCGATGAGCGGGGGCAGTGGCCGCGGCCGCTCGCCGCGCAGGAGCCGCCAGGCCAGGGCGGCGGCGGCCGTGAGCAGGACGAAGTAGAGCGGGAGCAGACGGCCGAGCTGACCGTCCTGGGCGACCGAGACGAGGAATCGATTGGAAGGGCTGAAGTCGAGCGGCGGCCGGAACGGGGCCGCCGCCAACACCGCTACCGGGACCGCCGCGGGCCAGCGGACCATCAGACCCGCGCCCGCCACCACCGCCAGCAGCCCCACGGAGCCGGCCGCTGCCCCGCCGGCCGTGGTCAAGCGGTCGAGCACGCCGCCGCCGAGCGACAGCGCCAGCCCGACCTCGGCCAGCGCCAGCACGACCAGGCCCAGGAGCAGGCCCGCGCGCGCTCGCCCGACCAGCACCAGCGCCGCGCCGACCGCGCCCGCGGCCCCGGCTAGCTGCGCGAGGTCGGGGTGCTCCATCGGGCTGCGCTCCGTTGCTGGTCGGCCATGTGCGGGCAGCCGCCGGCTGCGCGCGACACCTTAGACAAGCCGGAGGCAGCGCCCCGGCGCTCGTGTCAGCTGCGGCCGGCCGCCCGCGCGCGGTTGTACGCGGCAACCGCCTGCCGGATCCCCTCCCCGCGGCCGGGCCGCAGCTCCTGCCCGAGGTGAGCGCGCCAGCGCTCGGGGTCGTCGTCGCCTCGCAGGAGCGCGGCGAGCAGGCGGATCGCGTAGAACCAGCTCCAGAGCCCGCGCCAGGCGTAGCGCACGGGCGGGGAGCTGTGCTTTTTCAGGTAGAGGTCCCTGCCGCGGTGGAACTCCACGATCCGCCGGCGCATCGCCACCGGGTCGGTCGAGAGCTGATCGTGGTGGACGGCCCTGGCCCCCGGCACGTAGAGGATGCGCCAGCCGGCGTCGTGCAGGCGCTTGCAGAAGTCCGTCTCGTCCGAGTAGACGAAGAAGTCCGGGTCGAGGAAGCCGACCTGGCGGGCGGCGTCCCGGCGGACCAGCATGGCGCTCGACTGCGTCCAGCCGACCTCGCGCACCCGCTCGCCGCGGCTCTGGACCGCGTAGAGGTTGTGCAGCCCGACGGCGGCAGCCAGCGCCCAACCGAGCCCCGGCAGCCGCCAGGCGCAGGCCTTGGGCTCGCCGGAGGCCGACAGGAGCTGGGCGCCGGCCGCCGCGGCGCGCGGATCCGCCTCCAGCGCGTCCAGCAGGGCACGCGCCGCGCCGTCCCGCAGCTCCGAGTCCTCGTTCAGGAGCAGGCAGTAGCGCCCGCGTGCCTCGCGCAGCAGCGTGGAGTCGTTCTCGGCCTTGCCCGTCCTCCGCTCCAGGGGGATCAGCCGCGGGCCGCGCTCACGCACGAGCTCGACGGAGCCGTCGCGAGTCGCGTTGTCGAGCACCAGCACCTCGTGCTCCACGCCCGACGGGTGCGTTCGCTCGATCGCCTCGAGGCAGGCCGCGAGGTAGTCCCGGCCGCCCGTGTTGACGATGCAGTAGGACAGCAGCATCAGGCGTGTCGGGCCGCGTCCTCCAGCACCTTCAGCGCGCGCTCCGCCAGCTGGTCGCGGCTGAACTCGCGCTCCGCGAGCAGGCGGGCGTTGCGCCCGAGGCGCTCGACGACGTCGGGGTGGTCCCGCAGGTACAGCACCTTCTCGGCCAGGTCGCCCGCGTCGCCAGGCCGCGCGTAAAGGCCCGCCTCGTTCTCCTCCACCAGCTCGCGCAGCCAGCCGGGCGTGTTCACGATCGCCGGCCGACCGGCGGCGAAGGTGTCGAACAGCTTGTTCGGCGAGCAGGTGTAGAGCACAGGCACGTCCTTGTAGATCGTCATGCAGGCGTCGGAGGCGGCGGCCAAAGCGGCCACCGAGGCCTTGTCCGGGATCGGCTCCGAGAAGACGACGTTGTCCGCCCCCCGCCTGCGGGCGAGCTCCTCGAGGCCGGGCTTCCGCTTGCCGTCGCCGTGCAGCACGAAGGCCACGCCGTCCTCGCCCCGCCGCTTCAGCAGCGCGGCGGCCTCGACCACCTGCGTCAGGTCGTTGGCCTCGCCCATCGTGCCGAAGTAGCTGCACACAAAGCGGTCCCCGAGCCCCAGCCGCTCGCGCGCTGCCGAGCCGTCCAGCTCGGGCGAGAACAGCTCGAGGTCCGACGCGTTCGGCACCAGCGTGACCTTGGCGGCGGGGACGCCGGAGCCGATCACGCCGTCACGCATGCCGGGCGAGAGCGCGATCACGCGCTCGGCGCGCCGGTACACGAAGCGCTCCAGGCCGCGAGCCGCCCGCACGAGGGCGGGGTTCGTCAGTGCCCCCATCTGGATCGGGGCCTCGGGCCAGAGGTCGCGGACCTCGAAGACGAGCGGAGCGCGATGGCGCGCGCAGGCGGCGAGCGCCGGGAGCGCCATCGTGAGCGGGGGAGAGGTCGCGTAGACCACGTCCGGTCGCGGCTCGCGCAGCACTGCGGCCGTGGCCGCGGCGGCGAAGCGCCCGAACTCCAGGGCCCGCCGCGGGTACGCCAGCGCCGTGCCGCGCACGTAGTCGGCGTAGCCGGCGCGGACGCCGACGACGTCGATTCCCTCCACGTCCCGCCGACGCGGTTCGCCGGGAGCGGCCGCGGTTACCATGCTCACCGCGTGACCGCGCGCGACGAAGCGCCGCGCGAATTCGTAGGAGCGCGTACCCCCTACTCCCGCGCGCGTCATGAAGAACTGATGCAGGTAGAGGATGCGCATCCGCCGGGGCGCAACGTTAGCCCCCGACCGCTCAGCCGCGCGCTCGACGTCGCGATCTCGGCGACCCTGCTCGCCGTCACCTCGCCGCTGCTCGCCGTGGCGGCGTGCGCGATCAAGCTGGAGAGCCGCGGCCCCGCCTTCTACCGGCAGCGCCGCGTCGGCAAGGACGGACAGCCGTTCGAGCTCTGGAAGCTGCGCACCATGGTGCCCGGCGCCGAGGAGATGGGCGCCGGGATCTACGTGCTCGAGGGGGACCCGCGCATAACGAAGCTCGGACGCGTCCTGCGCCGCATTTCGCTGGACGAGCTGCCGAATCTCGTGAACGTGGTGAAGGGGGAGATGGCCATGGTCGGACCGCGGCCGACGATCCAGGAGCAGGTCGACCGCTACACCGAGCGCCAGCGGCGCCGGCTCGAGGTCAAGCCGGGCATCACGGGCTGGGCCCAGGTGAACGGGCGCGTGTCGCTGCCGTGGCCGGAGCGGATCGAGTTGGACGTCTGGTACGTGGAGAACCGTTCGCTGCGGCTCGACCTGAGGATCCTGGCCCTGACCGTCAGGCTGCTCGTGAGCGGCCGGGGTCTGTACAGCGAAGATCCCAGGCAGGGTTGGGGCGCGTGAGGCGCGCAGCTGTCGGATAGAAGACAGTTCTCGCTTGTGTCTCTGAGGGCGATGTCGTAGCGTTCGGACCCTTGCGGGGGAGACGGATCTCATGGGGGGTTCTCGCGCTGGCCTTGCTCGTCTGCGCGCTGGGCTCCGCGCCGGCATTCGCCGGCTCGCTGTACTCGGGCGAGGGCCACCGCCCCGGGCCGGACATCCTCTACCGGCCGCCGATGACCCCCGCGCAGACGCCGCAGCTGCAGAACACCGGCATCTGGCACGCGAGCCCGATCCTCGTGTCCGGGGCCACCGCCTACCACGGCGGGGAGTTCCTGTACCAGGACTGGCTCTACGACGATCACGGCGCCAACGGCGGCCAGCGCGACCCGAACGACCCACGCATGGCGGCGGCCCACGGCGACCTCTTCTTCAACCCGAACGGGACCTATACCTACCCGACGGCGTCCGGCTACGCCGACAATGCCGCCGACTTCGTCGAGGTGCGGCTCAGGCGTCTGAATGCCACCAACGAAACCGCCATCCGGGTCACGTTGAACACGCTCAAGGACCCGTCGCTGATCGCGTTCTCGTTCGCGCTCGGCAACGGCTCGCCGCCGGGCGTCGCGACGCCCTTCCCGTACGGCGCGAACGCGAGCGCGCCGGCGGACGCCTTCCTGACGGTGCATCCCTCCGGCTCGAACCTCGTCGGCGACGTTCGCCAGCCCGTCACGAACTCGGTGCTCGGAGCGGCCTCGGTGAACGTGGACCGGGGGCGCCGCCAGATCGAGGTGCGCGTGCCCGACTCCGCCTGGACGCCGAGCGGCACCGAGGTGATCCGCGGCGGTATCGGGCTGTGGGACAAGGCCACCAGCACCTACCTGAAGCCTCAGGGGAGTCGCGACGCCACGCACCCGGGCGGTCAGGGCACGATCGCGAGCCCGCCGGCCTTCTTCAACGTCGCCTTCCGCAGCAACAGCCCCGGCGCCGGCAACGGCGAGCCGTTCCCCGACTTCAGCTCGCTCGCAGCCGCGTCGGCGAACGGCCAGCGGCCGGCGTGGTGGCGGGACCGCAACCAGGGTGAGACGCTGGCGAACGGCGGGGCCGGGAATCCCGACATCAGCAAGTTCCATGCCGATGTGAACTTCGGCAAGCTGGCCGCCGGCACGAACGACGACGGCGGCGTGCCCAAGACCGGCCCGATAAACCGCATCCTGGCGAGCCACTTCGACTTCGGCCAGGGCCTGAACTACGTGAGCCCCGGCTGCGGCAACACCACCATGACTGGCTGCAGAGGGGAGCTCAGCGGTCGCCTCCAGCCCTACGCGATCTACATTCCGAACAAGCCGCGACCGGGATCCGGCTACCCCCTGACGCTGCTGCTCCACGCCCTGTCTTCGGGCTTCAACCAGTACACGGGGACGAGGCACCAGCGGCAGGTGGGGGACCGCGGCCCGGGCTCGATCGTGATCACCCCGGAGGCGAGGGGGCCGGACGCGTGGTACTACGACTACGGCGCCGCGGACGTCTTCGAAGTGTGGGCCGACGTCGCCTCGCACTACCAGCTCGACCCCGCCCGCACGACGATCAGCGGCTACTCCATGGGGGGCTACGGGACCTACAAGTTCTCGACCCAGTACCCGGACCTGTTCGCCAAGGCGCAGACCAACGTAGGCGTGCCGGGGGTGGGGATCTGGGCCCCGCCGGCGGGCGATACGACGGGCGGCGCGAGCACCAACACGAACCACATGCTCGCGTCCGTGCGCAACATCCCCTTCCTGATCTGGGTGCAGTACTCGGACGAGCTGGTGCCCTATTCCGGCACCCGCCAGCAGGCGCAGACCTTCGACGACCTGGGCTATCGCTACGACTTCTGGTCGTTCAGCCCGGGGGAGCACCTGACGCTCGCGCTCAACGACCAGTACCAGCCCGCGGTGGACTTCCTGGACAACCCTGTCGTGAACCGCGACCCGGTCCACGTCAGCTACGTCCTCAACCCGCCGATGAACTTCCCCGCCAACGGCACCGTGGCGGACCACGCCTATTGGCTGTCGGGCCTCAGGGCGCGTCATCCGAACGTCGGGGCAGCCCCGCCGGCGAACAGGATCGACGTCTTCTCACACGGCTTCGGGCTGGGCGACCCCAAGCCCAGCGCAACTCAGACCGGCAGCGGCCACCTCGACGGCGGCAACATTCCCTCCCTCGCCTACACGAGGCAGTTCAAGACCTGGGGCCGCGCCCCCCACATCCGCAAGCGCAACCAGCTCGACCTGACGGCCCGCAACGTCTCGCGCACGACGATCAACGTGCTGCGCGCGCGCGTGCGCTGCAGCAGCAAGGTCACGCTCGACACCGACGGCCCGATGCGGATCGCCCTGACGGGCGGGGGCTGCCACCGCGTCATCCACGTCCGCTGCGTCAGCCGGCGCGGCCGCGCCCGCGGCAAGCGCCTGGGCGCCGCGCGGCTCGGCCGCACGCGCCGCTTCCAGCGCCGCGTCTTCCACGGCAAGGCGCGCCTGCGCAGCCGACACGGGATCGACCGCTACTGCGTGAACGGCGGCGGCGACTTCAGCATCGGCTACCCGACCAAGCGCCTCACCCGCCGCCAGCGGCGCCGTGCCCACCGTCGGGCGATCCTCGTGCTCACCACGAGCAGGCGCTTCTCCGTGCACCGCGTGCGCCGCGGCATGCGCGTGCGCACCATGCACCGCCGCCTCCGCCATGAGCGCCGCTTCCGCGTCGGCAAGAACACCTGGTACGTCGCCCCGGGCAGGAAGAGCAGGCTCGTCTTCCGGACCCGCAAGCGTCGCGTGATCGCGGTCGGGATCGCCGACCGCCGCCTGATGCACGGCCGGCGTAACACCAAACGCCTACTGCGCGCCTGGGATCAGCGCCGCCGTCACCACCACCACTGAGGCGCCCGCGGGCGGGGAGGGCTAGCGCGGCGCCTTCGCGCCGCCGACGTTGCGGGAGACGCGCAGGATCACCTTCCGCGTGCGGGCCGCCAGCGCGACCCGGTCCCGGATGGCGACCAGGTAGTAGCGGTAGCGACCGCGGTGCCGCGGCGTGAAGATCACCCTCATGCGCCCGTGCCGGGCGCGGACGCTCCGCCGGAGCACCCGTCTCCACTCGCCGTCGCGCCGGCGCTGGACCACCAGGACCAGGCGGCGGCTGCGCGGCCCGACCCTACCTCGCACGAGGACGGGCGCCCCCACTGACGCCCGCTCCGGCGGCTCTCGCAGGCGCACGACGGCCCTGACCAGCAGGCGCGTGCGGCGGGAGCTCGCTCCGAGCACGCCGGCGCGCCCCGGGAAGCGCGCGCGTACCCGCACGATCGAGCGTGGCCGGACCACCTTCCCGAAGCGCCCGCCGGAGTCGGTCCTGGCGCGCGCTACCGAGCGCCACGCTCCTCGCCTCCGGGCCTGCACCAGTATCCGCTCGCCGGCCATGGGGCTCCCCGAGGACGACAGGAGCCGTCCGCGCACGCGCGAGCGGCCGCGGTAGCGGAGCTTCCGCGGTGCGAAGCGGGCGGTGAGACTGGTCGCGGCGCCCACGGCGGCGAGGTTGCCGACCAGGCTCCGCAGCTCGGGGAGCTGGTTGTAGAGCGCGTTGCCCGGGCACTCCGTCTGCCCGGTGTCGCGGTGCCCGATGACCCGCCGCACGCGCACGTGCGCGCCCGACGGGTAGCGGTTGCTCGAGCCGCCCGCGCTGACCAGGGTGGTGTAGCCGTAGGTGGGCGCGCCGCTGATCGGCAGCTTCCAGCGGATGAGACGCGCCATCGCCACGAGCGCGTCGTGCGTCTGGGGAACGTCCGAGAACGTGCCGATGTTCGCGACGCCGGTGCTCTGGGCGTTGTAGCCCTGAGCCTGCGCCCCCACCACCGGCGCGTCGACCCCGCCGGCGCGACCCTCGTAGATCGTGCCGAAGCGGTCGACCAGGAAGTTGTAGCCGATGTCGTTCCAGCCGTTCGAGTTGCGGTGGTAGCGGCAGATCGCCAGGACGATGTCCGGCGCCTCCTCGCGCGTGTAGTCGTTCGCGTTCACCGTGTGATGCACGAAGGCGGTCTTGACCGTGCCGTAGTCGGGCGCCTCGCGCGGCGGGCACTGGCCGGCGTTCCAGCCCGACCGCGGCACGATGGCGGGGCGGGGGCCCGCCGCCCGGGCCTTCGGCGAGCGGAGGACCGAGGCGACCGAGACGAGCGCCGTGTTCAGGCTGCGGCGCAGCGCGGTGCGGGCGCGATCGGCCGGCGTCGCGCTCCCCTCGACGTTCACGAAGTGGAGCCGCAGCCCCGGCACGCGCCTGCTCAGGCGGTATTGAACGGCGTCCGCCTCGCCCGCCCAGACCGGATCGGAGGCGCCGGCGGCCGGCTCGTTCCGCCCCGGGTCGGGCTCGTGCTCGGCGTGGGCGCCGACAGCCACCCAGCGGCCCCAGCTGCCGCCGGCCGTATGCACGCGCAGCCTGATGCCCGGCTCCGCCTGGCCGCGCCAGCGCAGCCCGAGTAGGTTGAAGCGCTTCGGCGCGCGCAGCACTCCGGCATCCGAGGAGCTCGCAGGCGCCAGCTCGAAGTCCAGGGGGTCGGGCCGGTAGCGCGACAGCGACAGGGCAGGCCCGGCCGCCGCCCCGAGCGCCAGGGCGGCCGCGAGCGCCACTGCCAGGGCCAGTTTCCTCACCTGAAGGTGAACACCCTGGCGCCTGCGGGGATGCGCCGCCGCAGGCGAAGTTGCAGCTTTATCTAGGGGACCGGCTCGGGACCCTGGCTGCGGTGGGCGTCGATGAACGCCCGCAGCGCGTCGAAGACCCCGTTGCCGAACGTGGGGCAGCCGAGCAGGTAGCCGCGCCCGTTGGGAAGCGGCTCACGTCCCCACGCCGTGGCCGCGAGCTGGTAGGTCATGTTCGGGCGGGGCATCAGCAGCAGCTGGTAGCCGTTCTCGCTGTCGAAGAGCGCCTTCAGCGCCGCGCGCCTGGCCCGCGGCAGGCGGGGCTTGAACCAGATGTCGATTCGCCCGTGCTCGAGCGCGTGGACCGCAGCGACGTCCGGCGGGGCCTTGGAGTAGGCGCCGTCGTTCGCCGGGACGTAGTAGTGCCTGCCGGAGGTGGGGGGGTTCGAGCTGTAGTGCACCTTCTGGTTGATGTCGGTGATGTGCTCGCGGCTCGTGGCCTTGTAGCTCCGGAGCACGCAGGAGGCGCCCCCGGCCGCCTTCTTCAGGTCCGTGATCCGGCGATCGGGGACTTTGCCGCCGCTCGGGAAGAGGTCGCCCCCGCGGGTTCCGCCCCCGCTTCCATCCCCGCCGCCGCCACCCGTCACCAGAAGCACGATCACGGCGACGACGGCGGCCAGCGCGAGTGCCCCGCCGGCCCCGTAGCCGACCAGGCGGCGGCGGCGCTCGGCCTCCTTCGCGGCGTGCTCGCGTTGCTCGCGCTCGCGCCGGAGCGCCTCCTTCTGCTCCTTTCGGCTCGCCACCCCGCGCGAAGGCTAGTGATCGAGCCTGCGGGAAGCCCCGGCGCGGATCGCCTCCTCAAGCCAGCGGCGCAGCTCGCCCACGAAGGAGGGATCGATCGCGTGCGGCATCGGAGACTCGCGGTAGGTCACGTCGGCCCCCGCCTCGCTCAGGCGGTCACGGGCGGTCCTCCCGAGCTCCACGCCGATCACCGGGTCGTGGGTCCCGTGGCCGATGGCCACCGGCAGGCCGCGCGCCCGGCCGGGGTCGAGCTCGAACCCCTCCACCGCCGGGATGAACCCGCTCAGCGCGATCAGGCCGCCCGGACGGGGACGCCCGCTTCCGAGCCCCAGCGCATACGACATCACCGACCCCTGGGAGAAGCCCCCCAGGACCGCCCGCTCGTGGGGAATGCCATGCTCGGCGAGGAATCCGTCGAGCCACCCGGAGACCAGGCGGTAGGTGGCATGGAAGGTGTCGTGATCGGGGAAGCCCACGCGCTGCACCGCGTACCAGTGGTAGCCGCCGGGCGGAAGCGTCAGCGGGCCGCGGGCGCTGACGCCCAGCAGGCTGGCGTCCGGGTCGAGCTCCTCGAGCAGCGGGTAGAGGTCGCGCTCGTCGACGCCGCGGCCGTGGAACAGCACGAGCGCCCCCTGCGGCTCGGCGGCGGCGGGCCGGAGCAGGTGGGCCAGGGCCCCGGGGTCGGAGCGGCTCACCGCGTGGGCGCTCGGCGGCGAGGGTTCTCGAGCGGCGTCAGACGCGGCTCGATCTCGTCGCGCAGATGCTCGTAGTCGGGCGGTAGCGAGAGCGCCTCGCCGAGCGTCTCGAGTGGCTCGTCCGCGGTGAAGCCCGGCCCGATCGTGGCGATCTCGAACAGCACGCCGCTCGGCTCGCGGAAGTAGATCGAGCGGAAGTAGAAGCGATCGATGACCTGCGTCGGGTGCCCGCCGTGCTCCAGCACGCGCCGGCGCCAGTCCTCGTGCTCCTCCATCGGCGACGCCCACGCCACGTGATGCACGCTGCCACCGCCGGGGAGGCCAGGTCGCTCAGGCGGCGCGTCGTAGAGGTAACGGGAGCCGCGCCGCTCGCCGCGGACCTCCCAGCCCTCGCTCGAGGGGGCGAAGCCCAGTCCCTCCTCGAGCAGCCCGCGGCTCGCCTGTGGGTCGCTCGAATAGGCCCTCACCGCGTCGAAGCCCTGGAGCGCGAGCTCCTGCGGGATCTCCGGGTGGTCCGCGATCAGCGCCTCGTCGGCCGTGTCCACCACGGCGAGCTCGTGTGTCAGCCCCTCGGGGTCAGGGAAGCTCAGGCGGCCATCGTCGGATGCGGCCTCGACCCCCTCGCTCGCGAGCCGCTCGGACCAGAACTCGATGGCGTCGCTCGAGCCGACCCGCCAGACGATGCGGTGCACCATCCCGGCCCCGGCGCGCCCCGGCGCGGCGCCGGGGTACTCGAAGAAGGTCAGGTCGGAGCCCGGGCTCCCCTTCTCGTCGGCGTAGAAGAGGTGGTAGACGGTCGGGTCGTCCTGGTTCACCGTCTTCTTCACGAGACGCAGGCCGAGCACGCGCGCGTAGAAGTCGACGTTGCCCGGAGCGTCTCCGGTGATCGCGGTGATGTGATGGATGCCGTCGAGCCTCATCGCATGTCCCCTTCCCGGAAGGCGGGGCGCGCAACCGCCCTGGTGCTGTCGATTACTTGCGCCCGCAACTATATCTGGCCAGGCGCGCGGCTGCCGGCGGACTAGTCGTGGCCCAGGACGGGCTCGGGCGGGGCCGGCGTCAAGCCGTCGCGCGCGCCCCGCCAGCCCGCCGACAGGACTCCGGCCGCTTCCCGCCCCACCGCTAGCAGCGCGGCCCACGGCGGCGTGCGGCCCACGGCCACCCAATCGACCCGCCCGGGACGCCTGCGGAACCTGGCGCGCGGCCTGGCCCGAGCGCCCCTTGCCTGGTGCCGGCCGCGCGCGCCTCCAGACTCCAGGCAGGCCTGGACCCCCTCCGCGACGAGCCGAGCGCGCTGCGCGTAGCCAGCTCCGTTCGGATGCACCCCGTCCGCCCCGAGCAGGTCAGGCTGCGAGAGGGCGGCCTCGCGCCAGTCAACGAGCTCCGCTCCGGGCGTCTCGTCGACGAACCTGCGAATCGCGGCGTTCAGCCCGCCCACCGACACGCCGCCTAGCGACGGCCGGCTCAGGGTGGCCACCACCATGCAGCGGTCGCCGGCGAGCTCGCGGGCCGCCCGCAGGTCGCCGGCGAGCAGCCCTGGGTTCGAGGGGTCGTCGTTCACTCCCAGGTCGAACACCACCACCGCGTCGGCAGGCCGCAACCGCTCGCGAAGGGCCCGCACGCCCTCCGGGCTCGGCCGGCTCTTGCGCGCGTCGATCGTGAGTCGGACCCCCGGCAGCTCGGAGCGCAAGTAGGGCCCGGTGCCGACTTCGAGGCTGTCTCCGACCACGAGCACCGCCTTCGGGGCGGCCCGTGCGTCCGGCGCTCCTCCGAGCAGCGCCAGAGCGAGCGCGGCGACGGCCACGGCAGGGGACTCGGGGCGCCACCGCCTCGTGCGGTAGCGCCCCGGAGCCCCCATCAGCCCTTGTGCCGGCGCCTCCCTACGGGATCCCGTTGGGCGGCGGCGCGGACTGCGACTTCGTGTACGGCTTGATCGGGCCGGTGTTGCTCGTCGTCAGCGGCTTGCCCTGCTTCTGGAGCTTGCCGCCGCGGTTGACCACGACCTGCTCGCCGATGTACCCGAGGTGCGAGCTCTTCGAGTACCCGAACGGCACGAGCCCGGCGCCGGTGCTGAGCTTGCCGCTCTCGAGCGTGCTCAGGAGCTTCTCCCGGGTCGGGTTCTTGCCGGTCTTCTTCAGCAGGTCGACGAACGTGTAGCCGACTCCCATTCCGTATTCGACGTTGCCGTCGAAGGGGACCTTCGGGATGTACTTGTCGTGGATCTTCTTGAACAGCTTGATCCACGGATCCGAGGTGTCCGTCACAGGTGACTCGTAAGCGCCCGAGACCATGCCCTCGAGCAGCGAGCTGCCCGCCTTCCCCTTCGAGAAGGTCTTGAGCAGGCCGCCCAGGGTCACCGGGTCCGAGCCCACGCTCGATACGACCCAGGTCGGCTGGTAGCCGATCTTCGCCGCGTCGAGCAGCGCCAGCGCGGTGAACGCCGGGATCGTGTAGAGCCCGACGACCTTCGCGCCCTTGCTCTGGAGCGCCGCGATCTGCGCGCCCACGTTCGTCTTCGTGGGCGTGTAGTGCTGGCGGCTCACGACCTGCGACTTCGGGATCTGCTGGTCGAGCCCCTTCACGCCGTCCTGGCCGAACTCGTCGTTCTGGAAGAAGTAGCCGACCTTCTGTCCCTTGAACTTCTGGTTGATGTACTGACCGAGGATCTTGCCCTCGATCGTGTACTCGGTCTGCCAGCCGGACGTCTGCGGGAGCTTGCCCGTGTCATTCCAGCAGTTGCAGCCCGACGCGACGAACAGGTCGGGGACCTTCTGCTGGTTCAGGAACTTGGCCACCGCGAGGTGGGTCGGCGTGCCGAGCCCGTCGAACAGCGCGAAGACGCGATCCTTCAGCACGAGCTTGCGGACCTTGGTGGTGGTCTGCGACGGGTTATAGGCGTCGTCCTCGACCTTGTACTTGATCTTCCTGCCGTTGACGCCGCCGTGGGCGTTCACCCAGTCGAAGTAGGCGGTCGAGCCCTTGGAGATGTTCGAGTACCCGGGCGCGGCCGGCCCGGTCAGAGGCTGGTGGCTCCCGATCACGATGCTGCTCTTGGTCACGCCCTGCTTGGAGCCGCCGCCGCCGCCGCTGCCGCAGCCGGCGCCGACGGCGCCGGCCAAGACGGCCACCGCCACGGCGATGCCCCATCGATAGGACCTGAGACTGCTACCGCTCACTTGTTTCCCCCTCCATTTGGGCTGGTTCGATCGCCCCGCTCGGGGCGGAGTCTGCCACAACGTCAACCACCTCGTCAGCTTCCCCGTCCCCCTGCTTCCCTGGTCTTTTCGGACCCGGGCCGACGCGCTCCCAGATGCGCTTCAGGACTCCCTGTATCCCGTGCGGGAACGCGAGCATCGCGACGATCAGCGCGAGCCCGTAGATCGCCGGTGGCAGGTTGTCCTTGACCTCGCTCGAGAGGCTGAAGGTCTTTGCCAAGGAGTCCGACCAGGCCGGCAGGTACACGAGCAGGAGCGCCCCCCAGACGGCCCCCGAGAGAGTCC
>JBHELQ010000081.1:0-1901 GCA_046262995.1 Thermoleophilaceae bacterium
CAGGCCGTGCGCGACCTGATCGCGGCCGCGCAGCGCACGCACGCGCCCGCGTGAGAGGTGACGCCCGGGCGTGAGTGACGAGCCCGCCCTCGAGCTCGACGGGCTCGAGCGGCGCTACGGCGAGCGGGTGGCGCTGCGGGACGTGACCGTGCGCCTGGCTCGCGGCAAGACGCTGGCGGTGCTGGGCTCGAACGGCGCCGGCAAGACCACCCTGCTGCGCGTCCTGGCCGGCCTGCTGCGCCCCCACGGTGGCGACGCCCGCGTGCTGGGCGCCGAGCTGCCAGGGGAGCGCTGGCGGCTGCCGGGCCGAATCGGCTACCTGGGGCATTCGCCGCTCCTCTACCGCGAGCTGAGCGGGCGCGAGAACCTTCGCTACCACGCCCGTCTGCACGGTGTCGCCGAGGGGCGGGTCGAGGAGCTGATCGCGGCCGTCGGCATGGAGCGCCGGGCCGACGAGCCGCTCGCCGAGCTCTCGCGCGGGATGGTCCAGCGCCTGGCCGTCGCGCGCGCGGTCCTGCACGACCCGCCGCTGCTCTTGCTCGACGAGCCGCGGGCCAGCCTGGACCCGGCGGCCGCGGAGGCGCTCGAGCCGCTCGTTGGGCGCGCCTCCGGGCGCACGCGCGTGCTCGTGACCCACGACGTGGACGGCGCCCTGCGGGAGTCCGACCTGGCGCTCGGGCTGCGCGGGGGGCGGCAGGACTTCTGCTGCAGTGCGGGCGAGCTCCACCCCGACCGCGCGCGGCGGCTCTACGCCTGAGGCCTCGTGGGTCGCGCCGCCTCAGCCATCCTGCGCAAGGACCTGCGCCTGGAGCTGCGCGCCAAGGAGTCCGTGCCGGCGATGACGCTGTTCTCGCTCACGGTCTTCGTCCTGTTCCACTTCGGGCTCGACCGCGACTCGATCGACGGCTCGCTCGCGGCCGGCGTGCTGTGGGTCACGCTGCTGCTGGCGGCGGTGATCGGCGTCACGCGGCTGTTCGCCACCGAGCGCGAGCAGGGCGGCATCGAGGGCCTGCTGCTCGCCCCGGTCGACCGCACCGCCCTGTTCCTGGCCAAGGGCGCCGCGCTGCTCGTCTTCCTGCTGCTGCTCGAGCTCGTGGCGCTGCCGGCGTTCGACCTGCTGCTGCTGGGGCCGGGCCTGGGCGATGCGATGCCGGAGCTCCTGGCCGTGCTTGCGCTGGCGGACGTCGGACTGGCTGCCGTGGGCGCGCTCGTGGCGGCCCTCGCGGCGGAGACGCGGGTGCGCGAGCTGATCGCGCCGCTGCTCCTGCTGCCGCTGCTCGTCCCGGTGCTGATCGCCGCCGCCCGGGCAAGCGAGCCGCTCCTGCGGGCGACGCAGTCGTCCGAGCACCTGGGCCGCTGGCTGGGGGTACTCACGCTCTACGATGTGGTGTTCGTGCTGCTCTCGCTAGCGGTCTTCGACTACCTGCTCGAGGACTGATGTACGCCAAGGGCCTGAAGCCCCTCTCGATAGCCACCGTCGTGAGCGTCGCGGCGGCGCTGGCGCTCGTCTTCTTCTACGCGCCGCTGGACGGCGACCAGGGGTTCGTCCAGAAGATCTTCTACGTGCACGTGCCGATGGCGATCGTCGCGCTGTGCGGCTTCGTGGCCGGCGGCGTGATGGCGATCCAGCACCTGCGCAGCGAGGACCCCTCCTGGGATCTGCGCTCCTACGTGGCGATCCACCTGTCGATCATCCTCGGCGTCGGCGTGCTGGTGACGGGCTCGATCTGGGCCAAGGCGTCCTGGGGGCACTGGTGGGTCTGGGACGAGCCCGTCCTGGTGAGCTTCCTGGTCGTGTTCCTCCTGTACTGCGTCTACTACCCGCTGCGCTTCTCGATCGAGGACCCCGGGCGGCAGGCGCGCTACTCCTCGGTGTTCGCGATCGCCGCCGGGGCGTTCGT
>JBHELQ010000082.1:0-9073 GCA_046262995.1 Thermoleophilaceae bacterium
ATCACGGTCGGGCAGGGCGCGGGCGCGCGCGTCGTGACCCTGGAGCTCCCCGCGTTCACCCTGGTGGGGGCGACCACGCGGACCGGCCTCCTGACGACGCCGCTGCGCGATCGCTTCGGCGTGGTCCACCGCCTGGAGCTCTACGACCCGGCCGAGCTCGCGAGGATCGTGCGGCGCTCGGCAGGGATCCTCGAGATCGAGGTCGACACGGCCGGCGCGGAGGCGATCGCCGGGCGCTCGCGCGGCACTCCGCGGGTGGCGAACCGGCTGCTCAAGCGGGTGCGGGACTTCGCCGAGGTGCGGGGCGCGGGGCGGATCGACGCGGCCGTCGCCGCGGAGGCCCTCGACCTGCTGGAGGTGGACGCCGCGGGCCTCGATCGGCTCGACCGCGGGATCCTGGGGGCCATCTGCCGCAAGTTCGGCGGCGGCCCCGTCGGCCTCTCGACCCTGGCCGTGGCGGTCGGGGAGGAGCCGGACACGATCGAGGACGTCTACGAGCCCTACCTGCTCCAGCAGGGCCTCCTGATGCGCACCCCGCGCGGCCGCGTGGCCACCGACGCCGCGTTCGAGCATCTGGGGCTGGAGCGAGCGCGAGTCCCGGAGAGCCTGTTCTAACCTCCGGGACGATGCCGATCTTCATCTGCCCGCAGTGCGGGAACCGCAGCGTTTCGCCGGAGCGGACGGCCGGCTTCCAGAACCGCGCGCGCTCGTGCAGCAAGTGCGGCTTCGGCTTCCTGTTCGAGCTGCTGGACGACTACTACCCGGCGCCCAACGCCGCGTTCTTCCTGCTCGACCAGCAGGCGCGCCTGATTGGCGCCGGGCGCGGCGCCCGCGAGCTGACCGGGCTGGGGGACCTCGAGGTCATGGGCCGCTCGGTCAAGGAGGTCCTGGGGCTCGAGTTCGAGTCGGGCCAGGACCACATCGGCACCGCGCTGGAGTGGGGCGTGCGAGTGCTCGACAAGGTCGTCACCGTCCACGCCGAGGGCGACCGGCCGGAGGCTGCGAAAGCAGACATCTTCCCGGCCTACGACGACGACGGCGGCCTGCTCCTCGTCCTGACACCCGAGTAGGCGCGTGACCTCCCGCACCCGCAACCTCAGCATCCTCGGCTTCGTCGTCCTGCTGCTCCTGGCGGCGGCGGCCCTGATCGTGCCCGTCCACTGGCCGCTCCTTGGCAAGACGGAGAAGCCCACGCGGCTCGGCCTGGACCTGAAGGGCGGGGTGGAGCTCGTCTACGAGGGCCGCCCGACGCCCAAGGTCCCGAAGGTGACCCCGCAGGCGATCGACGACGCGATCACGACGATCCGCAAGCGGACCGACGCTCTGGGCGTCTCCGAGCCGGAGATCCAGCGCGCGGGCGCGAATCAGATCTCCATCGGGCTGCCCGCCGTGAAGAACGCCCGGCGGGCGATCAAGCAGGTCGGCACCACCGCCCAGCTCCAGTTCTACGACTGGGAGCCGAACGTGCTGGGCTCGCGCGGCCCCGGGGCCCCGTACGCCGGCGCGCACGCGCTGTACGAGGCGGTTCAGGTCGCGTCGAAGCAGAAGCCGCGCGCCGAGGCCACGGACATCCCGCCCGACGAGCCCACCAAGGCGGTGGAGCGGCGCTTCCACGGCGACCGGAAGCAGATCGAGGCCTACTACGACCGGAAGAACGACACCGCCACCGACAAGTACTACCTGTTCACGTCCGACCAGCGGCTGCGCAAGGGACCCGAGCCGAGCTGCTCCGAGCTGCTCTCCGACTACGAGCCCAGGCCGGGCCCGGCGCAGCACTACGCCAAGGGCACCGAGTGCGCGCCGCAGCTCAAGGCCCTGGGCCGCGCGGGGCCGGCCGCCGGCGGAACCGTGCTCAAGGTCCCGCAGGGCGTCCTGGTCGTCGAGGCCGACCGCCAGCCCCACCAGCCGGCGGGGGTCAGGAGCTACTACGTGATCGAGGACGACTCGGAGCTCTCCGGATCGGACATCAAGAACCCCGAGCAGAGCTACGACCAGCAGAGCAACGCGCCGATCGTGACGATGCAGTTCACCGGCAAGGGCCGCAAGGCCTTCGCCCGGGCCACGAAGCGCGAGGCGGAGCGCGGCTCGCGGATCATCCTGCCGCCGAACACCCCGCGCGAGCAGGCCTTCCAGCGCTTCGCCATCACGCTCGACAACAAGGTCATCTCGCTGGCCACCACGGATTTCGTCGAGAACCCCGAGGGGATCGACGGCCGCACCGGCGTCCAGATCGAGAACATAGGCACGCTCCAGGAGGTCCAGGACCTGGCCGAGCAGCTGCGCATCGGCGCGCTGCCGATCAACCTGAAGCTGATCTCCCAGACCCAGGTCTCGGCCACGCTTGGAAAGCAGGCGCTCCATCAGGGGCTGATCGCGGGCCTGGTCGGGCTCGGGCTGACGATCCTGTTCCTGCTGCTCTTCTACCGGGTGTTGGGCGGGGTGGCAACGCTGGCGCTCCTGATCTACGCCTTCCTGCTGTTCGCCCTCGTCAAGCTGATCCCGATCACGCTCACGCTGCCTGGCATCGCGGGGCTGGTTCTGACCCTGGCGGTGGCGGCCGACGCCAACATCGTCATGTACGAGCGGATCAAGGAGGAGGTCCGGGCAGGGCGCTCCATCCCTGCCGCCATCTCCGGCGGCTATAGCAAGGCGCTGCGGACGATCATCGACGCGAACGTGGTCACGATCGGGGTCGCGTTCATCCTGTTCACGCTCGCCACGGCGGGCGTCAAGGGTTTCGCCTTCACCCTCGGAATCGGAACGCTGGTCTCGCTGTTCACGGCTGTGCTCGCCACCTCCGCGGTGCTCGGCGCGATGTCACGCTCGCGGCTGCTCGCCCGGCCGAGCGCGCTAGGCGTCGGCAAGCGCCAGCGCGGGCGCTGGCGCTTCGACTTCATGGGCCGTTCGAAGTGGTTCTTCTCGATGTCTGGCGCGATCCTCGTGGCGGGTGCCCTGGCGATCGCCGGCCTCGGCATCAACTTCGGGATCGACTTCGAGTCCGGCACCAGGATCACGACGCCGCTCGAGCGTCCCGCCAGCGTGCAGCAGGTCCGCGACGTGCTCTCACCGCTCGGCTACGGCGACGCCAAGATCCAGCAGATCAACGACAAGGAGCTGGGCAGCAACGTCGTCCAGATCTCCACCCGGACGCTCCAGCCGAACAGGGTGAACGGCGTCCAGACCGCGCTCAACAAGCGCTTCGGGGTGCGCGTCGGGCAGTTCTCGTCGAGCTCGATCGGGCCGACCTTCGGCTCCCAGATCGCACGCACGGCGCTGATCGCGATCATCGCGTCGCTGCTCCTGATCTCGATCTACATCGGCTTCCGCTTCGAGTTCAAGTACGCGGTGCCGGTACTGATCGCCCTCGCCCACGACCTCCTGATCACGGCGGGGGTGTACGCGCTGACCGAGCGCGAGGTGTCCACCGCCACTGTCGCCGCGCTGCTCACGATCATGGGCTACTCGCTCTACGACACCGTGATCGTGTTCGACCGAATACGCGAGAACGTGCCGCGCATGCCGCGCGCCACCTTCTCCCAGATCGCGAACCGCGCGATGTCCGAGGTGCTGACCCGTTCGCTCGCCACGACCTTCTCGGCGCTGCTGCCGATCGGCGCGCTGCTCTTCTTCGGCGGCGAGACGCTGAAGGACTTCGCCTTCGCGCTGCTCGTCGGCGTGGCCTCGGGCGCCTATTCGTCGATCTTCATAGCCACGCCGGTGCTGGTCGAGTGGAAGGAGCGCGAGCCCGTCTACATGCGCAGGCGCAGGGTGCTGCTCGAAGAGCACGGCGGCGTCGTGCCGGCCTTCGCGGAGGGCGTGATCGGCCAGGCCGAGGAGCCGGGAGACGGCTCCGCGCCGGCACCCCGTCAGCGGCGCCCGCAGCGCGCCGGGCGCAGGCGGGCCGCCACTCCACCGGTGCCCGGTCCCACACCGCCGGCCGCGCCGCCCGCCGCGCCGAGCCCGCCGGTTGCGCCTCCGGGCGGCGATGGCGCCCCCGAGCCCGAACCCGAGCCCGGCGGGAAAGACGGCGCGCCCCGCGAGTCGCGGACGACCAGCACCGCCGGAGCCGGCGCGGCCAAGGACAAGAAGCGGCGCAACAGGCCCAAGCGCAAGCACGGGAGGGCTCGATGAGCCTCCTGGTCTGGATCATGATGGGCATCGCCGTCTGGCACTTCACGGTCTTCGTGCCGGACCGCTTCTGGGGCGGGATAGTCGGGGCCTTCCTCGCGGCCATCGTCGGCGGCGCCATATTCGGGTTCATCGTCAACGGCGTCACGGTCCCCGGCCGTCACGACACCGAGCTCGTGCAGGCGCTGATCGCCATCCCGGGCTCGGCCATCGGGCTCGCGCTGTCCTACCTGTACGGCTCGCGAGTGGATCGCGCGGCGGGCGTCGACCACGGGATGACCAGGGCCGGCTAGGGCGTTCCGTCGGCCCCGGCCCGCAGAATGGGTCGGATGGAGTCGAAGCCGTCCCGCTGGAGCTGCGAGCCCTACGAGGTCGCGGCCGCGGCACGGCTGCACGACGAGCTCGGCGTCTCTCCGGTCGTGGCCTCCGTTCTCGCGCGTCGGGGCCTGACCGATCCGGATGCCGCGCGGGGGTTCCTGGCCGCTGCGGACCGGCACGACCCCGCCTCGCTGCCCGGGGTCCCACAGGCCGTCGAGCTGATCCTGAGGCACGTGGAACGCGGCTCGCGCATCGTGGTGCACGGCGACTACGACGTCGACGGGGTCTGCTCCACGGCGATCACGCTGCGCGCGCTGCGCTCGCTCGGTGCCGACCCGCGCTGGGAGCTGCCGAGCCGCTTCGGCGATGGCTACGGGCTCTCATGTGCCGCGGTGGAGCGCCTGGCGGCTCAGGGGACGGGCCTGCTCGTCGCTGTCGATTGCGGCATCACCGCAGTCCCGGAGGTGGCGGCCGCCCGCGCCGCCGGCATGGACGTCGTGGTGGCCGACCACCACCGTCCCGGCGCGAAGCTGCCCGAATGCGTGGTGGTCCATCCGGCGCTGGGCGGCTACGGATGCCCCGAGCTGTGCGCGTCGGGGGTCGCCCTCAAGCTCTCAGAGGCCCTGCACGCCGCCGCCGGGCACGATCCCGGATCGGCGGCGGAGGAGGACATGGACCTGGCCGCCCTGGGGACCGTGTGCGACCTCGTGCCGCTGCGTGGCGAGAACCGGCGGATCGTCCGGGAGGGGCTGGGCGTCCTCGGCCGCTGCCGCAGGCCGGGCGTGCGGGCGCTGATGGGCGTGGCGAGCGTCGAGCCGGCCGAGCTCGACGAGCGCGCGCTCGGCTTTCGCCTCGGCCCGCGCCTGAACGCCGCTGGGCGGATGCAGCGAGCCGATGCCGCGCTGGAGCTGCTCACGACCGAGGATCCCGAGCGCGCCGATCAGGTCGCGCGCGAGCTCGACGGCCTCAACCGCGACCGCCGGGAGGCCGAGACCCGGATGCTGTTCGAGGCGGATGCCGCCTGCGCCGTTCAGGCCCATTGCGGCGCGATGGTCGTCGCCGGCCAGGGCTGGCACCCGGGCGTGGTGGGGATCGTCGCCTCGAGGCTGGTCGAGCGCTGGCGGCGTCCCTGCGTCGTGATCGGCCTGGATGGCGCCGGCGGCAGGGGCTCGGGTCGCAGCATCTCCGCCTACGACCTGCACGCGGGGCTCTCGGCCTGCTCGGAGCATCTGGTCCGCTTCGGCGGGCACCGTGTCGCCGCCGGGCTCGAGATCGAGGCGGACAGGGTGGACTCCTTCCGGGACGCACTGGCGTGCCACGCCGCCGGCCGGCTGGCCCCCGAGGACCTGCTCGCCGTCGAGCGGATCGACGCGGTGGTGCCCGGGGACGCGCTGGGGCTCGACCTGGCGGAAGAGCTGGACCGACTGCGGCCTTTCGGCCCCGGCAACCCCCAGCCGACGCTGCTCCTGCCGGCGGCGCGCGTCGAGGGCGTGACGGGCATGGGGGAGGGGCGGAAGCACGCGCGCTTCACGGTGGTCAGCGGGGGCTCGCGGTCCCGCGCGGTCGCCTTCGGAGCCGCGCCCCGCAGCGTGAGTCGCGCGGCCGAGGCCCCGCATCACATCGCCGTCCGCCTGGAGGCGAACCGTTGGAACGGGACGGTGGAGCCCAGGCTCGTGCTGCGCGCCCTCTGTCCCACGAGCTCCGGCGAGCTGCACGTGCTCGACCGGGAGGGCGACTTCTGGGAGCGGGTGGAGCGCTCGCTCGAGCAGGACTCGCCGGTCGAGCGTCCGGCGCAGCGCGCGACGGGCCGGCTCGTGGACCGTCGCGGCGACGGCTTCGCCGGGGTGGCCGGCGATCTCCTCACGAGCGGCGACCAGGTCCTGGTCGCGGTCGCAGACATCCCGCGTCGACGCGTCTCGCTCGAGTCGCTCATCGCGGGCCTCGTCCCCGACGGGCTGGCGGTGGCGTCGTGGAGCGCCATCGCGGCCGACCCAGGCCTGACTGCCGGCTTCGACCATCTGATCGCGCTCGACCCCCCACCCGGGGGCGCGCAGGATCCGCTGCTGCGCCGCGTTGGCCTGGGGCATCTGGCCTGGGGCCCAGCGGAGGTCGACTTCGCGCTTGCGGTGTGGCGCGGTGAGCTCGACCCCCGAGCCGCTCTGGCCGAGGTCTGGCGGGCCCTGCGCCAGGGTGAGGACGCCGACCCCGCGGCGCTGGCTGCTGCGCTGCGTGGCCCGGGGCGCTACCCGCGCCCGGCCGAATGCTGTGCACGCCTGCTTCGAATCCTGCGCGAGCTCGGGCTGGTCGAGTACAGGACCCGGGCGGACGGCGGCCCCGGCTGCACGGTTCTCGCGGCCGAGCGCACCGAGCTCGAGCGCTCGCCCACCTATCGCTCCTGCCGCGAGCGCCTCGAGGCGATCGAGCGGGCGCTCGAGCCCCGCGCCCGTGGCGCCTCGCCCGAGCTCGCGCTGCAGGCTTGAGGTGTGGAAAGATCCCGCAAGTTGGGCGGTCTTTCGCGATTGGGGAGGAGATTCCGTCCTCGTCGAGGAATACCCTGCTTAGACCGCGCAAATGAAGCTCTCGCGCGGCAGAGGGTGGAGAACGGGGAATAACCCCACTGGGTATGGACGCATCCATAGTCCTGTTTGCGGTTTCGGGCTGGATCGCCCTCGACGCGGCGATCGTCGGAGTCATGATGCTGTTCGGACGGCGCCGGGAGCGCCGCATCCGGGCTCTGGCGGGATCTCTGGTCGCCGCGGCCGAGCGCCACACCCGGGAGGCAGCCGCGTCTGGCGCCCCGGTCGCGGGCATCGCGGGACACCGGATCTTCCGCGGCCCCATCGTCTGATCGCCTCCGGCGCTCGCGGCCGGCGGGACTAAACTCGAGTCCATGCCCAAGGTCCCGCGCGCGAACGGCAAGGGCGGCCGGCGCGCCAAGAGCGCCGCCGGCTCACGCGCGTCCGGGGGCGCCTCCGGCAACGGGGCCAAGGGCTCCTCGAAGCGCCCCGCCGCGGCGAAGCGCAAGAACGGAGGCCGCAAGAAGGCACCCTCGCCGACCGCGCTGGCGGAGCCGGGTCTCGAGCGGCGCAGCGTCGACCAGGCCGACTCGCACGCCCCCGCTGGGCCGAAGACCCGGCTGACCGAGGATCAACGCGTCCTGCTGGGCGACCTCTTCGCCGTGATCGAAGAGCACTCCTCGGACGCAGCCGAGAAGGTGGACAAGCGGCCGGTCCAGAAGGCCTTCGTGTTCGCGTGTGAGCGGCATGCCGACCAGCAGCGGGCGAGCGGCGAGGACTTCATCGTCCATCCGATCGGCGTCGCCAAGATCTGCGCGGGCATGCGCCTGGACACGGCCACGCTGTGCGCCGCCCTGTTGCACGACACGGTCGAGGACACGAGCGCCTCGCTCGAGGAGGTCAGGGACGACTTCGACGACGAGGTGGCGGCGCTCGTGGACGGTGTCACCAAGCTCTCCGGCGTCACCTTCCAGAGCCGCGACGACCGGCAGGCCGAGAACTACCGCAAGATGATGGTCGCGATGGCCCAGGACGTGCGGGTCATCCTGATCAAGCTCGCGGACCGTCTGCACAACATGCGCACGCTCGGCTCGATGCCGAAGCACAAGCAGCAGGAGAAGGCGAAGGAGACGCTCGAGATCTTCGCGCCGCTGGCGCACCGCCTGGGCATCCACGCGATCAAGTGGGAGCTCGAGGACCTGGCCTTCTCGACTCTCCACCCGCGCAAGTACAAGGAGATCAAGGACCTGGTCAGCCAGCAGCGCGAGGACCGCGAGGCGTTCGTGACGCGCGCGGGCGGGATCCTCTCCAAGGAGCTGGACGCGGTCGGCATCGAAGCCGACATCTCGGGCCGCGCCAAGCACTTCTTCTCGATCTACTCGAAGATGACCAAGAAGGGGCGCGAGTTCAACGAGATCTACGACCTGACCGCGATGCGCGTGATCGTCGACTCGGTCAAGGACTGCTACGGCGGGGTCGGCGTGATCCACTCACTCTGGAAGCCGCTGCCCGGGCGCTTCAAGGACTTCGTGGCAATGCCCAAGTTCAACATGTACCAGGCCCTCCACACGACCGTGATCGGGCCCGAGGGCCGGCCGCTCGAGATCCAGATCCGCACCAAGGAGATGCACGTCACCGCCGAGTACGGCATCGCGGCGCACTGGATGTACAAGGACGGCTCGCGCAAGGAGAAGAACGTCGAGTGGCTCGAGCACCTGGTGGACTGGCAGAAGGAGCTGAAGGATCCGCAGGAATTCGCGCAGAGCCTGCGCGCCGACCTGTTCGAAGACGAGGTCTTCGTCTTCACCCCGAAGGGAGAGGTCAAGTCGCTCGGCGCCGGGGCCACGCCGCTCGACTTCGCCTACGCGATCCACACGGACGTCGGACACCGTTGCGTGGGCGCCAAGGTGAACGGCAAGATCGTGCCGCTCCACTACGAGCTGCAGTCGGGGGACATCTGCGAGGTGCTGACCTCGAAGAAGGAGCGCGGCCCGAGCCGCGACTGGCTCTCGCTCGTGAAGACGACCCGCGCGCAGGCGAAGATCCGCGCCTGGTTCAAGCAGGAGCGCCGCGAGGACTCCGAGCGCTCCGGGCGCGAGATCCTGCACGAG
>JBHELQ010000083.1:0-14573 GCA_046262995.1 Thermoleophilaceae bacterium
GAAGATCAGGAACGGCGCGTTGCCGCCCAGCTCCATCGAGACCTTGAGGATGTTCTGCGCGGCCTGCTCCATCAGGCTGCGGCCGACCTCCGTCGAGCCCGTGAAGGACAGCTTGCGCAAACGCGGGTCCTCGATCAGCGGGCCCATCGTGGAGCCGGAGGAGGAGGCGGTGACGACGTTGAGCACGCCGCCCGGAAGCCCGCAGTCCTCGAGCAGCTGCGCCAGGGCGAGCATGGACAGCGGGGTGAGCTTGGCGGGCTTGACCACCATGGTGCAGCCGGCCGCAATGGCGGGGCCGATCTTGCGCGTGCCCATGGCCGTGGGGAAGTTCCAGGGGGTGATGAACAGGCAGGGGCCGACGGGCTGGCGCATGACGATCACCCGGCCCGCGCCGTTGCCTGCGGCCTTGTAGTAGCCGTCGAGCCGCAGGGCCTCGCCCGAGAACCAGCGGAAGAACTCGGCGGCGTAGGCGATCTCCGCCTTCGACTCGGCGATCGTCTTGCCCATCTCGAGCGTCATCAGGAGCGCCAGCTCGTCGGCGCGTTCGTTGAGCGCCTCGAACGCCTTCCAGAGGATCTGCGAGCGCTCGTTGGGCGCCGTCTCGGCCCACTCGCTCTGCTTCTCGACCGCGGCGTCGAGCGCGGCCTTCGCGTCCTCGGGCGTCGCGTCGGCCACCTCGCAGAGCGCCTCGCCCGTCGAGGGGTCCTCGACCTCGAGCGTCTCGCCGCCCGAGCCGTCGCGCCACTCGCCTCCGACGTAGAGGCGCTTCTCGACCGCCTCCACGACCTCCTGCTCCTTCGTTGCGATGCTCATGCCGTCACCTCCGGGTAGCGCTCCCAGCGAGCCTACCCGGGAGGAGAGGCCGGCAAGCTCCGCCGCGGGGCTCGCTCAGGTGGCGACGGTCTCCGCGCCCAGCTCCTCGCTGATCGCCACATCCAGCGAGTAGTCGATCGGCAGCACGATCACCGATGGACGGTCGAGCGACATCGCGCCCCGCAGACGCTCCCCGAAGTCGTCGGGCGATTCGCAGCGCCACGCCGGAAGCCCGTAGGACTCGGCCATCTTCACGAAGTCGGGATTCGCGAAGTCGGTGCCGAAGTGGCTGCCGAACTTCTTGTCCTGCTTCCAGACGATCGAGCCGTACTGGTTGTTCTCCCAGACCACGTTCACGAAGGCGGTGCCAAGGCGCACGGCCGTCTCGAGCTCCTGCGCGTTCATCAGGAACCCGCCGTCGCCGTTGACGGTCACGACGTTGCGGTCGGGGTTCACGAGCTTGGCCGCGATCGCGGCGGGCACCGCAAACCCCATCCCGGCCAGCCCGTTGGCGATCAGCACGGTGTTCGGCTCGTAGGCCGGGAACATGCGCCCGATCCAGAGCTTGTGCAGGCCCACGTCGCTGACCAGGATGTCCTCGGGGCCAAGGGCCTCGCGAATCTCCCACAGGGCGCGCGGCGGCTGCACGGGGAAGTGGTCGTCCTGGCCGGCGGCCTCGAAGCGGCCGAGCACCACTTCGCGCAGGCGCGATGAGCCCCCCGTGCTGTTCAGCTGGCCGCAGTCGCGCGCCAGGCGCAGCAGGATTCGCTCCATGTCCCCGATCAGGTCGGCGGCGGTCACGAAGAACTCGTCCACCTCCACCGGGACCGTGTCGATGCAGACGATCCGCTTGTCGCGCTTCCCGTTCCAGTGCTCGGGGGCGTGCTCGACCAGGTCGAAGCCGACGGTTATGACCACGTCCGCGTCGTCGAAGCCGGCCATCTCGTAGTCGCCGGCCTGCAGGCCGACCGCGCCGAGGGCGCAGTCCTCGCGGTTGTCGACGAGGCCCTTGGCCATGAAGGTCTCGGCCACCGGGATCCCGGTGGCGTGCGCGAACTCCCTAAGGGCCGGCCCGGCGCCCACGCGAACGGCGCCGTTCCCGGCCAGTACGAGGGGGGAGTCGGCGGAGCGGATGATCTCCACGGCGGCTGCCAGCTCCTCGTCGGAGGGCTCGGGTCGCCGGACCCTCCCGCTGACGGGCAGCGGCTGGGCGTCGATCTCCTCCTCCATCACGTCCTCAGGGAGCTCGATGTGCGTCGGGCCGGGCTTCTGCTGCTGGGCCACCTTGAACGCCTTCCGCACCACCTCCGGCACAATGCGCGCGCTCGAGAGCCGGGCGTTCCACTTGGTGATCGGGCGCATGACGCTGAGGATGTCGATGTACTGGTGCGACTCCTTGTGCATGCGCTCGAGGTCGCCCTGCCCCGTCAGGACCACGAGCGGCGAGTTGTCGAGGTAGGCGTCGGCGACCGGGGTCATCAGGTTCATCGCCCCGGGCCCCAGGGTCCCCAGGCAGACCCCCGCCTCTCCGGTCAGCCGCCCGTACACGTCTGCGATGTAGCCCCCGCCCTGCTCGTGGCGGACGGGCACGAACTCGATCGAGGACTTGGAGAGCGACTCGTTCAGGTCGAGGGTCTCCTCGCCAGGAATGCCGAAGACGTGCTTCACGCCCTCCGCCTCCAGGCAGTCCACGAACACGTCTGACGCTTTCCGCTTGGCCACGGGCGGCGGACTGTACCGTGATGGGACATGGCTCCAGTGGCCAAGTACGCGAAATCGGGCGACCTGAACATCGCCTACATAGTCGAGGGCTCCGGGCCGATCGACCTGGTCTGGGTGCCGCCCTGGATCAGCCAATGCGAGTACCTCTGGAGCGAGCCCACGCTGGCGAGGGCGATGGGCGAGCTGACGCGCTTCTCGCGCTTCATAACGTTCGACCGGCGCGGCTCGGGCCTGTCGGATCCGATGTTCGGCGCGCCGACGCTCGAGGAGCAGATGGACGACGTGCTGGCCGTGATGGACGCCGCGGGCTGCGAGCAGGCCGCTATCGCGGGGACCCTCGAGGGCGGGCCGATGGCGATGATGTTCGCGGCCACCCACCCGGAGCGGACGCGCGCGCTGACCCTGTACGCCACCTTCGCGCGGGGTACCTGGGCGGAGGACTACACCTGGACCTGGAAGCGGCCCGAGCGCGACGCCCAGATGGAGCAGCTGCTGCAGCACTGGGGCCAGGGCTACCTGGCCTCCCAGGTGGCGCCGGGGATGGCCGGCGACAAGCGCTTCATGGAGTGGGCAGGCCGGCTGGAGCGGCTCGCGGCCAGCCCGTCGACGATCCGGCGCATCCTGGACCTGATCGGCGAGCTTGACGTCCGCCACGTCCTGCCGTCCATCCGGGTGCCAACACTCGTGATGCACCGGCGAGAGGACACCTTCATACGGATCGAGCACTCGCGTTACATCGCCGAGCACATCCCGGGGGCCCGCTACGTCGAGCTCGAGGGCGGCGACAACCTGTTCTCGCTCGGAGACTCGGACGCGTTCCTCGGCGAGATCCAGGAGTTCCTGACGGGCGCCCGCCTGGAGCGAGAGCCGGACCGGATGCTGGCCACGGTGATGTTCACGGACATCGTCGACTCCACGAGCCGAGCGGCCGAGCTCGGCGACGCCGACTGGCGGCGCCTCCTGGAGCGCCACGACGCGGTGGTGCGAAGCGCGCTCGAGCGCCACCGCGGGCGCGAGATCAAGCAGACGGGCGACGGGTTCCTCGTCACCTTCGACGGGCCGGCGCGCGCCATCCGGGCCGCGTCCGCGATCGCCGACGCCGTGCGGGCGCTCGGGATCGAGGTCCGCGCCGGCCTGCACACGGGCGAGTGCGAGG
This sequence comes from Thermoleophilaceae bacterium, assembly GCA_046262995.1. GTDB lineage: Bacteria > Actinomycetota > Thermoleophilia > Solirubrobacterales > Thermoleophilaceae > JBHELQ01. The sequence continues at coordinate 3,692 of JBHELQ010000083.1, forward strand.
TGATGAACGGGGACCTGGGGGGCCTGGCAGTGCACATCGGGTCGCGGGTGATGAACTGCGCGGGGCCCGGAGAGGTGCTCGTCTCGAGCACCGTGAAGGACCTGGTCGTCGGGTCGGGCATCGACTTCGAGGACCGCGGGGAGCGCGAGCTGCGGGGTGTCCCCGGCGAGTGGCGCCTCTGGGCCGTCGCCTGACTCAACCGCTACCTTCGAAGCGTCAAGGGGTTTCGGGGCTGGCCGATACCCCGGGAGACTCCGATGCGCCGTTCTCTGCTCATAACAGCCCTCGCACTCGCCCTGCTGGCGCCCGCGGCGGGCGCTGCGACCCGCCACATCGTCCACGGCCGCGGCTTCGGACACGGAATCGGCATGAGCCAGTACGGCGCCTACGGCTACGCGCAGCACGGTGTCGGCTACGCCCGGATCCTGGCTCACTACTACCGGCACACCCACCTCGGGACGCTCGGCTCCAGACGCGTGCGGGTGCTGCTGCAGTCCGCCGACCCGTTCATCCGGGTGCGCGGGGCCTCCCGTGCCGGCGGCAGGCATCTGCGGCCGGGCACGACCTACAAGGTCCGCCGCTCGCGAGGCCGGCTGTCGCTGCGCTCGTCCTCGGGCCGGCTCGTGGGCCGCTTCTCCTCGCCGCTCAAGCTCTACCGCCCGGGCCACGTCGTCCGCCTCCTGGGGCCGGCTCTGAACGGGGTGCGCAGCGGCCGCTACCGCGGCGCGATCGAGGTCCGGTCCGGCGGCCGTGGCGTGACGGCGATCAACGCCCTGCCGATCGATCCCTACGTGCAGGGGGTCGTGCCCGGCGAGATGCCGTCCTCCTGGGACATCGAGGCCCTGAAGGCGCAGGCCGTGGCCGCGCGCAGCTACGCGATGGCCACGGACAAGCCGGGAGCGTTCGACCAGTACCCCGACACCCGCTCACAGGTCTACCGCGGCGTGGCCGCGGAGACCGGGCGGACGAACTCTGCCGTCCGCGCCACCTCCCGCCAGATACTCACCTACGCCGGCCTTCCCGCCGTGACGTACTACCACTCGACCTCCGGAGGCCACACCGAGAACGTCGAGCTCTCGTTCCTGGGCGCCCTCCCGCAGCCCTACCTGCGCGGCGTGCGCGACCCCTATGACGGGATCTCGCCCCACCACCGCTGGCGGCGCAGCTTCTCGACCCGCCAGATGACCGCCCGCCTGCACGGCTACGTCCGCGGACGCTTCCGGAAGATCCGCGTGCTGCGGCGCGGGGTCTCGCCCAGGATCGTCCGGGCGCGGGTCTACGGGACGCGCGGCACGCGCAGGATCACCGGCGCGACGCTGCGGCTGCGGCTCGGGCTGATGGACAGCTGGGCGCGCTTCACGCGCGTCTCGACCTCCCAGGCCGGGGCCGGCCCGGCCCGGGCCGCCGTGCTGACGCCGCCGCTCCGGGCCGCGGGCGGGGTTTTCGGCCGGGCTCGTCGGCTGTCGCTCGTGGGCGTCTTCGACCCCGCCCCCTCTGGCCGGCGGCTCGTGGTGGAGCGGCGGCGAGGCGGTCACTGGCGGCGAGTGCGAGCGGTTCGTACGAGCCGGGGTGGCCGCTACCGGGCGACGATCCGGGTCCGCGGGCTCTACCGCGTCCGGGCGGGTGGCGTCGCCGGCCCCGCGGTGCGCGTCCGCTGAGCCGCGTGTACCTTCGCGGGATGACCGCCAGGAAGCTCTCGGCGCCGCTCGGCCTTGCGGCTCTCGCCGCCGCGGCGGTGGCCTCGCCCACCCAGGCCGGCGGCACGGATGCGGCAGCCCACCGGCCGGTGCTGCTCGCGACCGGTGACTCGATGATCCAGATCGTCGATACGAAGATCGCGCAGCGGCTGCGACGTGGCCACCATCGGATCCGCGTCCGCAGCGACGCTCGCGTAAGCACCGGAATCTCGAAGCCTTTCCTGCTCGACTGGCGCCGGCATGCGCGCCACCAGGTCGGGCGCTACCACCAGCGTGCGACCGTCGTGTTCATCGGCGCGAACGACGGCTTCGATATGCGCACCCCGTCGGGCGCCAAGGCGGCGTGCTGCGGCGCCGCCTGGGTCGGCGAGTACGCGCGACGGGCCCGCAGGATGATGATCACCTACGCGCGCAAGGGCCGCGCCCACGTCTACTGGCTGCTCCTGCCGCAGGCCCGGGGCGGCTTCTTCCGCAAGGTCTACCCCCGCGTGAACGCCGCGCTCCGCCAGGCGGCGAGCTCGCTGCGCCAGGTCTCCCTCCTGAAGGGGAAGGTGCAGCTCATCCACCTCAACCGGGTGTTCACCCCGCACGGCCACTACCGCGCCGTGATGCGCTGGCGCGGCCACCTGCGGCGAGTCCGCCAGGGGGACGGCATCCACCTCTCGACCGCCGGCGCCGCGATCGCCGCCTTTTACGTGGCCCACGCCCTGCGGGGCGATCGCCTGATCCGCTAGCTCGCAGTTAGCCCCCGGCGCTCCAGGCGAGCTCCCCGGTATCGCAGCCCGGACGCGTGCGGCGCCAGGTCCCCTCCGCGTGGCCCGCGTGCAGGAAGCGGCCCTGCACCTGGAGGCTCGAGCCGTCGGGCAATGATTCCCGCGTCGAAAAGCGGCCACTCCGGATGGGGATCGCGCGCGCGAGCGCGACGGGGCTGCCGCAGCCAAGCGACAGCGGCCCGTCGAAGGCCAGGGTGAGGCGGTCGCGCGGGAGGGTGAAGCGGAGCGCGTGGCCGCCCGTGTCCTCCCCGCTCCAGCGCCCGCTGAGCCGCCGCGGCCTGCCCGGGCGTGCGGACCAGCGCAGGCGCCCGCTGTCGCAGCCTCCGCCCCGGACCCGGAGCCAACCACGAGCACGCCCGCGGCGCAGGAAGCGTCCGTGCAGCTCGACGATCCGGCCGCCCTTCCTGCGCGTGATCCGGAAGCGCCCGCCGAAGCTGGCACGGTCTCCGCGCCGCAGCGCGAAGCGCGGCGGGCGAGGCAGGCAGGAGCCGTCCGAGACGATCAGCGCGGAGCGAAGCGCACGGCCGCGCCGAAGCGAGAACGCCAGGGCGCCGCCGGCGCCGCTGCCGGTCCACGGCCCGCGCCGCGGGACCACCACCCGGAAGACGCGGCTGAACAGGCGGGTCAGGCCGCGTGCCCCTCCCGGCCCGAGGTGGATGCCGTCGGGCGCGAACCAGCCGCCGTGCCGGGCGCTGTAGCGCACCCAGTCGAGCACCAGGACGCGGCCCGGGTAGCGCCGGCCGGCCCTACGGACGACGGCGGCGTCCGAGCCCGAGCCGCCGCCCTCTTCGCGCGGGATGACCATCGCAAGGACGCGGTCCGGACCCACGATCCGGAGCGCGGAGCGGATCTCGCGCATCGTGATCTTCCAGTTCGTGCCGAGGGCGACCACGACGATCCGGGGGAGTCGGGAGGAGCGCATGATCCGCAGCCCCTCGCTCATCTGGCGGCAGCCGCGCACATCGACCCGGAAGCCGGCGGCGCTCAGCTCGTCGGGCGCCCCGAGGACCACCGAGTCGCCGATCACGAGCGGGGGCCGGCCCTCCCCGCGGTGCCGCTTGGCGCGGAAGACCTTGCGCCCGCCGCAGCCCGCGCTCGCGGGGGCGGCGAGCGCGCCCAGCACCGCCGCGGACGCGACGAGCACGACCACCGCCACGAACCCCCGGCGCCGCCCTGGCATCCGGCTACTCTGTCAAACCCTTTCGGGACGGGAGCTCGTCGAATCTCGTCCCCGAGCAGCTCAGCGGCGTGGTCTTTCCCTCTCTCGAGTTCGCGATCTTCTTCCCGATCGTGCTCACGCTCTCGTGGGCGCTGATGCCGCATCCGCGCCTGTGGAAGCCGTTCATCCTGCTGGCGAGCTACGTCTTCTACGCGGCAGCCAGCGTCAAGTACTGCGCGCTGCTCGCCGGGGTGGCGCTGGCGAACCAGGCGGGGGCGCAGCTCGTGCACCGCGCGTCGAGCGAACGGCGGCGCACGCTCATCACCGCCGCCACCGTCGTGGTCGACCTCGGCACCCTCGGGGTCTTCAAGTACTACGGGTTCTTCACCCAGCAGGTCTCGGACTTCCTGCACTCCATCGGCCTGGGCCTACCGCTTCCCCTCGTGAGCCTGGCGCTGCCGGTCGGGCTGAGCTTCTGGACCTTCCAGGCCATCTCGTACGTGGTCGACGTCAAGCGCGGGATCATCGAGCCGGCCCCGACGCTGGACGTGATGCTCTATCTGAGCTTCTTCCCGCATGTGGTGGCCGGGCCGATCGTGCGGGCGCGGGAGTTCCTGCCCCAGCTCCGGAGCCCGCGTGATCCGCGCAACGTGGCCGTCGGCTCGGCGATGGTGTTGATCGCGCTCGGGCTCGTGAAGAAGGTGGCGATCGCGGACTACCTGGCGCGCACGGTCGTGGACCCCGTGTTCGGGGTCCCGCAGGCCTACCACGCCCCGGACGTGCTGCTGGCGGCCTACGCGTACGCCGCCCAGATCTACTGCGACTTCTCGGGCTACACCGACATCGCGATCGGCGCCGCGCTCCTGATGGGGGTCGTCTTCCCGCAGAACTTCAACAGCCCCTACCGGGCCACGAGCTTCCGCGACTTCTGGCGCCGCTGGCACATGACGCTCTCGCGCTACCTGCGCGACTTCCTCTACATCCCGCTCGGGGGCAACCGCGACGGGCGCCTGCGCACCGCGCGCAACCTGATGATCACCATGACGCTGGGCGGCCTCTGGCACGGAGCCGCCTGGGGCTTCGTGCTCTGGGGGGCGCTGCACGGGGCCGGGCTCGTGATCGAGCGCGTGCTGCGCGGACGCTTCGAAGCCCCGGCGTGGCTGCGCTGGGCCGCCGTCTTCAACCTCGTCGTCCTGGGGTGGATCCTGTTCCGGAGCCGTGACCTGAACCTGGCCGGCGACTTCCTCTCACGGCTCGCCGATCCAGGGCCCGCCACGCTCTGGTCGGCGCCCGCCGTGCTGGCGGTCGTCGGCGTGATCGGCTTCCAGCTGCTCCCGCCCCGCCCGCTGGAGGCCCTGCGGCTGCGTGTCGCGGAGCTCTCGCCCGCCGTGCTGGGAGTCGCGCTCGCGCTCGTGATAGCCGTTGTGGGGGCCACGGTGCCGAGTCAGGCCGTGCCACCGTTCATCTACTTCCAGTTCTGAGGATCGAACATGCCGACATTCCCCACAGGCGAGCAGCGCGTGCCCGAGCCCCCGCGGGGCCCGCGGCGGAGGGCGCGCGACGGCCTGCGGATGGTTGCCGTGGCGGTCCTGCTCCTGGTGCTCTTCGAGGGGACCTCATTGCGCTCGGCCGGCCAGGAGATGCAGCCCGGCTGGGAGCGGGACGTGGTGCTGGCCGTCGGCCGGCCCACCGCCTGGGTGGCCGACCGGCTCCCGTTCCACGAGCTGAGCGGCCACATGTTCGGCTGGATCGGAACGGAGCAGGGACTGGGACGAAGCGGCGGGTTCGACCAGCCGCTCCGGGCGGCCCGCGAGGGGCCGGTCCCGCCGGTGTCGCCGGACTCCTTCGACCCCGCGGACCTGGGGGGACGGCCAATCCGGCCCCGACCCCTGCGCACCGTGCTCGTGACCGGCGACTCGATGTCGATGCCGCTGGACGTGGAGGTCGCTCGCGGGCTGGCCGGGCGGAGCGGGGTCTGGGTCGTCCGCGACCCGCACCTGGGCACCGGGGTCTCGAAGAGCGGCTTCGTGGACTGGGGGAAGCTGTCGTCGGACCAGGTGCGCAGGAAGCACCCGGACGCCATCGTCGTGTTCATCGGCGCCAACGAGGGCTTTCCGATGCCGGGGGCGGGCGGGCGGCAGGTGAGCTGCTGCGGCCCCGACTGGGCGGCGGTCTACGCGTTCCGCGTGCGCCGGATGATGAACACCTACCGCCAGCGCGGCCAGGCGCGCGTCTACTGGCTGACCCTCCCCCTGCCGCGGCTCGCCAAGCGCCAGCAGATCGCACACGCGGTCAATCAGGCGATCGAGGTCGCCTCGGTGCCCTACCGCTCGCAGGTGCGCGTGCTGGACATGGTCCCGCTGTTCACCCCGGGAGGCCGCTACCGCGACGCCATGACCGTGAGCGGGCGCAAGCAGATCGTGCGCGAGCCTGACGGCATCCACCTGAACGAGACCGGCTCACGGCTGGCGGCCGCGCGAGTGCTGGCCGGGATCAGCCGCGACTTCGGCCGCTAGAGGTTCTGCGTGTAGTACCAGGCGATCTCGCGGCCGCTCTTGCGGCAGCGAACGTGGGCGTCGTAGGAGACGCCCGCCAGCTTGTTGTAGCGGTGCTCCCCGCAGCGGTAGTTGTAGATGCGGTGGTAGCAGCGGCCGTCCCGGCCGCCCTGCACGTGACGGCAGTGGTTGTAGGCCTTGATCACCTTGGGCGCGTTGCGGCAGCGCGTGCCGCTCACCCGCAGCTTGTAGGTGTAGGTGGCGCCCAGATGGCGCTGCCGGTAGGCGCTCAGGTGGCAAGCGTGTGCGGCCTGCGCCCTCGGACCGCCGGCGGTCGAGCCGCTGGCCGATGCCGTTAGCGGGACGGCGGCCAGTAGAGCCAGAGCGCACAGGAGCGCGCAGTTGCGGGCGGGGCGGCGCATCAAGGAGATCCTCCTGCCTGAAGATGGTTCCGTTCGAGGCGCAGCATGCCACAGGGTCCGGCGCCGTGCCAAAGCCGCCGGGGGAGGGGTCCGCGTTCGTACATCAGGCCTGGCTGAAGCGGAAGCTCACGACCTCGCCGTCCCGGATCTCGTAGTCGCGGCCCTCGGTGCGTAGCAGCGCGCGTTCGCGCGCGCCCGAATAGCCCCCGGCCGCGACGAGCTCGTCCCAGCCGATCACCTCCGCCGCCACGAACCCCCGCCGCATGTCCTCGTGGACGCTGCCCGCCGCCTCGCGGGCGGGGGTGCCGCGGCGGATCGCGCGGGCGCGCGCCTCGGCGCCCTTGTGAGCGGTGAAGAAGCTGACGAGCTCGAGCAGCGTGAACGCCTCCCGCACGACCACGGACAGCCCGAGCTCCGCGAGGCCCAGCTCGGCGCGCATGGCCCCCGCCTCGCCCGGGTCGAGCTCCGCCAGCTCGGCTTCGAGGCGCGCGCTGACGGCGACCGCCCGCGCGCCGCTTCGCCCCGCGTGCTCGACGAGCTCGGGCGGCGGCGCGGCGGGCGCGCCCTCGCCGACGTTGGCCACGTACAGCACCGGCTTCGCGGTCAGCGCCTGGAGCCGGGTGGGCGCTTCCGGGGCGTCCGGCGGAGGCGGGACCGAGCGCGCGGGCCGGCCCTCGCCGAGCGCCGAGACGAGCTCGCGCAGCCAGGCCTCCTCGGCCACGGCGTCGCTGTCGCCGGACTTCGCCTGGCGGGCCACCCGCTCGAGCCGGCGCTCGGCCTGCTCGAGGTCCGCGTAGAGCAGCTCGGTCTCCACCGCGTCGGAGTCGGCGACGGGGTCCACCCGCCCCTCCGGATGGGGCACCTGCTGGTCGTCGTGCGCCCTGACCACGTGCAGGATCGCGTCGGTCTCGCGGATGTTGGCCAGGAAGCGATTGCCCAGGCCCTCGCCCCGGTGGGCGCCGCGCGCCAGCCCGGCGATGTCCCGGAACTCGATCGTCTCCGGCACGACCGGCGCGGCCCCCACGACCTCGGCAACGGCCTCCAGGCGCTCGTCCGGGACCGCCACCACGGCCACGTTCGGATCGACCGTCGTGAACGGGTAGGGCGCGGCCTGCGCGCCCGCCCGCGTCAGGGCGTTGAAGAGCGACGACTTGCCGGCGTTCGGCAGGCCGACGATCCCGACCCTCACGGCACGAGGCGCGCGACCGCCCGGCCGAGGGCGGCGCCAGCGAGCGAGTCGGACGGCCAGTGGACCCCGAGATAGGGGCGCGTGAGCGCCACGGCCACCGCCGCGGCGTACACGGGCGGCCAGGGCAGCGCGGCGGACAGAGCGTCCGCCGCGGCGAACGAGGTCGCGGCGTGGGCGGACGGGTAGGAGCGCTCCGACAGCGTCGTGGCGAGCGGCGGCAGGCCCACCAGCACGGGGCGGCGGCGGCGGACCACGAGCTTGACCAGCTGGTTTGCGGCGTAGGCGGCCCCCGCGGCCCGCATCGCGCGCAGGTAGACCGCCCGCCGGTCCGCGTCCAGCACGGCGCCGGCGGCCGAGCCGACCTGCCAGCCCAGGCCATGCTCTCCCACCCTGGAGACCACCGCGGCGGCCCGCTCCAGGGCGGGGGGGTGCAGGCGAGTCCGGAGCAGGCGCAGCAGTGCCAGGTCGAGCGAGCGCAGCACGGGGCCGCGAGGGGGGCCTAGAAGCCGATCCGGTGCTCGTCCGTGTCCAGGCGGACGTACACGACCTGGGACAGGTCCAGTGAGACCTCGGAGTCCTCGGTCCTCAGGTCGAACCAGCGCTGCGCCTTCTCGTCGGCCAGGGCGTCGCGCAGGCCGCCGTAGGAGTCGGAGGCCACGCGCACGGCCAGCACCTGGCCGCCCTGAAAGCCGATGTCCACCCGCTTCATCTCGGCCATCAGTGGGCCTCGACCAACTCGGTCAGGACGCCGCCGGTCGACTTGGGGTGGAGGAAGGCCACCCGGGTGCCGCGAATGCCGGTGCGCGGCTGCTCGTCGATCGGCTTGAGGCCGGCGTCGCGGGCGGCAGCCAGGGCGGCATCGATGTCGTCGGTCGCGTAGGCCACGTGGTGCATCCCCGGACCGTTGCGCTCCAGGAACTGCCCGACGGCGCTGTCCGGGCTGACAGGCCTCAAGAGCTCCACGTGCCCGTCCCCGATGCCGAGAAGCACGGCCTCGACGCCGAACTGCTCGACGGTCTCCCGGTGCTCGACGGGCATCCCCAGCCTGTCGCCGTAGAGGGCCACCGCCTCGTCGAGATCCTCGACCGCGACGCCGATGTGGTCGATGCGTCCAAGCACGCGGAGCAGGTTACCCGCTCGCGCGCCCGGTTCCCGGGGGCTAGTCCGTGCCCGGCTGGTCGAGCGAGCCGGACCCGGGCTCGAGCCGCTCCGCGGCCGCGATCCGCGTGTCGCTCGCCGCCGGCTCGGCCTCCACCGCCGGCTCGCTCACATGACGTGGCACGAGCCGGTCGATGTCGTCGCGCTCCAGCACCTCGTTCTCGAGCAGCGTGAAGGCGAGCGCGTCGAGGAGCCCCCGGTTCTCGTCGATCAGCGCCATCGCGCGGCGATGGGCCAGATCGGTGATGTACTGCTGCTCCTCGTCGACCATGCGACGCGTGGCGTCGGACATCGAGTAGTCGTCCGCCGGCAGCTGCTTCGACTGCAGCTCGGTGCCCATCCCGTACTGGGTGACCATCGAGCGGCTGATCTCGTGGGCCTTGCGCAGGTCGTCGGAGGCCCCGGTCGTGATCTGGCCGAACACCAGGTGCTCGGTCACGCGACCGGCGAGCAGCACGACCAGGTAGTCGAGCAGCTCCTCCTTGGTCTTCAGGTAGCGGTCCTCCTCGGGCAGGTTCAGCGTGTAGCCCAGCGCCTTGCCGCGCGGGATGATCGAGATCCGGTGCACCTTCTCGACCGAGGGGAGCAGCTCCGAGGCGAGCGCGTGCCCGGCCTCGTGGTAGGCGACCACGCGCTTCTCGTGGGGGGTGATCACGCGGCGGGACTGCATGCCGGCGATCACGCGCTCGAGCGCGGCCTGGAAGTCGCCCGTCGTGATGTGCCGGCGTCGCTCGCGCCCGGCGAAGATGGCGGCCTCGTTGCAGATGTTCGCCAGGTCGGCGCCCGTCAGCCCGCTCGTCTGGCGCGCGACGATCTCCATGTCCACGTCGACCACCGGCTTGCCGCGCGTGTGAACGTCGAGGATCTCGCGGCGGCCCTTGAGATCGGGGGGCGAGACGAAGATCTGACGGTCGAAGCGTCCGGGCCTGAGCAGTGCCGGGTCGAGCTTGTCGAGCAGGTTGGAGGCGGCGATCACCACCACCTGATCGGTGGAGCCGAAGCCGTCGAGCTCCACGAGCAACTGGTTCAGAGTCTGGTCCTTCTCGCCGGAGATGTCCTTGCCGCGCGTGGCGCCGACGGCGTCCAGCTCGTCGATAAAGACGATCGCGGGCGCGGCCTTGCGCGCCTGGCGGAAGAGACGCCGGATTCGGGCGGCGCCCAAGCCGGCGAACATCTCGACGAACGAGGACGCCGACTGGGCGAAGAACTTGGCCTTCGACTCGTTGGCGACGGCCTTGGCGAGCAGGGTCTTGCCGGTGCCGGGAGGGCCATGGAGCAGGATGCCCTTCGGGACCTTCGCGCCCAGGCCCTTGAAGCGCTTCGGATCGCGCAGGAACTCCACGACCTCGCGCAGCTCGTCCTTGGCCTCCTCGGCGCCGGCGACGTCGCCCCAGCGCACCGAGCTCGAGGACGAGGGCTTGATCTCCTGCGGCTTGGTGCGCGGCATGTAGCGCAGCATCCAGACGATCGCCACGGCGATCACGGCCATGAAGACGATCGGCAGCCAGGTGATCGCCCAGTTCTCGACCTGGTCGTAGGTGATGGCGAGCGGCAGCAGAGGCATCTCGACTCAATCGGCCAGTTCTGCGCGGACCATGAGCGCTAGGCCACCGGCCTAAGCCGGGGGTTCGGCTTGTGGCGGCGACCGACCTTCGCGCAGTCGCGCCCGTCGACGCGCACCACGTCGGCCGTGAAGTCGTTCTCGCCGCGCAGCAGGGCGGAGCCCACGCCGTAGGAGTCGACCGGCGCGCCGAGCGCCTCGAAGCGCCGGATCTTCCGGCTGTCGAAGCCGCCGGAGACGACGATCCTGACCCGCTCGTGGCCGGCGCCGTCGAGCGCCGCCCGCACCCGCTCGACGAGCCTGGGATTCACGCCGGTCGGGGCGAACTCGCCCAGCTCGTGCCAGAGCGAGCGGTCGACCAGGTTCGCCGAGGTGTCGAGGCGCACGCCCCATAGCTTCTCCCCCAGGGCGTCCGCCACCTCCAGGGA
>JBHELQ010000084.1:0-6732 GCA_046262995.1 Thermoleophilaceae bacterium
CTTCGAGCGACTGGAGCGTGGCGGGCACGCGCTCGACCCCGATCACCTCCAGCCCGCGGTCGGCGAACGAGAGCGCCAGGGGCAGCCCGACCCGGCCGAGCCCGATCACAGCAACGGTCGCGGTCACGACCCGGAGTCTACGGCCGGTCGGCCGCGCCGCTCCCGGGCGAGCTGACGCGCGAACGAGGCCACGAAGCGGGGGTTGTAGTAGACGTAGCGGGGCAGCAGCCGGCGCGGCTCCTGAGCTGCCCGGTAGGCCCATTCGAGCCCCCGGTCCTGCATCCAGCGCGGCGCCTGCGGGACGAGCCCCGCGTGGAAGTCGAAGGCCGCACCGACGCCGCACATGACCGGGACCTCGAGCCGGTCGCGCATCCGCGCCATCCACTTCTCCTGCTTCGGCACGCCGATTCCCACCCACAGGACGTCGGGGCTCGCGTCGTTCACCTGTTTCGCCACCAGCTCCTCTTCCGCCGTCGTCAGCGGGCGGAAGGGAGGGGACCAGCCGCCCACGATCTCGATTCCGGGATGACGTTCGCTCAGGCGCAGCTTCAGCTGCTCGAGCGAGGGCTCGTCACGGCCCCCGTACAGCCACACGCGATGCCCCCGCTCGGCGCAGCGGTCGTTGTAGCGCCGCATCAGGTCCGGGCCGTAGACGCGGTCGCGAAGGCCTTCTCCCAGCAGCTTCACGGCCCATACGAGCGGCATGCCGTCCGGGACCGTCAGGGTCGAGCCCAGGAGCGCCGCGCGCATCTCGGAGTCGTCCTGCGCGAGCATCAGCGCGTGCACGGGGGCGGCGCAGACGTATCCCGGCCGGCGTCGCGCGATCAGCCCGTCCATCACGTCCATCGCGCGCCCGTAGTCGACCAGCGCGATCGGCACGCCGAGCAGCTCTCGCGTGGGGATCGGGGCTCCGTCCGGGCCGACGGCCGGCGAACGCTGGTCGGGGTCTGCGTGATCGCCGGCCATTCGTCGTTGAACCCGCCCCAGGTGGGCGGCGGCGAGTGTAGCTCCGCCGCCGCGCCGCGCCGCCGCCCTCCGGCGGCAGCCATAACGTTCTCCCCCAGTGGAACGCTCAGCTGAGGCCGGGCCACGGGTGGGACATGCGCGCAGGCTCGCCTCCGGCTCGCTTGCGCAGCAGGCATCCCAGGTATCGGGACTGCTCGCGATGCTGGCGCTCATCACCGTGCTCGCACGCCGGCTGCAGGTCGCGGAGTTCGGCATCTACGGTGTGCTCAGCTCCCTCGCGGGCTACCTCCTCGTCGTGCAGAACGCGGGTGCCGGGGCCGCGGTCCGGGAGCTCGCCGGCGCCACCGACGCGGCCACCCGGGTCAGGCTGTACTCGAACGCCCTCGTTCTGTACCTCCTGGTCGGCTCGGTCGCCGGCCTGGTGGTGGCCCTTCTCGGGCTGCTGCTGTCCAGTGGGGTCGAGCTGTCGGCCGACGTTGCCCGCCAGGCGCGGGTGGGATCGCTCCTGCTCGGCGCCGTGACTGCGGTGGGCTGGCCGCTCACGCTCGCGCGAGACTCGTTGCGGGCCAGGCAGCTCTTCGTGCGCCTGGCCGGGGCCGAGATCGTGGGGATCCTGTCCTACGCCGGGCTCGTGATCGCCCTCAGCTTCGCCGGGGCTTCGCTCTCGCTGTTAGTGGCCGCGAGCGGGACGCTGCCCGTCGCTGTCGGTCTGAGCGCCCTGGCCGCCGGTCGCCCGTCCGGCGGCGGCTTCACCTTCGCCCGGCGGGAGCTCGATCGCGACTCCATGCGCCGGCTGCTCGGACTGGCCGGCTACCTGTCCCTGACGGAGGCCGCCGCCGCCGCGGTCTACGCAGCCGATCGAGCGGTGCTCGGCCTGCTGCGATCGGCCGCCACGGTCGCTCTGTTCGAGGGCCCGATCCGCATCCACAACGTGCTTCGCTCGCTGAACTCGGCGGTGATCGTGACCGTCCTGCCCGCCGCGTCCCGCTATCGCGCGGAGGGCGACGAGCGGAGGTTGCGGGAGCTGCTCGTGCGCGGCCTGCGCTACTCGCTCGCCCTGCTCGTGCCGCTGGCGGTGACGGGCATGGTTCTCGCCGGCCCGGTCCTCGACGCCTGGCTCGGGCAGCGCTATCGCGAGGGGGGCACCGCCCTCGCCCTGCTGCTCTCCTACTGGCTCGCCTACGGATCGAGCGGCGTCGCGTCGGCGCTGCTGGTGGCAGCCGGGCGCGCCCGGTCGGTGGCGCGCTACGCCTGGGTGACGGCGATCGCGAGCATCGCGCTTGCGCTGGCGCTCGTCCCGGCTCTCGGCCTGGAGGGGGTGGCGCTGGCGACCGCCCTGCCCTACCTGGTCGTGGCGCCGCTCCTCCTGCGCCTGGTCCTGGAGGTCGTACCGGTAGGTGCCTCCCTCATCATGCGCGAGTCGTTCCTGCCCGCCTACCTGCTCGGCGCCGCCCTGGCCGCCGCGCTTGGGCTCGTCCGGGCGGTCGTCCCGCTCGACTCGCTGCCGGCGGTGCTGGCGGCGGCGGCGGGTGGTCCGCTTGCCTACTGGGTCGCCTACTACGCGCTGTGGCTGCGCCCGGCGGAGCGGAGGCTGGTGCGCGATGTGGCCCTGGGCGCCCTACGGCCGCGCTCGATCGCCTAGGCCCCGTACTCGAACGGCAGCTCCGGGGCAATCGCGCTCAGCGCGGGCGCGGATGCGTCGCGCTCCGAGACCTGGAGCTCGACGTCCGGCCAGGCGATGCCGACCTCCGGGTCGTCGTAGCGGAAGCCACGCTCGGTCTCGGGCGCGTAGTAGGCCGAGAGCTTGTAGACGACGTCTGCCAGCTCGCTCGTGACGCAGAACCCGTGTGCGAAGCCGATCGGCACGTACAGCTGGCGCAGGTTCTGGTCATTCAGCTCGAAGGCCTCCCAGCGGCCGAAGCTCGGCGAGCCGCGCCGAAGGTCGACCACCACGTCCAGCACCGAGCCGGACGCGCAGCGCACGAGCTTCGCCTGTCCTTCTCCAATCTGGAAGTGCATCCCTCGCAGCACTCCACGCCGCGAGCGGGACTGGTTCTCCTGCACGAAGTCGTCCCTCACGCCCAGCTCGCCGAACAGGGAGCGGCGGTAGGTCTCGCATAGGAAGCCGCGCTGATCGCCATGGGCCGCCGACTCGATCAGGAGCGGGCCCTCGAGCCTGGTCTCGAGTCGTTCCATCGCGGAAAGGCTAAGGGCGAGGGGGTTGGGGCGCCGCCGCCAGGAGCGAGCGAAGGAAGCGATCGGTGAGCTCGCCGACGCGGCCGGGGGCGAAGGCGGCCAGGTCGGGCTCGGAGGTCTCCGGCCGCCGCTCGAGGGCCTGCCGCAGATGATGCGGCTGGAGCTCCCCCTCGTAGAGCTGGACCCAGTTTCCCCCGACAGACTTTCGGAGCTCCGACATCGCGGGCGCGCTTGCCGGTGCCAGCAGCCGCCGCGCGTAGGACAACGCGAGTAACGCCACCCCCGAGTTCCCTATCTCCCGATATGGCAGCACCACGAGGTCCATCGCCGCCAGCACCCACGCCACCTCGTCACGCGGCACGTGCCTGTCGAGCAGCGATGTCCGGTCGGCATGGCGGAGTCCGGTCGCAAGCGCCGCGCACGACGCGTCGAACTCGCCGGCCACGAGCAGCCGCAAGCCGGGGCCGGGAAGCCCGGCGAACGCCGACGCCAGCGCGGACAGCTGCTTGTAGGGGCGCACCTTCCCGAAGAAGCCGACCACCAACTCGTCGGACCCGATGCCTAGTCGCTCCTTGGCCGCACGCCCCTCGCGCGGCTCGCCGTAGGCGGTTCGGAGCTCGGGGTGAGGGACCACGGCTAGAGGCTTGCGGCGGGCCCGCCTCGAAAGCAGCTCCACATGCCGGGGGGACAGGAGGACGAGCCCCGAGCAGAGCCCGATCAGGGCTCGTACGTAGACGCGCCCCCAGGGTGAGCGCTGCTCGTCTCGCAGCTCGGTGTTGTGCAGCGTCCACACCAGCCGGCGTCCCCGCAGGCGGGCAAGCGCGAACAGTGCGAGGAAGGCCGCCGTCTTCAGGAAGCGCAGCGGCGGGCGCCGCTCCAGCAGCACGAGGTCCGGCCAATGGACATGGATCAGCTCCTGGGGATGTCGCAGCAGCCGGCCGGGCGTGAAGTCCTTGACAGTCCAGCCTCGCTTGCGCAGCTCGCCGTAGAGCAGCGCCTGGTAGGGCTGCGCCTCCGGCCCTTCGCCGGCCGGCCAGGCGAGCACGCTGGGCATGGCGGGCAGGCTAAAGCGTCACCCGCCGTGCGCCCCGTCAGGATGGGTTCGTGCACGCTCGCCCCGAGGACGTGACTCCCGGCCCGCGGCCGCGCCGGCACCTGGGGCTGGGTGCGCTCAGCTCCGCCGCCGCTCAGGTCCTGGGAATGGCCGCGACATTCGTGCTCAGCGTCGTGATCGCTCGCCGCCTCGGGCCCTCGGGCAACGGGACCTACGCGCTGGCCGCGAATCTCTTCGAGATCGCGCTTGTGCTGTCGACGGTCGGCCTGGCCACCGGCGTGATCTACCTGGTGAGCCGCGGCGATTGGCCGGTGCGCGCGGCGCTCAAGCAGACTCAGGCGGCCGCCCTGGTGCTGGGGGCGATCGGCGGCGCGGGCGCGGCGGCGTTCTACCTGCTCACGCGCCACAACGTCCTGGAGGGACTGAGCCCGACCGCCGCCTTGCTGGTCCTGGCGGCGCTTCCCTTCGGGATCGGCTGGGGCGTGTCCTCGAAGATCGCCCTTGGCCGCGAGCGCTACGAGCTGTACGCGACGACTTCCGTGGTGCAGCCGGCGGCGGCGCTCGTGTTGGGCGGCGTCCTGCTGTTCCCGTTCGGTGTGACGGGGGCCCTCACGGGATACGCCCTCGGCCATGTGCTCGCGGCGCTCCTGACCGCCTATTGGGTCCGCGGGCTCGTCGACGATCCCTCGGCTCGCTCGGCGCCCCGTCGGCAGCTGCGCACGGCCGCGGCCTTCGGCGCCAAGTCATGGGGGGCCGAGCTGTTCCAGCTCCTCAACTACAGGCTGGACCTGTTCATCCTCAGTGCGTACGCCAGCCGCTCCGACGTCGGCGTCTATGCGGTGGCGCTGTCGCTCACGGCGGTGGGCTGGGTACTGCCGGCGGCGCTCCAGACGGTCGTGTTCCCGCGCACGGCCGGACTCGACGCCGAGGTGACTCGCGCGAACCTCCCGCGCGAGTCGTCCGACACGGCGGTCGCCCGCGCGTCGCGCCATACGGTGCTGTTGCTGGGCCCCACGGCACTCGGGCTGGCGCTGCTCGTGGCCATCGTGGTGCCGGTCTTCTACGGCCCGCGCTTCACGGACGCGACTCTGCTGGGCTTTGTCCTGATCCCGGGGGTGGTGCTGCTCGGCGTCGGCAAGGTGCTCAACGCGGCCACACTCGGGCGCGGTTTCCCGATCTACTCGTTTTACACGATGTTGGTCGCGCTTCCGCTCACGGTGGCGATGTACCTGCTGCTCATCCCACCACTGCACGCCTATGGGGCGGCGCTGGCCTCCACCGTGTCGTACAGCCTCACGGCCGTGATGTCGCTGCTGTTCTTCGGGCGCGCTACGGGCGTCGCCTGGCGCGCCGCGCTGGTGCCGACCCGCGCCGACGCGCGCGATCTCGTGGAGGCCATGCGGGCCGCGCGATCGGCCGCGATGGCGCGGCTCCCCCGCCGGTCCGCACGACAGGGCTGAGCTCAACCGATGTCGGCCGGCCTGGCTGTAGCCTTGCTTCACTCCGATGGAGCGGACGCTCATCATCATCCCCGCGTACAACGAGGCGGGCCGGGTAGGGACGGTCGTGCGTCAGGTGGCGCAGGCGCTTCCCGAAGCCGACGTGGTCGTCGTGGACGACGGGTCCCGCGATACCACGGCATCGGAAGCCGCACAATCGGGCGCGCGCGTGCTCGCGCTGCCGGTCAATCTCGGCTATGGCGGCGCGCTGCAGGGCGGCTACAAGCTGGCGGTGCGCGAAGGCTATCCCGTGGTCGGGCAGATCGACGCGGACGGGCAGCACCCGGCCGAGTTCCTGCCGGCGATGCTGCAGCGGCTGCGCCAGGGTGACGCCGACGTCGTGATCGGGTCCCGCTTCCTCGACGGCGACGGTCACTACCGCCCCTCGCGGGCGCGAAAGCTGGGGATCGCGCTGTTCGCGCGGCTCGCCTCCCTGTACATGCGCCAGCCGGTCTCGGATCCGACTTCCGGTTTTCAGGTCATGCAGGCAAAGGTGGCGCGCTTCTTCTGCGGCGAGGTCTACCCGACGGACTATCCGGACGCGGACATCCTGATCCTGCTCCACCGGTCGGGCTTTCGCGTGCGTGAGGTGCCGGTGCAGATGCGTGGGGCGCCCGAGGGCAAGCGGCTCCACAGCGGGCACCGCAGCCTGTACTACGTCTACAAGATGATGCTCTCGATCCTGGTCACGCTGCTCAGGCCGCGCGCGGCCGAGGAGCGTTGATGGACCCGAAGCTGCGGATCATCGCCGTCGGCGGCAGCCTGGCGGTGTTCGCGTTCGTGATCGAGCTGGTGCGCCGGCGCCGCTTGAAGGAGGAGTACTCGCTCCTCTGGATCCTGACGGCGCTCGGGTTGATCCTGCTGTCGGTCTGGGATGGGCTGCTGAACGACGTCTCCGATCTGATCGGGGCGGCCGCTCCGCAGAGCACGCTGTTCTTCTTCGGCCTGATGTTCGTGGTCCTGATGCTGCTCCACTTCTCCGTGCGCATCAGCGCCCTCGAGCGCCGCGTCACGGCG
>JBHELQ010000085.1:0-2702 GCA_046262995.1 Thermoleophilaceae bacterium
CGCGATCAGGACGAACCCGAGCACCACCCCGGTGAGCGTCGTCAGGGTCTGCCGGTCGGGCCACTGGACCCGCTGAAGCTCGGCCCAGACGGCAACGAGGAATTGTACGAGGCGCGGACGGTCCTTGGCGAGCGGCTCGACGCCGCGGTCGACGCGGTGGCCCCGAGGCGCATAGCCGGCCTCCTCCTCGGCTTCCTCCTCCGCCTCGAGCTGCTCCTCGTCGAGATGCTCGTCGCCGTCGAGCTCGGGCTCGTCCTCGAGCAGGCTCTCCGAGTGGCCCTCGTCCTCCGGCGGAGCTCCGACCGCGAGGTTCGGGTCGATGGGCGGTTCCGGCTCCGCCGCCCGCGGGTCCTCGACCTCCGGAACCGCCGGGGGCGAGTCCTGGGCCGGCTCCGCGGGGGCCGGCTGCGCCGCCGCCGAGCCGTCGATCCCGGCCGCCGGCCGCTCCTCCGCCAGGCGCCGGGCGCGACGCTCGGCCTGCCGCTGCTTGGCCCGCTGGCGATCGCGCGCCACGGCCTAGCTCCTACACGCGCGCGCGAGGCCCGCCGGCATCAGCGGGTCTCCTTGTGCGGCGTGTGCCGGCCGCACCAGCGACAGTACTTGCGGAACTCGATCCGGTCGGGATCGTTCCGCTTCGACTTCTCGCTCTGATAGTTGCGCCGCTTGCACTCCTCGCACGCGAGTGTGACGGCGATTCGGACGTCTCCGCGGGCCATCGCTATTCCGGTTGGACGAAGAAAGACCCCGCGTCCGCGAGGCTCGTTCCGAGTCTAGCGCGGGACCTCTGGGGAAAGCCGCCGCCCGGACTCGAACCGGGGACCCCCTCCTTACCATGGAGGTGCTCTACCAACTGAGCTACGGCGGCAGCTGCCGATCGGCTCGAAGCGAAAACCCTACTAGCGCCGGTTCTGCCCGACGGACGCGGCTTGGCTCTGCTTCGAGGTCGCCATCTCAGCTCGACTTCTTGCCGCCCTTGCGCCCGGCGGCCTTCTTCTGCGCCTGGTTACCGCCGCTGCCGCGGCCGCTGCTGCGCCTGCTCTGACTGCTTCCGCCGCCGCTGCCCGACTGCTTGCCGCCCCTGCTGGACGAGCCGGGCGAGTTGGCGATCGCGGCGGCGCGACCCTTGCTCATCCCCTTCTTCCTGAGGCCCTCGTACTGCTTGTCGTTCTTGACGCTGGGACCGTGATCCTTCGCCATGTCGATATCCCTCCTTTCGCTATCTCTACCCGCGTCGGCCCCTGTCCAGTGCCTCCGGATCGAGACCGGCGGCCCGCAGCCCCTTATCCCAGCCCATGACGATCTCGTCGCGCACCACGAGCCCGTCCCGGGACGTCATGAGCTGTGCGACCTCGCGCTCGAGCTCCAGCCCGCTCGCCTTGCCAGCGAGCCGCACCTCGCCAAGGACCACCAGCCGCTCACCGAGGTCGAGCACGGTCATCGGTACGGCTTCCCACCGCTGCCACTCCTCCTGGAAGGTCCGCTCCCGCTCCAGAATTCCCTGGTGGCCCCGGAACGGCCCGGCTAGACCGATCGCTTCGAAGGCGGCGTCGAACTTGATCTCCACATCGTCTGCATAGCGAACTACGACCAGCTCGAAGTCCTGCCTCGAAGTCGCATGCCAGCCTGAGACCACTTCTCGGCGAAGCAGCGTTCGCCTCAGTCGCGAGCGAGGGCTGAGGCGGGCGACGAGCGCCGCGGGGCGGCGGTAGAGGGCGGGGAATCGGACGAAGAGGCGCTCCTCGAGATTCCGTGAGCGCCTCGGCGACCCCCGCCGCCGCACGTGCGTGACCACGACATCCCGCATGTCTCGGGCAGTATCTCGCCACGAGACCAGGGAAGTGAGCGACCGTGGAATGGACGGGCCGCGGAAGCGTGCGGCCTTTGCCGGATGCCTGTTCTGCGAGAGCGATGAGCTTCCGCGGGGCCCTGGGTCTCATTTCGAGATCGGAGTAGCGTCCGGCCCAGCCCCGACAGGAGGGAGACGACGTGCCTGAGCACGGAATCGGAACCCGCGAGGAATGGCAGGCGGCCCGGGACGAGCTGGCGAAGCTCGAGGCCGAGCAGACGGAGCGAAACGAGGAGATCAAGAGGAAGCGGCTCGAGCTTCCGTGGGTGCCGGTGGAGAAGGAGTACGAGTTCGACACCGAGGACGGCAAGAAGACCCTGGCCGAGCTCTTCGACGGACGCTCACAGCTCCTCGCCTACAACATCATGTTCGGCCCCGACTACGAGAAGGGCGCCTGCCCGGGGTGCACGAACCTGGGAGACGGGCTCGAGGGCTCACTGGTCCACCTGAACCACCGCGACGTGACCCTGATCTGCTTCTCGCGGGCGCCGATCGAACGGCTCGCCGCGTACAAGGAGCGGATGGGCTGGCAGTTCCCCTACGTCTCCACCTACAACACCGATTTCCCCTTCGACTTCGGCCTCGCGATGACCGAGGAGCAATCGCAGCAGATTCCGGAGGTGAAGGAGATGATCGCCAACCCGCCCGAATGGATGCAGGAGTGGTCGCGCCAGGTCGGGGCCGAGCTCAAGGACGGGCTGCGCGAGGCGCCGAGCTGGATCGCGTTCGCGCGCGAGAACGGAACCGTCCACCACACCTACACGGTGATGGCGCCCGACTCGTTCGTGGTCCCGTACTACTCGTTCCTGCTCGACCGCACGCCGAAGGGGCGCTCCCCCGAGCCCCGCGCCTGGCG
>JBHELQ010000086.1:0-63222 GCA_046262995.1 Thermoleophilaceae bacterium
GGCACCTCGATCATGGCCCGCGTCGGCCAGACGCTCTACGACTTCGTCGAGGTCGACAACGGCGACTACCTGAAGGTCTCCGAGGCCGTGCTGCGGATCTTCGACCGCCAGGAGTGGCTGCGAAAGAACCGCGCCCGCGCCCGGATCAAGTTCCTGATCGACAAGGTCGGCATCGACGAGTTCCGTCGCATGGTCGACGAGGAGCTCGAGGGCGACTGGGTCGCGGAGCGCGACTTCTCTCCCGATCCGCTGCTGTTCGAGCACGACGAGGAGGCGAACGCCCCAGCGGCCCCGCCGAGCTACGGGAGCCCGAACGGCGACCGCAGCGAGTTCGACCGCTTCCTGGCGGCGAACGTGCAGCCCCAGCGCCAGCAGGGATTCTCGACCGTGCAGGTGAAGGTCACGCGGGGCGACCTCTCGCCGGAGCAGTTCCGGGGCCTCGCGCAGATCATGCGCGACTACACCGGCGGCTACGCGCGCACGAGCGTGGAGCAGAACATGGTGCTGCGCTGGGTGCGCGACGAGTCGCTCTACGACGTCTGGCAGCGGCTGCTCGAGCTCGGTCTCGGCGCCTCGGGCGCCCACGAGATCGGCGACGTCGTGAGCTGCCCCGGGACCGATTCATGCAAGCTCGGAATCACGAGCTCGATGGGGCTGAATCGGGCGATCGAGGAGCGCATCGAGCAGATGGAGATCACCGATCCGCTGACCAAGCGCATCCACATCAAGATGTCCGGCTGCCCGAACGGCTGCAGCCAGCACCACCTGGGCACGATCGGGCTGTATGGCGCCTCCCTCAAGGTCGGCGGCAAGCAGATACCCGCCTACGTGGCGCACATCGGCGGCCGCTACGAGGGCGGCGACGTGGCATACGGCCACCGGCTCAAGGTGCGCCTGCCCGCCAAGCGCGTGCCAGAGGCCGTCGAGCGCTGGATCCGCCTCTACGAGGCCGAGCGCCAGGACGGCGAGGCCTTCAACGCCTTCGTCGACCGCGTGGGCCAGGAGCCCTTCGAGGAGGCGGTCCGCGAGCTGTCCCTGCCCGTGGAGTTCTCGCTCGAGACCCTCGACCAATTCATCGACTGGAGCCGCCAGGAGCCGTTCAAGGTCGTGAGGGGCGAGGGCGAGTGCGCGGTCTAGAGGAGCTCTCCGCAGAGCAGGTGCTCGAGCAGGCGGTCGAGCGCCACCACCCGCGCCTCGTCATGGCGTGCTCGTTCCAGAAGGAGGAGTCGGTCCTGATCGACCTCCTGATGGGAATCGAGCCCGCGGCGCGTGTCTTCACGATCGACACGGGCGTGCTGTTCCCCGAGACCTACGCCGTCTGGCGGCAGGTCGAGGACCGCTACGGACTGAAGCTCGAGATCCAGGACGCCTCGAGCCCGAACGGGCGCCCCTGGACCGGCGGCGACCACTGCTGCGGCCAGCGCAAGGTCGACGGGCTGGACCGCGCCCTCGAGGGCGTCGAGGCCTGGATCACCGGGATCCGGCGCGAGCAGTCCCCGACGCGGGCGGAGGCCCCGAAGCTCGAGCGCGACGAGAAGCGCGGCGTGTGGAAGTTCAACCCGCTCGCGGACTGGACCGAGAAGGACGTCTGGCGCTACATCCACGAGCGCGAGCTGCCGTACCACCCGCTGCACGACCGGGGTTACTCCTCGATCGGGTGCGCGCCCTGCACGCTGCCCGGTGACGGCCGCGAGGGACGCTGGGCGGGCCAGGAGAAGACCGAATGCGGGCTGCACGTATGAGCGCCCCAGCCCGCCCGGCAGCCGGCGGCCTTGGCCACCGTGTGCCGCACCTGCGGGCGCTCGAGGCCGAGGCGATCCACATCATGCGCGAGGTCGCCGCCGAGCCCGGCAAGGCCGTCCTGCTGTTCTCCGGCGGCAAGGACTCGGCCGTGCTGCTGCGCCTGGCCGAGAAGGCCTTCTGGCCCGCGCGCTTCCCGTTCCCGGTCATGCACGTGGACACGGGGCACAACTTCCCGGAGGCGCTGGAGTTCCGCGACCGCCGCGTGGAAGAGCTCGGCGCCGAGCTGATCGTGGCCTCCGTGCCCGCGGCGATCGATGCGGGAAGGGTGGTCGACGAGACAGGGCCGCGCGCGTCGCGCAACCGCCTGCAGACGAAGGTGCTGCTCGACGCGATCGCCGAGCACGGCTTCCGCGCGGCTTTCGGGGGGGCCCGGCGCGACGAGGAGCGGGCACGCGCCAAGGAGCGCGTGTTCTCCTTCCGCGACGACTTCGGGCAATGGGACCCGAAGCGCCAGCGCCCCGAGCTGTGGTCGCTCTACAACGGCGCGGTCAAGCCGGGTGAGCACGTGCGCGTGTTCCCGCTCTCGAACTGGACCGAGCTCGACGTCTGGGAGTACGTCGCGCTCGAGGGGCTGGAGCTGCCGCCGCTCTACTTCGCCCACCGGCGCGAGGTCTTCAGCCGCGACGGCATGCTCTACGCCGCCTCCCCGTTCGTCGAGCTGCTGCCCGGCGAGGACGTCTTCGAGGAGTCGGTGCGCTTTCGCACCGTCGGCGACATGAGCTGCACCGGCGCCGTGCGCTCGACCGCGACATCGCTCGGCGAGGTGATCGCGGAGATCGCCGCCACCCGGGTCACCGAGCGCGGGGAGACCCGCGCCGACGACCGCGTCACGGACGCCGCGATGGAGGATCGCAAGCGGGAGGGCTACTTCTAGTGGCCGCCGTGGAGGCGCCCCAGCGCACCTCCGAGCTGGTGCGGGTGGCCACGGCCGGCTCGGTGGACGACGGCAAGTCGACCCTGATCGGCCGCCTGCTGCTCGAGACGCAGCAGATCTTCGAGGACCAGCTCGAGCACGTCGAGCGCACGAGCCGCGAGCGCGGCGACGGCTACGTGAACCTCGCGCTCTTGACCGACGGCCTGCGTGCCGAGCGCGAGCAGGGCATCACGATCGACGTGGCCTACCGCTACTTCCAGACGCCGCGGCGCAAGTTCGTGCTCGCGGACACGCCCGGCCACGAGCAGTACACCCGCAACATGGTCACCGGAGCATCGACCGCGGACGTAGCCCTGATCCTGGTCGACGCCCGCAACGGCGTGCTCGAGCAATCGCGCCGCCACGCGCTGATCGCTTCGCTGCTGCGCATCCCCCACGTGGTCGTGTGCGTCAACAAGATGGACCTGGTCGACTACGCCGAGGAGCCGTTCGACGCCATTGCCGAGGAGCTGGCGCAGGCGGACGTGATCCCGATCTCGGCGCTGCACGGCGACAACGTGGTCGAGCGCTCGGAGCGGATGCCCTGGTACGACGGGCCGCCGCTGCTCGAGTGGCTCGAGCAGCTCGAGGTGGCGAGCGACAGGCCGCTCGACCAGCTGCGCTTCCCGGTCCAGTGGGTGATCCGGCCGATGTCCGACGACCATCACGACTACCGCGGCTACGCGGGACAGGTGGCGAGCGGCGTGGCGCGCCCCGGGGACGAGGTGGTGGTGCTGCCGTCCGGCGCACGCACGCGGGTCGCGGCGATCGACACTCAGGACGGCGAGCTCGACGAGGCCTACCCCCCGCTGTCGGTGGCGCTGCGGCTCGAGGACGAGCTCGACGTCTCGCGGGGCGACATGCTCGCCGGCCCCGAGGATGCGCCGCCGGCGCTGCGCGAGCTCGAGGCCACGCTCTGCTGGCTGCACGAGCGGCCGCTGCGGGCGGGCGCGAGCTACCGGCTGAAGCACACCACGCGGGCCGTCCAGGCGCGCGTCGAAGCGGTGGACAGCCGCATCGAAGTGGACGCTGCCGGGACCGAGACCGACGCCTCCGAGCTGGCTCTCAACGACCTCGGGCGTGTCCGTCTGCGCCTCGGGCAGCCGATCCTGGCCGATCCCTACGCGCGCAACCGCGCGACCGGCAGCTTCATCCTGATCGACGAGTCGACGGGCGACACCGCGGGCGCCGGGATGGTGGCCTGATGGATCCCGCCCTGATCGGGTTCGGCCTCGGCGTGGGCCTGCTCGTCGGAATGACCGGCATCGGCGGGGGCTCGCTGATGACGCCGCTCCTGATCCTCGTGTTCGGGATCAAGCCGGTCACGGCGGTCGGGACCGACCTCGCCTACGGCGCCGTGACGAAGACGGTCGGCGGCTTCAAGCACTTCCGCCAGCGCAGCGTGGACCTGAGCCTGTCGACCTGGATGGCGTTCGGATCCGTGCCGTCGGCGATCGCCGGCGTATGGGTGCTCGATGCGCTCGAGAAGGCGCATGGCAAGGACTTCAACGACCTGCTGCTGACGATCCTGGCCGCCGCCCTGCTGCTCTGCGGCGTCGCGACGCTGGCCCGGGCGCTGTTCCTGAAGCAGATGGTCGAGCGGGAGCGGGAACGGATCGACCTGGAGGCTCGTCACAAGGTCGCGGCGGTCGCGCTCGGCGTCTTCGTCGGCTTCGTGCTGGGGGTGACCTCGGCCGGCAGCGGCGCCCTGATAGCGGTCGGCCTCATCCTCATCTTCCGGCTCGTCCCGCGACGCGTAGTCGGGACGGACGTCTTCCACGCGGCGATCCTGCTATGGGCCGCGGCCGCCGCGCACGTCGTCGCCGGCAACGTGGACTTCGGCCTGGCGGGCACGATCCTGATCGGGTCGGTGCCCGGCGTCTGGCTCGGCAGCCAATGGTCGGTGCGGGTGCCTGTCGGGACATTGCGCAGCGCGCTCGCCGTCCTGCTGATCGGGTCGGGCCTCGGGCTGCTGGCGAAGGCCGGCACCGCGGTACCGGACGCCGCCCTGGCCGCCTTCCCGGCGCTGGTCGCCGCCCTGTTCGTCGCGAGCGCCCTGCGCGACCGGCGCGCGCGGCGAGCCCCGCCGAGCCCGGCCGCCGCCCCTCACGCGTAGCGCCCGTGGGGAACCCGACGGTTGCTCGCCGCTTACCGGCGCAGCAGCGCCGCGTGCCGGCTGGACGAGCGGGCCAGCAGCGCTACGTCCTGGAGACTGAGGCGCGCCCAGATCGGCTGGCCGCCGAGCGAGCCGGTCACCGTCCGGCCATGGACGAGCACCTTTCCGTCAGGGGCGCCGCGGCCGCTGACCACGAAGCGGGCGCGCAGCCGGCGCTTCGAGTTCAGGTGCCTGGCCCAACCCGTGACCCGCATGCCGGGCACGTAGACGTAGCGCCGCAGGCGAAGGCGCTCAGCGATCGGCCGCAAGGCCACCGTCCCGCCGCGGAGCCCCCCGGCCCGCTGGACGAAGTTCAAATCGGGGATCGAGTCGTCCAGCAACCCGATGAACGGCGCGACGTCGGTGGACGCCGAGCGGACCGCGTCGTCGACGGTAAGCCGCAACGCGCGCAGAGCACGACCGGCCATGCCGCGCACACCGCCCAGCGGGCGCAACCGGCGAAGGGACAGCGGGGCCGGCGGTGGGATCAGGCCGGCTACCCTCAAACGCGGGCAGGCGCGTGGAACCCGACGCCGCTGAAGGAAGCGCTGGAGGGCGTCTGCGGAGCACCCCGTGAGGTCGTACGCCGTGGCCTCGTGTCCCGCGTCAGGGACGACGAGCTGCCGTCCCTGCGGGAACAGCCGGGCCACGCGACGTCCGCTCGCGACCGGCGTCGTAAGGTCCTCTTCTCCCGAGATGACGAGCGCCGGGACGTCTGGCAGCGTCCCACCGGGTAGCCCGCGAGAAGGCGAAGGCGGCCACGCCATGCAGAGCCTCAGGTCACTTGCCCCCAAGAGGGCCTCGCGGCGGAACGGGCGGAAGGCCGAGGGCGGCAGCGCTCGTGCCACCGAGGAGGCACTGCCGTAGCGGCCATCGACAGGAGAGTCGGGGCGCCATGGGAAGGGACCGTCCTGGCAGCGTCCGGCCGCGAACGCCAGGGGAGAGCTCCCCTCCGGACCGAACATGTGGGAGACCGCCTCGATGGAATGCAGCCGCGCGACCAGCCGCAGCATCGGCGCCGCGTCGCCCCTCAGTGCTGAGCGGGCGAGGCCGGGAAGCTCGTAAAGGATGTCCGCCGAGAGGAGCTCTCGCTCCTGCAGCAGCCGCAGGAGGGCGCTGGAGCTCAGCCGAGCCCGGTGGCGCCGTCCCCGGCGGTCAATGACGTAACCGCGCAGCACCCGGCGGTTCATGCGGCGGACGAGGCGGCGCAGGTCCCGGGCCGGCGACCGCGTGAAGCGGCCGCAGCGCCGCCGGCAGAGCGCGCTCAGGGCTCGCGGCAGGGCGCGGATCCCCTGGACCCCGAACGGATCGGGCCCGCCGGGCCCGACGGGGGAGCCCAGCACCAGCCGCTCGACCCGACCGGGGTGGCGGGCGGCGTAGGCCAGGGCGAGCTTGCCCCCGTTGCCGATCCCAAGCAGGGCGAGCCGCGGATAGCCGAGCGCCGCTCGCACCGCCTCGAGGTCGTCGACGGAGTCCTGAGTCGAGTAGAAGGCCCGTCCGGGCCCGAGCCTAAGCGCGCAGCGGGCGGCGGCCGCGGGACGCTCGTGGGCGCGAGCCCGCCTCAGGCGGCCGCAGCGCAAAGGGCCGGAGTCTCCGGTGCCGCGCTGGTCGAGCACCACGATGTCACGGCGGCGGGCGACCAGCCCGACCAGGAAATCCACGGTTTCGGGGTCGAAGGCGCCGATCGCGGACTGTCCCGGACCGTCCGCGAGCAGGAAGAGCGGGGGGTCGAAAGGCTTGGCGGCGCGGTCGCGCTCCAGGGCCAGGGAAACGTCTCCGGGAACCTGCCTCGAGCGGTCGAGAGGCACCAACAGCCGCGCACACGGACGATCCGACGGGCCGCAGAAGGAGATCGCCGCCGAGCTGGCGGCCGGGAGCGCGAGCAGGCCAGCAACCCCGGCCAGCGCTGCGACTAGCGCTTTCATTGCCTTCAGTATTGAGCGGCCGGCGGCGGAACGCCAGCCCGATAACCTGCTCGCCCTCGATGTTCGCCAAGGTCCTGGTCGCCAACCGAGGCGAGATCGCCATCCGGGTCATGAGGACCCTCGAGGAGCTCGGCATCGGCTCTGTGGCGGTCTACTCCGAGCCCGACCGAGACGCGCCCCACGTGCGCCGGGCCGACGAGGCGTACCTGCTCGGGCCGGGCCCGGCGAACGAGAGCTACCTGGTCGTCGAGAAGATCCTGGAGGTAGCCGAGAAGGCCGGCGCAGACGCGATCCACCCCGGCTACGGCTTCCTGGCCGAGAACGCCGCCTTCGCGCGCGCCTGCGCGGAGGCGGGCGTCGTGTTCATCGGACCTCCGGCCGACGCGATCGACGCCATGGGATCGAAGACGCGTGCCCGCCAGCTGATGAAGGAGGCCGGGGTGCCGATCGTCCCGGGCACGACCGATCCGGTCGACACGCCGGACGACGCGCGCAAGATCGCCGACGAGATCGGCTATCCGGTCGCGTTCAAGGCCTCTGGCGGCGGGGGCGGCAAGGGCTTCCGCGTGGCGGAGTCGGAGGACGAGCTCGAGAAGGCCTTCGAGGGCGCCTCGCGTGAGGGCGACAAGTTCTTCTCGGACCCGACGGTGTACATCGAGCGCTACCTGCCGGACCCGCGGCACGTGGAGGTGCAGGTGCTCGCCGACTCGCACGGCAACGTCATCCACCTGTTCGAGCGCGACTGCTCGGTGCAGCGCCGGCACCAGAAGCTGATCGAGGAGAGCCCGGCGCCGGCGGTCGACCCCGAGCTGCGCGAGCGCATCGGGCAGATAGGGACCGAGGCGGCGCGCGCGGTGGGCTACCACTCGGCCGGCACGGTCGAGGGCCTGCTGCAGGACGGCGAGTACTTCTTCCTCGAGATGAACACCCGCGTCCAGGTCGAGCACTGCGTGACCGAGATGGTCACCGGCATCGACATCGTGCGCGAGCAGGTCCGCGTCGCGGCCGGGGAGCCGCTCTCCTTCGCGCAGGAAGATGTGCTGCTCCGCGGGCACGCGATCGAGTGCCGCGTCAATGCCGAGGACGCCTCCAAGAAGTTCGCGCCGGCCCCCGGGCGGATCGGCTCATACCGCGAGCCGGCCGGTCCCTTCGTGCGCGTGGACTCCGGCGCCGAGGAGGGCTACGAGGTGCTGCCCCTGTACGACCCGATGATCGCCAAGCTGATCGTCTGGGACGTGGACCGCGAGGCGTCCACGAAGCGCATGGTGCGCGCGCTTCAGGAGTACGAGATCGAGGGCGTGAAGACGCTGATCCCCTTCCACGTGGCGCTGCTCCAGACCGAGCAGTGGGCACGCGGCGAGACCTGCCGCGACCTGGTCGAGGATCCGAAGTGGCTCAAGCAGCTGGCCGTGCCCGCCCCGGAGTCGACCGAGGACGAAGAGGCCGAGACCGTCGAGCGCGAGTACGCGGTCGAGGTGTCGGGCCGCAAGTTTGACGTGAAGGTGATCGGCCCGCCGGGCGGCCCGAACGGGGCGGTGCCAGGCGGCGCGCCGGCCATGCGCAAGCCGCCTCAGCGCCGCGAGCGGGGAGCGGGAGGAGGCGGCGGCGCGGCCGGCGAGCTGGTCTCGCCGATCCAGGGCACGGTGCTGCGCGTGGCCGTCGACAAGGGGGCCGAGGTCGACGAGGGCGCCCTCATCTGCGTGATCGAGGCGATGAAGATGGAGAACGAGATCACGGCCCCGGTGGCCGGGACGGTCGAGGAGCTCGGCGTCAGCGAGGGCGGCGCGGTGGCCACCGGCGACACGATCGCCGTCATCAAGTAGCCGTCGGCTGCTCAGCCCCCGATTTCCCAGACCACCTCGAAGCGGTGCGCGTAGGGATTGCTCATGCGTCGAAGGCCGCCGCCGTCGAGCGCCGGGAACTGGCTCTCGTAGCAGCGCATGGCGGCGAGCTTGGCGGCGGCCGACTCGTCGTCCAGCCGCTCCACCCGCGGTGCAAGCGCCTTCCGGTCGGCCGGCAGGCCCTCGAGCCACCCCTCCCAGTCGGCTTCCGGGAGGCGCCGGAGGTCCTCCGGCTCGCCGCTGACCCAGGCGGGCCAGCCGAAGCGCGAGGCGTACGGCTGATCCGCGTACAGCGTCAGCGGGGGCCCGTCGCGCGGAGCCAGCTCGAAGGCCGCCGCTCGGACGGCAAGATGATCCGGATGGCCGCCGATCGCGGCGGGCGCGTACAGGGCCGACACCTCCGGCACAGCCTCGAGAGCCAGCTCCCGCACCGCGTCGGGGTCGAGCCCGCCGTCGCGGTACTGCGAGTCGAGCAGGCCGAGGCCCGCCGGCTCGGCCCCGGACAGGGCCAGCGCCGTCTGGTCCTCCTCGATCCGCCCCCGCATCTGCTCGCGAGAGTCGCTCGCGCCCGTCACCCGATCCCAACGAGAAGCCCGTCCGCCGTCCGGCAGGCCGCTGCAGACGTTGACGACCACGGTCGGCCCCCGGCCGGCCAGCACCGACCAGACGCTCAGCACAGCGTCGTCGAGGTGCGGGGAGAGGACGGCCACGGGGGCCTCCGGCGCGACCCTCATCCCGGCGCGATCGCTCACCCGTCCGGAGGCGGCCGGCGACTGATCTGCACCAGGCGCTCGCGATAGCCGTCGGCCGGCTCATCCGGGCCGGGTCGGGCGCGCACGACGGCGAGCGCCTCCTCGAGCCAGCGTTCCCACTCGGGGCGCCGGCTTGCGTCGAGCCGTCCGAGCTCCTGCGCCAGGTCGAGCAGCGCGTCCGCGACTTCCCGGCCCAGGTCCTTCTTGTCCCGCACCGGCCCCCGATAGCGCCCGAGCTGCACCAGCCGGAAGCTGTTCCCCGTGGCGGACACGCGTGCGTTGAGGTAGGCCTCCAGGGCGAAGCCGAGGGGCAGCCGCCCAAGTGCCAGACGGGTGTTCAGGAGCCTGAAGCCGCTCAGGGGCACGTGCCCGAAGCGCCCGGCCCCGTCCGGGAAGAGCGCGGCCATCAGCGGCTCGTAGACCGCGACAGTGGTGGCGAGGAAGCGCTTCTCGGGCCAATCGAATTCGCCGACGAGCATGTCGGCGGGAGCGTGGCGGAGCTCCCCGGCCAGCGTGAGCGGGATGTTGACCTCGGACTCCTGGATGTCCGCATCGATCAGACACAGGTGGGAGGTCTCACAGCACTCGAGCACCGCGGCGATCGCGCGCCCCTTTCCGCGCGGCGCACTGAGCACCTCGACCCCCGACGCGGCGGCGACCGCGGCCGAGTCATCGCTCGAGCCGCTGTCCACGAACAGAACGCGCTCGCCCGGCTCCGCCGCCTCGAGCGCCTGCTCGACGGCGTTCTCCAGCAGCGCCGCCTCGTTGCGGCCCACGACGGCAAATGTGATCAAGGCGCGATCCCGCTTCCGGCGGCCCCCGCCAGCGCTTGCAGGTTGCGGGCGTGGAGCTCGCGCTGCCAGGCGCCCTCGCGGCCCGGCGGCAGCTCGGGCCGCTCCACCCCCGCCTCGAGGGCATCGAGGTAGTCGGCGTCCTCGTCGACGATCCGCGCCGCCTGCTCGCGGGCCAGGGGCGGCCCGTGCCCGGGCACGACGTAGTCGACCCGCTCGAGCACACGGGCCAGGCGTGCAAGCGTCGAGCGGTAGCCGGTCGGCGATCCGCCTGGGGAGATCGTGGGGATCTCGACGGGCGAGAGGTAGTCGCCGCAGCAGAGCAGGCCCAGCTCCGGCGCCGCGATCGCCATGCCGTCCTCCACGTGCCCCTCGGCGGGGTGCAGCTCGAGCTCCATGGGACCGAGCTCGAGCTTCCCGGGCACGGGCAGCGGCTGCAGGTCCCCGAGCGACAGGGGGCCGCGCTCCACGTACAGCTCCTCGTCCTGCCGACGGAGCTCGCGCTGGGCCGCCCCGGGCTCCGCCCGCAGCCGCAGAGCGGTCGACTCCGCCACGCCGAGCGCGAGCCGCGGGAAGGCGGCGCGCCCCAGCAGGTGGTCGAAGTCGGCGTGGGTCGCGAGCATGCCGTCCGGGGTGAAGCCGGCCTGCGAGAGCAGGTCGGGCAGGGCCTCGAGCTCGTCGGGGAAGTAGGGCGAGTCGACCAGCATGCACTCGCCGCCCGCCCGCAGCGCGATGGTGGTCGTCTGCCACATCCGGCTCGTGACGACGAGCGCGTCGCGGTGCAGCGAGACCGCTTGCATGGCGCGAGCTAGGCCGCGCCGAGGAGCTTGCCGGCCTCGCGGAAGGTCTTGACCTCGGCGGTCGGCTTCTTCTGGCCCTGCTCGAGCTCCTCACCCGAGCGGTTCACCCAGATCACCGGCACGCGCTGCTTCAGGCAGGGCTCGACGTCGGTGGGATACCCGGACGCGACGTGCACCCAGTTCTTCTTGCGGCCCTCGATCCGGCGCGCGCACTCCTTGAAGTGCGCGGGGTCGGGCTTGTAGCTCCGCACCTGCTGCGCCGTCACCACCAGGTCGAAGTCCGTGCGCAGGTGCCGCCGCGTCGCCCCGAGCAGCTTGTCGTCGATGTTGGAGAGGATTCCGATCTCGTACTTCTTCGTGAGGCGCTCGAGTTGCGCATTGGTCTCCCGAAACGGGGTCCACGAGGGAACGCTGTTGGGGAGGAAGTTGGAGCGCACGTTCTCGAGCTCCCAGCCCAGATCCGCCGCGACCCTGATCGCGGCGCGGCGGAGAACCTCCGCGTAGAGCTCGTAGGAACCGCGCTGGATGTCGCGCTGAACCTCGATGAAGCTGGGGATCAGCTCGTCGCGATTGATCGTGAAGCCGTCCCGGTCGGCCTCCTTCTGGAATGCGTCGTACACCCCCGACTCCCAGTCGATCAGGGTGCCGTAGCAGTCGAAGGTGACGAACTTGACGTCTTTGGGAAGGGCCATTGGATAGGGTCTCGCGCCCGCCGCGCGGCGGCGCATTCTACGTATCCATGGACCTCCTCGAATACCAGGGCAAGGAGCTCTTCAAGAAGCACGGGGTCCGGGTTCCGGCCGGCCAGCACGCCGCCTCCGTGCCGGAAGCCGTGGAGGCGGCGGAGCAACTGGGCTTTCCCGTCGTGATCAAGGCCCAGGTGCAGATCGGGGGCCGCGGCAAGGCGGGCGGGATCAAGCTGGCGAAGGACCGCGAGGAGGCGGAGCAGCATGCACAGGCCATCCTGGGCATGGACATCCGGGGCCTGACCGTGCATGAGCTGTACGTGGAGCAGGCCTCCGAGATCTCGGAGGAGTACTACGCCGCCATCCTGCTCGACCGCGGCGCAAAGCGGACCATGGCGATGCTCTCGCGCATGGGAGGAATGGACGTGGAGGAGATCGCCGACAGGGACCCCACGGCGATCGCGCGCCTGCACGTCGACCCGCTGATCGGCTTCCACGACTTCCACGGGCGGCGGCTGGCGTTCGAGGCGGGCATAGCCGAGGACGTGGTGCGCCCGGTGGGAGCGATGCTCGGCGAGCTGTACGACGTCTACGAGAGCGAGGACGCGACGCTCGTGGAGGTCAACCCCCTGCTCGTGACCGCCGAGCGCGAGGTCGTGGCGCTCGACGCGAAGGTCACGATCGACGGCAACGCCCTGTATCGCCACCCCGACACCGCCGCCTTCCGCAACCCGAGCGCCGAGGACCCGCAGGAGCAGCTGGCGAAGGAGCGCGGGGTGACCTTCGTCAAGCTCGACGGCAACGTCGGCATCCTCGGGAACGGCGCGGGGCTCGTGATGTCGACGCTGGACGTGGTGGCCCAGGCCGGGGGCAGCCCGGCCAACTTCCTCGACGCGGGCGGCGGCGCCAAGGCCGACGAGATCACAAGCGCCGTCGAGGTGATCCTGTCGAACCCCAAGGTCACGGCCGTGCTGTTCAACATCTTCGGCGGCATCACCCGCTGCGACGAGGTCGCGCGCGGGCTGATCGAGGCCTTCTCGCGGATCGAGGTCAAGGTCCCATTCGTCGTCAGGCTGGACGGCACGAACGACGAGGAGGGACGGCGCCTGCTGGCGGAGGCCGCGCTTCCGAACGTCCACGTCGAGCAGACGATGCTCGGCGCCGCCTCGCGCGTGGTGGAGCTGGCGGGCCCCGTGCCGGACGAGGGCGAGGGGATCGAGTCGACCCCGGCCGGCGCAGCGGCGAGCGCCGACCCGGAGGCCGCCCCGTGAGCATCCTCGTCGGCGCCGACACGAAGCTGGTCGTCTCCGGCCTGACCGGCCGCGAGGGCAGCTTCCACGGCCTGAACAACCGCCGCTACGGCACGCAGCTCGTGGCCGGTGTCACGCCGGGCAAGGGGGGCCAGGACGTGGAGGGGGTCCCCGTCTTCGACACGGTGCACCGCGCGGTCGAGGAGACCGGCGCCAACACGAGCATGGTGTTCGTGCCGCCCCGCTTCGCGGCCGACGCGATCTTGGAGTCCGCCGATGCCGGCGCGGAGCTCGTGATCTGCATCACCGAGGGCATCCCGGTGCGGGACATGCTCGAGGTCTACACCCACCTGAGGCGCGACGGCCGCACTCGCCTGATCGGGCCCAACTGCCCCGGCGTGCTGTCTCCCGGCAAGGCCAACGTCGGGATCATCCCCGCGCACTTCTTCTCCGAGGGGAACGTGGGGCTGGTCTCCCGCAGCGGCACGTTGACCTACCAGATCGGCAACGAGCTGGCCCAGCGCGGCTTCGGCAACTCGAGCATCGTGGGCATCGGCGGCGATCCGATCGTGGGCTCGAGCTTCATCGACGTGATCGAGCTGTTCGAGCGGGACGACCAGACGGAGCTGATCGTGATGTGCGGCGAGATCGGCGGGGACGAGGAGGAGCGCACGGCGGACTACATCGCCGAGCGCGTGTCCAAGCCGGTGCTCGCGTACATCGCGGGCTTCACGGCGCCCCCGGGCAAGACGATGGGTCACGCGGGCGCGATCGTCTCCGGCTCGAAGGGGACTGCCGCCGCGAAGGCCGAGGCGCTCGAGGAGAAGGGCGTGCGCGTGGGGCGCGACCCGACGCAGGTGGCCGACATCGCGGCCGAGCTGCTGGCCTCTAGCGCGCGAGCAGGCGCGACACCGTAGTCGGGGCGTAGCCCCTGCGACGGAGCCCTCGCAGGATCCGCGGGAGCGCCCGCACGGTTCGAGCGCGCACCCCGCCGCCGTCGTGCATGAGCACGATCGACCCCGGGCGGATGTCGCTCAGGACCAGCCGCGCGATCGCCTTGGGCGGCAGTCTCAGATAGTCGGCCGTGTCCACGTCCCAGCGCACGGTCGTCATGCCGAGCCCCGCCGCCGAGCGGACGAGGCGGCGATCGATCATCCCGTAGGGGGGTCGGAACACGCACGGAGGGCGGCCGGTCGCGTGCGTGAGCGCGTCACGCGTCCGCCGCAGCTCCCAGCGGCTCGGCAGCGGCGGGTGACTCCACGAGTGGTCTCCCAGCTCGTCCCCGTCTGCGACGGCGCGGCGCAGGGTGGACTGCCGCCCGGCGATGTTCATTCCCAGCACGAAGAAGGTGGCGTTCGCGCGGCGGCGGCGGAGCGAGCGCAGGACACGGGGGGTGAAGGAGCTCGGCCCGTCGTCGAAGGTCAGCGCCACCAGCCGGCGGCGATGGGGGCCGTGGCGGCGTGGAGCCCGCCGGGGCGCGGGGCACCCGAGCCGGAAACGCCCCGGGACAGGCGAGTACCAGCGAGCGGTCGCGAAGGAGTGGGCGGGCGTGAGCAGCCCGCCGCGCGCCTGCTTGCCGTGGGCGACCGCGCCGACGACGGCCCCTCCGCTCAGCATCAGCGCGAGTGCCAGCGCCCACAGGCGGGCAGGGTCGTTCAGCCGTTCCAGAGCTCGGCGGGCAGATCCGACAGCGTTGCGAAGAGCTCGTCGCGCTGCTCGCGGCCGTCGAGCCCGAGCTCGCTCGCGAGCGACTCAAGGGCGGCGGCCCGCCGCCGCCTCACCTCCTCCGAATCGCCGCCGGTCACCCGCGCGATCTCCTCGTCCGGGAGCCCGCGCCGCCGCGACAGGTCGAGCAGCGCCCGGGCCTGCGGCTCGAGGCCGGCCAGAGCGGACCCCAGATCCTTCATTCGCACGGCGACCACGACGGAGGATCGTATTCCCCGTCGCTGGCGTTATCGTGGCGGCTCGATGCCCGAACCCTCCAAGATCTCCCTGGCCCGCGGCGCGCCCTCGCTCGACATCGTCGCCGTCGACGATCTGCGAGCCGCGGCCGATGCGGCCTTCAGCCGCGACCCCGGCGGGGCGTTCTCCTACGGCACTTCGGCGGGCTATCCGCGGCTGGTCGAGTGGATCGCGGGCCGGCACGAGCTTGCGAAGGAGCAGGTCGTGGCCACGAACGGCTCGATGCAGGCGGACGCCTTCCTGTTCGAGCAACTGGTGCAGCCGGGCGACGTGGTCGTGGTCGAGGCGCCGACCTACGACCGCACCCTGCTCGCCCTGCGCAAGCTCGGCGCCGAGGTCGTGGCGATCCCGCTGGAGGACGACGGGATCGACGTCAGCGCGCTCGAGCGGGCACTCGAGTCGGGAACGCGTCCGCGACTCGCTCACATCATCCCCAACTTCCAGAACCCGGCCGGCTGCACGCTGTCGCTCGAGAAGCGCAGGCGGCTGCTCGCGCTGGCGGAGCAGCACGATTTCGTGATCTTCGAGGACGACCCTTACGGCGATCTTCGCTTCGAGGGCGAGCAGCTGCCGAACATGCTCTCGCTCGACGGCGGCGAGCGCGTGGTGTACGCGTGCTCGTTCTCGAAGACGGTCTGCCCCGGAATCCGCGTGGGCTACCTGGCCGGCCCCGAGCAGCTGATCGGGGCCATCCGCAAGCTGGCCACCGAGACCTACATCTCCCCGAGCATGGTGTCCCAGGCGATCGTCGCGGAGTTCTGCGAGTCGGGCGCGATCGACAGCTCGATAGAGGTGGTCAAGCGGGCGCTGCGCGAGCGGCGCGACGCGACCTGCCAGGCGCTCGAGGAGCATCTGCCCGCCGCCGCCTTCGTCTCGCCGCAGGGCGGTTACTTCCTGTGGGTGGACCTGCCTGAGGACGGCCCTGACGTGAGCGAGCTGGAGCGCGCCGCGGGCGAGCGGGGGGTCGCGTTCGTCAAGGGCACCGAGTTCTTGCTCGATGGCGGATCGCATTCGCTGCGGATCGCCTACTCGGGCGTCTCGGCGGACGAGGCGCGCACGGGCGTGGAGCGCGTGGCCGAGGCCTGGCACGAGCTCGGCGGCCCGCGGGCGGAGGAGGCCGCCGGCCGCCAGAGCAGCCGGGCGTGAGCGCCCCGCGGCTCGAGCTACACCGCCCTCGCGAGACCTCGGCCCTGTTCGCCGATGCGTTCCGCGTCTACCGCCGGCACCTGGCGGCCTTCCTCGGGATAGCGGCGGCGATCGTGGTCCCGGTGGACCTGATCGTCTCCGGCGTCGGGCTGAAAGAGCTGACGAGCTCCTACGACCGGTCGCCACCGGTCGGCCAGGCGGTCCTCTCCACGCTCGTGAGCTTCCTGGTCACGGGTCCGCTGATCACGGCGACCTGCGTCTACGCGCTGCGCCGGCTCGCCGCCGGCGAGCCCCCCAGGGCGGGGCGCTCGCTCACCGACGGCCTGGAGGCGTTCACTCCGATCTTCCTGGCCGTCCTGCTGGCCGCCGCCGGGATCGCCGCGGGCCTGCTGCTCATAGTGCCGGGGATCTACCTGGCGATCCGCTGGTACTTCGTCCCCCAGGCGGTGGTGGTCGACGGCCGCCGGGGACCGGCGGCCCTGACCGGGAGCGGGGACGTCGTGAAGGGACGATGGTGGCGAACGTTCGGCGTGGTGCTGCTCGCCAACCTCGCGGCCGCCCTGCCCGCGCTGGCGCTGCTGGCGCCATTCACGGCGCTGGCGAAGAGCGCCGACCGCGAGGTCTGGCGTCTGGCGGGCGAGGCGCTCGCCACCACGCTGACGGCCCCGTTCGTGGCACTCGTCTCCACCCTGCTCTGGTTCGACCTGCGCAGCCGTCGCGGGGCCGGCTGAGCGCCGGGACCTGTGCGTAGGTCAGCGCCCGTAGCGGTCCCGGCCCAGCACAAGCTGGTCCGGTAGCGCGGTGCGCGGCGGCGGGGACGGGTCGGCCGACACCGAGACCGTCTCCGCCACGCTGCGCGTGACGGCGATCGGGCCGCCGTCAGACTCCAGCACGACCTGGCCCTCGTCGCCCTGCCCCAGCGTGCCCTCCAGGCCCGGCTGGAGGCCCGAGTCCTTCAGGTAGTGGAGCACGTCCTCCGCCTCGTTCTCGAAGCGCAGCACCCTCACGTGGGCGCCCTTCTGGACGTCGGCCAGCGGCACCCCCGCCTCGCGCGAGCCCTCGAAGATCGGATGGCCGTGGGGACATGTGCGGGCGTCGCCGATCGCCTTCAACATGCGCTCCTCCACGACCGGGGACATCCAGTGCTCGAGCCGCTCGGCCTCCTCGTGCACCTGGTCCCAGGGGATGTCGAACACGTCCGTCAGGAAGCGCTCGATCAGCCGGTGGCGGCGCACGATGTGCGCGGCGTGCTCCTGGCCGGAGTCGGTGAAGGTAAGCGACTTGTCGGCGTCCCTGATCACGTAGCCGTCAGCCTCGAGGCGGCCGATCATCTCGTGGACGGTCGGCGCCGAGACCTGCATGGCCCGCGCCATGTTGGCGGCGGTGATCGGCAGACCGGCCTCCTGCAGCCAGTAGATGATCTGGAGGTACTCCTCCTCCGCGACCGTGGCCTGCTCGTGGGCCATCGAAGGGATCCTAGCTGCGATCCTGAGGCGCCCAGATGAGCCTTCCCCTGTCCCCTCCGGTCGCTCCGCAGCTCGCCCGCTCGGCGAAGGAGCTGCCCGAGGGCGGCCAGTGGCGCTACGAGCCGAAGTGGGACGGGTTCCGCACGATCGTCTTCCGCGACGGCGAGGAGGTGAGGCTTCAGAGCCGCAACGGCAAGCCGATGAACCGCTACTTCCCCGAGGTGGTCGAGCAGGTGCGGAAGCTGCGGGTCGAGCGACTGGTCCTCGACGGCGAGCTGGTCGTGGTGGTGGACGGGGTGCAGGAGTTCGACCTGCTGTCGCAGCGGATCCACCCGGCGGCGTCGCGGGTGGAGCGCCTGGCGACTGAGACTCCCGCGCACTTCGTGGCCTTTGACCTGCTGGCGGAAGGCGATGAAGCGCTGCTGGAGCTGCCCTACGAGAGGCGCCGGGAACGGCTCGCCGGGGTCGTCGCAGCCCCTGTCGAGCTCACCCCGGTCGCCGGGGACACCGGCGGAGCGGCGGAGTGGCTGACGGGCAGCTCCGAGGGCGTGATCGCGAAGCTCGCCGATGCCCCCTACCTGCCCGGCGAGC
Source organism: Thermoleophilaceae bacterium (assembly GCA_046262995.1). Lineage (GTDB taxonomy): Bacteria > Actinomycetota > Thermoleophilia > Solirubrobacterales > Thermoleophilaceae > JBHELQ01. The sequence continues at coordinate 18,082 of JBHELQ010000086.1, forward strand.
GCAAGGGAATGGTCAAGATCAAGCGCGTCCGCACCGCCGACGCGGTCGTGCAGGCCTTCCGCCTCGGCAAGGAGGAGGGCACCGTGGGCTCGCTGATCCTCGCGATGTACGGGGACGACGGCGAGCTCCACACGGTCGGCCACACCTCCAGCTTCAAGGCCAGGGAGAAGCGCGAGCTGCTCGAGCTGCTCGAGCCCTACCGGACCCACGAGCAGGGAAGCGGCGAGCCGAGCCGCTGGAAGTCCGACGAGGAGCTCGTGTGGGAGGGGCTCCGCCCCGAGCTCGTCTGCGAGGTGCGCTTCGACCACATCACCGGACAGCGCATCCGCCACGGTGCGAGGTTCGTGCGGTGGAGGCCGGACAAACGTCCACAAGACTGCCTGCTGGCGGAACTTCGGAACTAGGAGGGGGTTGTCCTCCTGATGCGCGGCATCCTGCTCACGCTGCTGCTTTTGCCGGTCGCGCTGGCCGCCCCGGGCTCCGCCCGGGCCGCCGTGAGCCTGCAGAAGGTCGCCGATTTCGACTCGCCGCTCTACGTGGCCGCAGCGCCCGAGGACTACCACCGCCTCTACGTGGTCGAGCAGTCCGGAACGGTGCGGGTCGTGAAGGACGGAGCCAAGCTTGCCGCGCCGTTCCTGCAGCTCACCGACCTGGCGAGCAATGGCGAGCGCGGCCTGCTTTCGATCGCCTTTCCGCCCGACTTCCAGCGCAGCCGCTTCGTCTACGCCTACTACAACCGCGCGAACGGCAACGTACGGGTAGACCAGTTCCGGGCCACGAATCCCGACCACGTCGACGCGGGCTACCAGCGGACCGTGCTCGAGATCGGCCATCAGGCTGCCCCGAACCACAACGGGGGGACGGCGCGCTTCGGGCCGGACGGCTTCCTATACCTGGCGCCGGGCGACGGAGGCAGCGGGCAGTCCGCGAACGCCCAGAACCGGGCCTCGCTGCTTGGCAAGATGCTGCGGATCCGTCCGCACGCGGGGGGCGGCTATGGCATCCCTCCCGGGAATCCGTTCGCAGGCCAGGCGGGGGGCCGCGCCGAGATCTGGGCGTATGGCTTCCGCAATCCCTTCCGTTTCTCCTTCGACCGCGCGACGGGGGACCTGGCCATCGGGGATGTCGGCGAGAGCACAACGGAGGAGATCGACTTCGCCCCCGCGGCGAGCGGCAGGGGCCGTGGCGTCAACTACGGCTGGAACGTCTGCGAGGGCAGCTCGACCACCGGCACCAAGGACATGGCCTGCCCGCTCGGGGCGCGGCCGGTGATCGACAAGTTCGCGAGCGACGGCTGGCACGCCATCACGGGCGGCGTGGTGGTCCGCGACCGCTCGCTTCCCTCGCTCTATGGCCGATACCTCTACGGCGACACCTATCTGAACGGCCTCCGCTCAGCCCTGCTCCGCCTGCCGCGGGCCGCCGACGACCGGCCGGCGGGGCTTTCCGTGTCGAGCCTGGCGGGTATCGGCGAGGACACCGCCGGCTGCGTGTACGTGGCGAGCCTGACGGGGCCGGTCTTCCGGGTCGTCGAGAACACCAACTCCGTGCCGTGCCCCGACCGCGTGCGGCCGCGGCTGAAGGTCAGGGTCAAGCGCCGGCAGCGAGTCCTCCGGCGCCGTCGCGCGATCGCCTACGCCCGCTGCAGCGAGCGTTCCCGGGTGCACATGACCGGGCGGCTGCGGATCGGGCATCGCTCGTACAGGCTGCGCGGCTATCGCCGCTCCGCCGCCGCCCACCGACGCGTCCGGCTGCGGGTACGGCTCACCCGCCGTGCCCGCCGGGCCCTGCGTCGCGCGCTGCGCCACCACCGCCGCGCGCGGGTCCGCGTGTTCCTTCGCGCCCGCGACCGGGCCGGCAACCGCTCGCGTCTCGTCCGTCGGACCGTGCGCGTGCGGCGCTAGCCACCGACCTGAGCCAGCCGCCGCTCCAGAAACGAGCGCTCCACGGGGTTGTCCGTGAGCTCGATCGCGCGGCGATACGCCGGCGCCGCCTCGGCGGCGCGGCCGACCCGGCGCAGCAGGTCGGCGCGCGCCGAGTGGAAGAGGTGGTAGTCGTCGAGGCCCTCGAGTCCCTCCAGTAGCCCGAGGCCCTGCTCCGGTCCCTCCGCGAGGGCCACGGCGACCGCGCCGTTGAGCGCCACCACCGGCGAGGGGTCGAGCTCGCCCAGGCGCCGGTACAGCTCCGCTATCCGAGCCCAGTCGGTCATCTCGGCGACCCTCGCCCCAGCGTGCTCGGCGGCTATGAGCGCCTGGAGCGAGTAGGGGCCCGCACCGGCCGCCCGCCGCGCCAGAGCCAGGCCTTCGGCGATCTCGTCGCCGCGCCACAGCGAGCGGTCCTGGTCTTCGAGCAGCACCAGATCGCCCTCCTCGTCCACCCGGGCTTCCCTGCGCGCGTGCTGGAGCAGCATCAGCGCGAGCAGGCCCTGTGGCTCAGGCTCCTGCGGCAGGAGCCCGGCGAGCACGCGGGCGAGGCGGATCGCCTCCTGGCACAGCTCGTGCCTGAGAAGCGCGTCGGCGCTCGTCGCCAGGTACCCCTCGTTGAAGACGAGGTACAGGGCCGCCAGCACCGACGCCAGACGCGCGGGCAGGTCGGCCCGCGACGGCACCTCGTACGGGATCCCCGCGTGGCGGATCTTGCGCTTGGCCCGCACCAGGCGCTGGGCCATGGCCTTCTCCCCGACGAGGAAGGCCCGTGCGATCTCGGGCGTGGACAGCCCGCCCAGGGTTCGCAGGGTCAGGGCGATTCGAGCCTCGGGCGCGAGCGCCGGGTGGCAGCAGGTGAAGAACAGCCGCAGCCGATCGTCCGGAAGGTCGGAGCCGTTCCCGGGCTCGCCTGCACGCTCGAGCGCCTCGAGCTCGCGCAGCTGCGTCTTCTTCTCACCCAACCGCCGCTCCCTCCGCAGCCGGTCGATCGCGCGGTTTCGGGCAGTCGTGGTTATCCAGGCGCCTGGATTGTCCGGGGGGCCGGTCGAGGGCCAGCGCTCGAGCGCGACGACGAAGGCATCCTGCACCGCCTCCTCGGCCAGGTCGAAGTCGCCGAGGACCCGGATGAGTGAGGCGACCGCCCGTCCCGATTCGTGCCGGAACAGGCGACCGACCTCCTCAGGGCCAACGGCTAGCTCGACGCGCTCGCCGCCTGCTCGTCCTCCCGGGGCTCGGCGTCGTAGACCATCACCGGCCTGACCTCGACCGACCCGCTTTGCGCTCCGGGGATCTTCGCCGCCCACTCGATCGCCTCGTCGAGATCCTTGCACTCGAGCAGGTAGAAGCCGCCGAGCTGCTCCTTCGTCTCGGCGAACGGGCCGTCGGTGATCATGCGCTCGCCGTCGCGGACCCTGACGGTGGTCGCTGTCGCGGTCGGCTGCAGCCCCTCGCCGCCGAGCATGATCCCGCGCTGGCGGATCTCCTCGGTGAACACCTCGTAGCCGGCGAACTCCGCCTGCGACTGCTCCGGGCTGGCCTGCCCCCGGGCGGCCTCGTCGTTGTAGATCGACAGCAGATACTTCACGGAAGGCTCCCTTCGTTTGCGCGGCGCCAATCGCCGCGATCACCCTAACGACGAACGGGCAGAGCTCAGATCGACATCCGTCGCGACTTCGGGCGTCAGCCCTTCCGCGCGCGCGACGGGGCCACCGTGCGCCGGAAAGAAGACCTTCTCGGGATTGGAGAAGGGGACCTCACGCCCGTCCAGCTCGAGGATCACCTGGGTGCCGGCCATTTCGGGAGGATATGACCCGTGCCAGAGCTCGAAGTCATCGATGGCGACGTGACGAAGCTCGAGGTGGACGCGATCGCCAACGCGGCCAACACGGAGCTCAGGCACGGCGGGGGCGTGGCAGCGGCGATCAGCCGCGCGGGCGGGCCGGAGGTGCAGCGCGAATCAGACCGGAAGGCGCCGATCGGGCTCGGGGAGGCGATCGAGACGACGGCAGGCGAGATGCCGGCCCGCTGGGTGATTCACGCGGCCACCATGGAGCTCGGCGGGCCCACCTCGGCGGAGATCGTCGAGAACGCCACCCGCTCCACCCTGGCCAAGGCCGAGGAGCTCGGCTGCCGCTCGCTGGCGCTGGTGGCGTTCGGGACAGGCGTCGGCGGCTTCCCACTCGACCAGGCCGCGCAGATCATGGTCGGCGCTGCGCGCGAGCATCGCGGCGGCCTGGAGCGCATCGTGTTCGCGCTGCACGGAGAGGAGGCCGCGAGCGCCTTCCGCGAGCGGCTTTGAAGCCCGTCCTGGTAGCGCCGGACAGCTTCAAGGGCAGCTTCAGTGCCTCCGAGGTGGCCGCGGCCATCGCGTCGGGAGTGCGCTCCGCCGGGGGCCAGGTGGTCGAGCTTCCGGTGGCCGACGGCGGCGAAGGAACGATGGACGTCCTGCTCGGGGCGCTCGGAGGCGAACGGCGCACGGCCACGGTGAGCGATCCCCTCGGGCGGCCGGTGGAGGCTGCCTGGGCACTGCTGGCCGACGGGCGGACCGCGGTGGTCGAGACCGCCCAGGCGAGCGGCCTGGGCCTCGTCGCCGAGCGCGAGCGGGATGCCTGGACCGCGTCGACGCGCGGTACGGGGGAGCTGATCGCCGCGTCGGCGGAGGCCGGGGCGGGCAGGGTGCTCGTCAGCGTGGGCGGGTCGGCCACCACCGACGGCGGGGCGGGCGCCCTCGAGGCGCTCGAAGAGGCGGGCGCGGAGGTCGAGATCGAGGTGTTGTGCGACGTGACCACGCCGTTCGAGCGGGCGGCCGCCGTGTTCGCGCCGCAGAAGGGCGCCGACCCCGAGACCGTCGCTCGCCTCGAGCGGCGCCTGGACGAGCTGGCGGAGCGGGCCTCACGGGATCCGCGCGGCCGGCCGATGACCGGGGCGGCCGGTGGCCTGTCGGGAGGACTCTGGGCGCACCGCGGCGCGCAGCTGCGATCCGGCGCGGCGTACGTGCTCGACACGCTGGGGTTCGACGAGCGCATGCGCGACGCGGCGTTCGTGGTCACGGGCGAGGGCTCGATCGACGCGCAGACGCTGGAGGGCAAGATCGTGGGCGAGCTCGCCCGCCGCTGCCGTCAGGCCGGCGTGGCGTGCCACGCGATCGTGGGCCGGAACGCCCTCGACGCCTTCCAGGAGCGGCTCCTGGACCTGGCTAGCGTGGCCGAGGCCGGGACCCGGGAGGAGCTGGAGGAGGCCGGCCGCGCGCTCGCCGGCTAGAACGGCGACGGCGCGCCGCTGCGCCGCTCGACCGACACCGCGTAGGCGCGCGGACGGAAGCGCAGGATCGGATCGTCCGAGAGCTCGATCCCGTCCGTCACGCGCGTGGGGTCGAAGACGAGCACGTCGTCCCCCCGCTCGCGCTCGGGCTCGGGCCCCTCTAGCGCCAGCCGGCCGACCTCGACCCGCCGGCGCTCCTCCGGCCAGGGAACGGTCGGATCGTCAACCGGGTCGTCCTCCTCCGCGAGGACCGCGAGCAGCCGGAAGGCCGCCTCGCCGCGCTCGGCCCGGGCGGCGATGTCCTCCTGCAGGTAGTCCCTCCCCCGCTCGCGCGCGGCGTCGTCGGAGATCCTGTGCTCGCCGCCCTCCGGCTCCCAGCGGTAGCGGATGAATCGCCCCCCGCCGTCGCTGTCCAGCCAGCGGAAGGAATGGATCGAGTTGTAGGCGATGCCGGCGTAGCTCTCCGGCGGCCCGTTCGAAAGAGCCGCCTGTATCGCGGTCTGAGCTTCCGGGTGCTCGCCCAGCCAGGCCCCCACCTTCTCCATGTCCGGCTGGCCGGTCTCGGGCACCGGCACGCGGGAGCGCGTGAAGTCGAGGAAGTCCTCGGGCGTGCGGACGAAGAAGCAGGGCAGGTCCAGGGCGACGATGTCCGTCGTGCCGTCGGCCAGGTACAGCTTCACCGACATCCCACGGCCCTCGCGGGCATAGTCGGGCACGTTCGGGTCCCCGCCGCCGTTCGAGAAGCGCACCGTGGCGCGCGTCGGGTCGCCCTGCATGTGTGCCGCGCGCGTGAGCCGGGCGGCCTCGGGCGTCGCGGTGAAGGTCCCCGCCAGGAGGGTGCCCCTGGCGTGCGCGGCGCGGTGGCCCTCGTGCGCCCCGGAGAGGGCGTTGATCGCGTCCACAGCCTGCTCGGCGAGCGAATCCGCCACGCGAGGACTCTAACCGGACCACAAAGCAGCCCGCCCCGGATAGCGACGGGCGCCCCCGAGGGAGCGCCCGTGCTGCCTCACCCGTGCGGCGGCCTCGCGGCCGCCACATGCTGGGACTAGCGCATGCCGAGCAGGGGGCGGAAGCCCCGATGCTCAGGCGTGTGCTCCCAGTCCTCGTCGGACTCCGCCAGCACCATGCGGCCGACGGACCCAAGCCCCACGAGCAGGAACGCCGCACCAACGATCCCGAATGCGTTGAGGGCTGCTGCGAACTCGACGACGAACCCGACCGCGGAGAGGATCAGGAACAGCGCCACCCACGGCGGCACGACGCGGGCCCGATAGAGACCGACCGCCAGGCAGGTCAGGCCCAGCATGAACCCGAAGGCCACCACCAGGAACGGGACCACGAAGCCGGCCGTGCCGGTCAACCGCTCGAACAGCGCGACCATCTGCGCACGGTCGCCTCCGGCTGCCGCCTGCCAGCCCACGAACCCTTCGATCGCCACGATGCCGGTGATCGCGAGCAGGCCGAGCATCGCCAACCCGCCGCCCAGGTGCCCGAGCGCCACCTCGCGCTCGCGCAGCATGTGCATTAGGCCGAGGACGGCCGGAACCAGCAGCGCGATCGCGACGATCGCGATCAGGTGCGCGGCGTACCAGCGGTCCAGGTGCCCAGTGATCACGGCCAGCTGGTCACGGGTGTCGGTCTTCTCGGCGGGGTGCAGTACCTCCGACACGAGAAGCAAGAGCGGCGCCGCCACCATGCACAGGCCGGCGACCATCTTGCGGAAGTGATGCGGGTCTGAGAGATAGGTCATCGAGAGCCTCCTTTTGCGAGTCCAACCCGATGTCTCCCGATACCCCACATTGTAGCTATCGTTACGAGCCTGTCCAGCCGATCGGGCTCAGCGGGCCTCCGCCAGCGAGCGCACGACGGCCTCGTAGAAGCCCTCGCCGTGACCCGCCTCGGTGACCTGCGCATTCGGTTGTCCACGGACGCCTTCCGCCAGCGCCGGGTCCTCGCCGACGGCGTTCGCGACCAGGTAGAAGCGCCCGACGCAGCGGGCCACCTCCAGGTCCTCCCTGGAGTCGCCGACCGCGATGCAGTCCTCGGGCGCGTACCCACGAAGCTGCATGTGGCGCGCGACCGCGGCGGGCTTCGAGGCCTCCCTCGGGACCAGGTGGTAGGCGTGGGGCGGGCCATCGAGCGGCAGGGCGCACTCCTGCGCCGGGATCGCCCCGTTGTCGACCAGCCGCAGCGACCCGAAGCCGCCATCCGCGAGCACGGCCGCCGCCTGCTCGGGATCGACCAGCCCGCGGAACAGGTGCGACACCTGGCGGTCGACGTGCCATGGCGCATGCGGCTCGAGCCGCCCGCGAAAGGTCTCGAGCAACAGGGCGGGCGCGCCCGACTCCTCGACCAAGGCGTGCACGCTCTTACCGTCGCGCGGCTGCAGGTCGCCGGTGAGCAGCGTCTCCTCGCCGTCGACCACGAGCCCGGAGCCGAGCTCGTAGATGTAGGCGCTCTGGCCGATCAGCCGAGCGTCTTCCATCACCTGCGCCTTGCGCCGCCCGGACTTGATCACCACCTCGACGCCTGCCCGCCAGCAGGCCTCGAGCGCCCGGGCGGGTAGCAGCGTGAATTCGCCCTCCCCGTCCCGGAAGAGTGAGGCGCCCCGCCCGAGCAGCGTGCCGTCGAGGTCCGTGTAGACGCAGCGGATCGGCAAGGGCGGCAGCCTAGCCGGGGGCGGCTAGGACTCCGCCGCAGGCGCCCTGATCGTGGCGAACGGCGGTCGCTCGACCAGCTCCACCTGGATCAGGCTCCCCTCGGCCGTCTGCAGCGGCGGGGCGTGGTCGTCGAGCAGGCGTCCCTCCTGCCGCAGGCGCTCGAGGATCACTCGCAGCACCGCGTAGGCCATCGGCCCGAGCTGGAGCAGTGGCTGGTGGTAGTTGCGACGCACGTCGAGGTCGACCTGGGCCATACGCCCGACTCCGCCGAGTGCGTCGCGCGCGTGCAGGAGCATCGAGGTCTCCACCGCGTATCCGCTCGTGAAGGGGAGCCGCTCGAACAGCTCGCGCGGAGCCGCCACCTCGCCGGCAAGCGGCTGGACGAAGGCCGCCAGCTCCGGGTAGAAGGCGCTCAGGAGGGGACGGGCGGTCAGCTCCGTCACCCGGCCGCCGTCGAGCGGGCGCTCCTCGCCCCCGCCCGCTGCGAACGGCCGCCGGAAGCATCCCTTCACGAAGGCGACTCCGTCCTCGCAGAGCAGCGGGCCCAACATGCCCGTCGCGAACTGCGCCGAGAAGTCGCGCGTGTCGGAGTCGAGGTAGAGCACGAGCTCGCCGCGCGCGACCGCGAGCGCACGCCACATCGCGTCGCCCTTGCCGAGCGCCCGGCCGAACTCCGGCAGCAGCTCGGACTCCTGGTAGACCTCGGCGCCCAGGGCGGCGGCCAGCTCGGCGGTCCCGTCCTCCGAGGCCGCATCGACGACCAGGATCTGGTCCACCAGGCCGTCGAGCCGCTGGAGGCTCTCCACGATCGGCCCGATCGTGTCGGCCACCTCGCGCGCGGGCAGCACCACGGAGACGCTCCGGCGCTTGCGCTCCTTCAGCAGCTCGGGCGGGAAGTCCGAGTGGTGAAAGCTGCGGATCACCCGCGCGTACTATGGCAGCGGTGGGGCCGCTCCGCACCGAAATCGCGCCCTGGGGAGAGCTGCTCGAGCAGGGCCGAGACGAGCAGCTCGTGGCGGACGCGCGGGAGCGGGCCCGGCCAGGCGCGCCCGTCCCGATCCCGGAGGACCTCCATCCGCGCCTGCTCGACGGCCTGGCGGCGGCCGGCGTCGACCAGCTCTGGTCCCATCAGGCCGACACGCTGGAAGCGGCCAGGCGGGGCCCCGTCATCGTCACCACCGGTACCGCGAGCGGGAAGTCGCTCGCGTTCAACCTGCCGGTGCTCGACACGCTCGCCAGTGATCCGGCCGCGCGCGCCTTCTACCTGTATCCGACCAAGGCGCTCGCACAGGACCAGGCCCGCAACCTGGCCACCCTGGGACGGGGATTCCTGCGCCACGCGATCTACGACGGCGACACCCCCCGCGAGGAGCGGCGCAGCGTTCGTCAGCGCTCCAACCTGATCCTGACCAATCCCGACATGCTCCACGTCGGGGTCCTTCCCAACCATCGCTCCTGGGGCGACGTGCTCGCGAACCTGGCCTGGATCGTCGTGGACGAGGCGCACGTCTATCGCGGCGTCTTCGGCTCCCACGTCGCGAACGTGCTGCGGCGCCTGCGCCGGCTCGCCCGCGCCTACGGCACCGAGCCGCGCTTCGTCCTCACGAGCGCCACGATCGCGAACCCCGCCGACCTGGCCCGGCGGCTCACCGGCCTCGACGTGGGGCTCGTTGAGCGCGACGGCGCTCCACGAGCGGAGCGGCGCATCGCGATGTGGAATCCGCCGCTCGTGGACGAGCGCTCGGGCAGGCGCGCATCCGTGCTGTCGGAGGCCGCCGGCCTCCTTGCGCAGCTGGTGGAGCAGGAGGTGCGCACGATCTGCTTCCTCAAGTCCAGACGGGGCGTAGAGCTGATCCAGCGCTTCGCCCGCCTGCGCCTGGAGGATGCCGGCCGCGGCGACCTTGCGGAGCGGATCGCCCCGTACCGGGCGGGATACACGCCGTCGCAGCGGCGCGAGCTCGAGCGCCGGCTGACCGAGGGCGAGCTGCTGGCGGTCGTCGCAACGGACGCGCTCGAGCTCGGAATCGACGTGGGAGAGCTGGACGCCGCCCTCTGCGTGACCTTCCCGGGCACGGTGGCGAGCCTGCGGCAGATGTGGGGCCGCGCCGGTCGCCGCTCGGCCGGCCTGGCGATGTACGTGGCCGGGGAGGACGCGCTCGACCAGTTCTTCTGCCGCCATCCAGACGAGTTCCTGGACCGCCCGGTGGAGCGCGCCATCCTCGACCACGAGTCGGAGGACATCCACCTGGCGCATCTCGCGGCGGCCGCCTACGAGCTGCCGCTGACCGCCGAGGACGTGGACGTGTTCGGCGAGCGCTGGGAGGAGCACGCCCGCCGGCTCGTCCGTCTCGGACGTCTCCGCGAGCGCGGCGGGCGCTACCTGCCGCGGGGCCCGGGCTACCCGGCGGCCGAGATAGCCCTGCGGTCCGCTTCGCCGGACTCGGTGGCGATCGTCGACGCCGGCTCGGGCGAGCTGCTCGGCACGGTCGAGTCCGCACGAGCCCACTCCGCCGTCCACCCCGGCGCCGTCTACCTGCACATGGGGAGCGCCTACGAGGTCGAGGACCTGGACCTGGATCAGCGCCGGGCCGCGGTCCGCGCCTTTCACGGCGACTGGTACACGCAGCCGAAGAAGGAGTCCGAGACCTTCATCGAGCAGGTCCGCGAGACCCGCGAGACGGGCGGCGTCGACCTGTCGTTCGGGATCGTCTCGGTCAGCGAGCAGGTGGTCGCCTACCAGAAGAAGCGGGTGGCGGACAACGAGGTGCTCGACCTGCTGACGGTGGACCTCCCGGAGCAGCGCTTCGTGACGCAGGCACTCTGGTACGAGCTCCCGGAGGCGCTGCTGCGCGACGAGTTTCCGCTCGACGTCCTGCAGGGCTCCCTGCACGCCGCGGAGCACGGGCAGATAGCCGTCCTGCCGCTGATCTCCATGTGCGACCGCTGGGACATCGGCGGGCTCTCGACCGGCTTCCACCACCAGACCGGCCGCCCGACGATCTTCATCTACGACGGCCACCCCGGCGGCGTCGGCATCACCCGGGTCGGATACGAGTCCTTCGAGCGCCTGGTCGGGGACGCCCTGCGCCTGATCTCCGAGTGTCCGTGCCGCTCGGGCTGCCCCTCATGCGTTCAGTCGCCGAAGTGCGGCAACCTGAACGAGCCGCTCAACAAGCGGGGCGCGATCGAGCTGCTCACGCGGATCCACACAAGCTGAGCTGCAAGATCCTTTGCAACCAGGAGGAATCGCCGAAGGCCGCCTCAAGGGGTCGCCGGAGCGGTCGAAGTCATCCTTACGGTGCGCTTCGCCTCGATCGCTCTCTCCACGGCCTTCCTCGGACTGGCCCTGCTGCCCGTCGCGGCATCCGCCGACGGTGGCGGCGCCACGTCACCCACCGCCGGTGGCGGCGCCATGTACGCCCAGCCCGTCAGCGAGCAACCGGCCCAGACCCCCCGCCATAGGCGCCGGCACCGGCGGAAGAGCCGCCGGCGCGGCCCGCTGCTGACCCAGTTCCGGCTCGCCCGCTCCCGGCTGTTCCTGTACGGCCGTCCGGCCCGCGTGACATTCACGATCAAGAGCCGCTACCGCACGGTGCTCGTCCGGCTCCGGGTGGTGCGGCCGGGACAGCGCCGGGCGCTGTCGGTCATCTCGCTCGGGCAGCGGCCCACCGGGATCCGCCAGACCTATGTGCTCACCGGACGCGAGAACGGCATCCTCTCCCAGGGCGGGTACACGCTGCGCATCGGCGCCCGCGATCGCCGCGGCCGGAGCCTTCGCCATTCGAGCTCGATTGGTCGCACCACCGATCTGCGCTTCCTCCATCATCGCTTTCCGCTGGCGGGCCCCTTCGGCTACGGCGGTCCGGACGCCCGCTTCGGAACGCCGCGCACCGGGCACACGCATCAGGGCCAGGACCTGGTGGCGGCCACCGGGACGCCTATCGTCGCGCCGCGCGGCGGGACGGTGACGACCGTCCAGTACCAGGCCGGCGGAGCCGGCAACTACGTGGTTCTGAGCGGCGAGTCCGAGTCCTACGACTACGTCTTCATGCACCTGCGCACGGGCTCGACTCGCGTGCGGGTCGGCCAGCACGTCCGCACCGGTCAGCGGCTGGGCGACGTGGGCGCGACGGGCGACGCGTCGGGCCCCCATCTGCACTTCGAGATCTGGCGCGGGACGTGGTTCGGCGGCGGCCATCCGATCGACCCGCTGCCGTTCCTCCGGCGCTGGGACCGTTGGTCCTGAGACCGGGTCTCGCGAGCGCTTAGTCGATCCCGAGCTTCAGGCGGCCGTGCACGCCGTCCTTCCCGGAGGACGCGGACCCGGTCAGCTCACCCAGCCGCGAGGTGAACAGGGCGCTGCCGAGGCCGAGCTGCGGGGCGAAGCGCTTCACGATGTCGGTGGCGAGCTTCTGCGCGTCGACGTCCAGCACGAAGGACCCCCGCGCTCCGGGGACGGCGCGCGGCCGGCCTTCGGCGAGGCGGCCCGCGCGCGCCGGGCTCGTAGAGGCCACCAGGACGCGACCGACCACGCCGAACACCACGCTCTTCCCGTCCGGGCGCGCTATGGCGTAGAAGTTCTCGCCCCGCTTCGGCTTGGCGATCCCGACGGTTCCGGCCCCGGTGCTCTTGGCGAAGCGCGGCAGCGCGGCGGCGAGCTTGCGGAGCGTCCGCTTGAAGGCGACCGGATCGCGCACGTCCGCCCGGAGCCCGAACTGGCCGCCGGCGCTCAGGTTCAACGAAGCGCCGCCCGACAGCTGGTCGATCAGGTCGCGCTTGAGATCTATTCCGACGGTTTTCTCGAGCTGCGCCCTGCCCGCCTCGAAGCGAGGGTTGGAGCTGCGCGCGGCGGAGAGTATGAAGTCGGCGACCTGTCCGGGGTCGCGCACCCCGATGGCGACCTCGCCCGGCCGGCGCAGGACCGCGGGGGCCTGATCGCCTTCGGCGAGAGGCAGCTGGTCCGAGCTGAGCTTGGCCGGATCGGTCCTCGCGTTGAAGTCCACGTCGAGACCGTCGTTCTCGGCTCGCGCGCTGAACGCGACTTCGCGCAACGCCGCGACCCACGGGACCCCGAGCGCCTGCCTGCCCTGTGAGCGCGCCCGCAGGAGCCCACGCGCGTTCACGTACCCCCGCACGAGGGCCTGCGAGGGAAGGCCGGCCATCGCACCGGAGAAGGCCTTCTCGTCGAGGCGCCGGTCGCCGTCCCTGCGCGCCAGCGCCGCTTCGAGCAGCTCCCGCGAGCCGGCGAGCACCAGCACGTCGCCCTCGACCGCGAGGTAGCCGCCCTGGTCGTCGCGGTAGATCGTGGCGCCGTTCTTCTCCCCCTGCTTCCTGGCGCCCTCGCGCTTGACCAGGTCCTTCAGCTTGTCGCCGTCCTTCGTCTTGACCGCGGCGACGAAGCTGTCACTCGCCGCCCCGCCGAGGAAGGAGCGCCCGTTCGCGGATCCCACGACGAATGGATTGCCGAGCAGCGGCTTGACGTCGCGGTCGAAGTCGAGCTTGCCGCCGCCCTCGAGCTCCCGCTTCAGCCTCTCGCCCGCCTGCTCCCCGAAGGGGAATCGCCTCACCAGCCGCCCGAGCGTCTTGAACTGACCGCCGCCGACGTCGGTGTCCACGGTGACGACGAACGGCGCGTCCTTCGGGAGGTAGCCGAGCGCGTCGTCGAGCGGAGCGCTGGAACCGCCCCCTCCGCAGGCGGGAAGCAGGGCCAGGCAGATGCTCGTGAGCGCGAAGGCGAGGCGGCGCATCGGGCGCGGCAGTGTAGCGACCGGCTTCGCGCCGCCTGCTACCTCAATCGGGTCACGGGAGAGCGCTCGGGCTGATGGCGATGACCGGGATCGGCCGCGAGGTCTTCTGCTGGTAGGCGCTGTAGCGGTCGCGGTTGTTCTCGTTGACCACCCGCCACAGCGGCTCGAAGTCGGGGTCCGACGGCTCGACCACCCTGGCCCGGGCCTTGCGGCGCTCGCGCCCGACCTGGAACTCGACGTCCGGGTTCGCGCGCAGGTTGTGCAGCCAGGCGGGCGCCTGATCGGCCCCGCCGTTCGACGCCACCACGAGGTAGTCGTCGCCGCTGCGGGCGTAGATGAGCGCGTTCGTCCGGGTCGCCCCGGAGCGGCGCCCGGTCGTCCGCAGCAGCAGACTCGGGACCCCGAGCATGTTGTGGCCGACGCGGCCGTCCGTGCCCATGTAGAGCCGCTGATGCAGCGCGAGCACCTTGGGCGTCAGAGTCTCCTCGATCCCCACGCCCACAGCTTATGGGCGGCGGCGCTGACCTGACGGGTTACCTGGTCGTCGAGGCCCGGAAGGCGGCCTTGTCGCGCGCGGACCGGCCGTCTTTACCCATCGCTCGTGTACGTAGCTCCGCTCGCGGGTCGACGCTGACGCTCGGGTGGCGGAGCTACCGTGCAGTCGGTGCGCATCGCGACCTGGAACGTCAACTCGGTCAAGCAGCGCGTGCCGCGGCTGCTGCCGTGGTTGGACAAGCGGCGGCCGGACGTCGTCTGCCTCCAGGAGACCAAGCTCGCCGACGACGCGTTCCACGACCTGCTGGCTGATGAGCTCGCCGAGCGGGACTACGCCGTCGCCGCTCATGGTGAGGCGACGTGGAACGGGGTGGCCATCCTCTCGCGCGTCGGGCTCGACGAGGTGACGATCGGATTGGGCGACGGCGCGCCGGGCTTCCCGCATCCCGAGGCACGCGCGGTGTCCGCCACGTGCGAGGGAATCCGGGTGGTCTCGGTCTACGTGCCGAACGGACGCATTCCGGACTCCGAGCACTACCGCTACAAGCTGGCCTGGATGGCGTCGCTTCGGGAGATGGTCGCCGACGGTCCTGAGGCCGCGATCGTGTGCGGCGACATGAACATCGCGCCGACGGACGACGACGTGTTCGATCCCGACGCGTACATCGGGCAGACGCACGTGACGCCGGCCGAGCGCGAGGCCCTGGCGGAGCTACAGGCGCTCGGCCTCCGGGACGTCGTGCGCGACCGCTGGCCGGGCGAGCGCGTGTTCACCTACTGGGACTACAGGGCCGGGATGTTCCATCAGGACCTCGGCATGCGGATCGACCTGGTCCTGGCCGGCGCGCCGGTCGCGAGCCGCGTCCAGGCGGCATGGGTGGACCGAGAGGCCCGCAAGGGGAGCGGGCCGAGCGACCACGCGCCGGTGATTGTCGACCTCGACGAGGCGCCCGACGGAGACATCGGGCCGGTCGTGCCGCCGCCGTCGCGGCCGGTGCGAAAGCGCGGGGCGGCCAAGCTGCCGCAGTCGCCCTGACGCGCCCGCGGTGGCGGCTCTCAGGCAGGCCTGTCGCGGTCGCGCGAGGGCTGGACGCGCTTCGGCTCGCCCGGCATCTTGGGGTAGTCGGGCGGGTAGGGCATGTCGCCCTCCTCGTCGCGTTCGAACATGTCCAGCAGCGGCTCGAGCGAGTGGGCGCGGTCGTCGATCGCGGCGTGGCGGTCGCCCAACTCGGCGAAGCGGGAAGGCATCGTCGCCACGGTGAAGTCCTCGGGGGCGACCTCGGCGAGCTCGTCCCAGGTCACCGGCGCCGAGACCGGGGCGCCGGGCTTTGGCCGAACGCTGTAGGCCGACGCGATGGTGCGGTCTCGCGCGTTCTGGTTGTAGTCGACGAAGATCCGCTCGCCGCGCTCCTCCTTCCACCACTTCGTCGTCACCTGACCGGGGAGCCGCCGCTCGAGCTCGCGTCCGAACGCAATCGCGGCGTGTCGGACCTCCGTGAACGTCCAGCGCCGCTCTATCCGGACGTATATGTGGACGCCGCGGCCTCCCGATGTCTTCGGGAAGCCTGCGCAGCCGAGCTCGTCGAGGAGCGCGCGCGCCTCGGCGGCGACTCTCACAGCGTCATCGAAGTCGGTGCCCGGCTGCGGGTCCAGGTCCAGCCGCAGCTCGTCCGGGTGGTCGACGTCGTCGCTACGCACCGGCCAGGGATGAAACGTGATCGTGCCCATCTGGGCGGCCCAGCCGACGACCGAGACCTCGGTGGGACAGATCTCGTCGGCGTGGCGGCCTGATGGGAACTGGATTCGCGCGGTCTCCACGTAGTCCGGAGCTCCGCGTGGGATGCGCTTCTGGAAGAACGCATCGCCGCCGCCCTTCTCGCGCGTCGAGAGGACGAAGCCGGGGTGAACCCCCTTCGGCCAGCGCTCGAGGGTGGTCGGCCGTCGCTCGAGCGCGCGCATGATGCCCTCCCCGACGGCGAGGTAGTAATTGACGACGTCGAGCTTGCTGACCGCGGGGGTGCGCTCTGTCGCCGGGAAGATCACGCGGTCGGGGCTGGACACGCGCAGCTCGCGGCCACCGGCGTCCACGATCGTGGCATCGGACACGGGTGGGGAGCGTATGCGAGCGTCACGTCAGGACCTCAGCGGGGACGAAGCCCGCGCGAGCGACCGAGGACGCCGCCAGGCGATGCGCCGACAGCAGCGATGGCATTGAGCCGCGCGCTGCGCGGGCTCACCGAACGCGCAGTCGCTCCCATTGGTAGGGGTAGTCGCCGTCCGGGGCGCTCGTGCTCGGCAGCATGCGGTAGTGCGTGCCGAAGAGCTTGTTGAAGACGTAGCGCAACGTGTTCACGGTGTTGGGCGGCCGGGGCGGCCGCACTCCGCTGACGCCCGGAAGCGAGAAGGCAAGCAAGCCCTTGACCCGGATGTCCAGGACCGTCGGCTCGTCGAACGTCTTGTCTCCCGACTCGAAGCCCTCGTCGGCCTGGAGGACGATCACCGCGTCCTTCGAGTGCCTCCGAATCGTGTCGACGGTATGGAGGAGCTTGCCCTCGAGGTACCTCAGCTGAGGGAGGTAGTAGCGCATCCCGAGCCGTGAGTGGATGACCTCGTCTGAGGTGCTCGGGAAGGTGACCGCCTGCCCTCGTGCTCCGAAGATGTAGGGGTCGTGCGGCAGCAGGGTGTGGAACACGACGAGCTTCGGGCTGCGCTGGCCGGGCACCGAGTCCAGCCGTGAGAAGGATGAGCGGTAGTTCCGTCGGAAGCGTTCGTCCTGAGCGCCGTCGTCGAAGCCGAAGCGCCCTCCGATCTCGCGAAGGACGCTCTTCCTAAGCCAGAGGCTCGGGAAGCTGTCCGGTGTCGCGACGGAGGAGATATCGGGGTTGCCGGCGGCGAACGTGACCTCGTCGCTGTCGAGATGGACGTGCCGATACCCGAGTGACTTCGCCAACCGCGATGCGCGGCTGGACTCCATCAGCGTCTTCAGCGGGCGAACGTCCTGCGACTTCTTCCCCAGGACCCTTCCGAGGCCCTCGAGGTAGCCCATGTTGAGCTCAGCCGCGATGTTCGACTCGCTGTCGGAGTACGGGCTGCGGGCATCCTCGGAGATCGTGAAGCCGCGCCGTCTCAACTGGGCCTCGAAGGCGCTGTTGTCGTAGTGGAAGTAACGCCTGAGGACGTCCGCGCGCGCGTAGTCGTCCGGGACGATCACGTAGATGTCGGGCCGCTTCACTGCCGTCCTGGGGGCCGGCAGCGGGTCGGTCGCCCAGAGCCGCGGATCGGAGGCTCGCACCGCGGGGTGCCTGTGCTGATAGCTCGCGACCTTGAGCGCGGGCGACAGCGTGAGGACGACGGCGGCGACGCCGGCCCCGAGCATCACGGTGCCGAGGCCGCGACGCGCAAGCGCGATGGCGACCGCCGCGGTGGCGCACAGCACGAGCCAAAGCGCGAGCGTCAAACCGCCACTGAGGTGGAGTCCGGAGAGGTCGTGCTTGAAGGTGTCCCAGTAGAAGAACCACACGACGACCAGAGCGGTCAGGGCGCCGGCCTTCGTCCAGCTCCTCGTGACCAGCACCAGGACGCCGTATAGGGCCACCGTCACGGCGAGGGTGATCCCGAGCGGCTGCCAAATGACGGCCAGCGGCAGCTCGGTCTCGTTCTCCTCGAACAGCGTTAGCAGCGGATGAGCGGCGAACAGCAACGCGGGGAGCAGCGCGGCGATCCCCCACAAGGCCCACTTCAACCTCCTCCCCGCCTGCGGCAGGGCGCTGCCGCTCGGGTGCCGATTGACATGCATCCGCTCACTCTTCCACCGGAAAGATGAGATGCCGATGAGAGTGGCGCCGGGACTCCGGCCCCTTGGGGGCGGCGAGGGCGCAGCCCTCGCCAGCTCACGGCGAGGCGCCCGGCTGGCAAGGACGCAGGGAGCGGAGCGTGCGCGAGCACGCGAGCGACCGAGGACGCCGCCAGGCGATGCGCCGCAGCCGCGAGATGGCGAGGGCCGGAATCGAACCGGCGACACCACGATTTTCAGTCGTGTGCTCTACCAACTGAGCTACCTCGCCGCGCGCCGCGATGGTAGCGGCGGCGAAGTGGCCCGTTAAGCCAGGCCCTCGGCCTTGTACTCGCGCAGGAAGCCCTCGAACAGGCGGCGGTGGCCCTCCTCGTCGTGCAGGATCGCGATGACCATGTCCTGGGTCACCCAGTCCTTGCCCTCGCAGAACTCGATGATGCGGTTGTAGTGCTCGATGGCGCCGCTCTCCGCCTCGATCACGCCCTTGATGACGTGCACGATGTCGGTCTGGTGCTCCGGCGGCTGGAGGTAGGACTGCTCCGCGCTGAAGTCGACTGAGCCCGGCACCACGCCGTAGAGCTCCTTGATGCGCTCGCCGAACTGGCGCGCGTGGCCGAGCTCCTCCTGCACGTCCTGCTCGAGCGACTCGATGATCTCCTGGGCGCGCACCCCGTCCGGGTTGATCGAGTTGGCCAGGTAGCTCATGACCGTCTCGACCTCCATCCAGTAGGCCTGGGTCAGCAGCCCGATCAGCTGCTCGCGCTCCTGCGCCATGTCATCGCCGAGAATTCCCTGTCCGCGTGTCGTCTCTGTAGCCATACCCTTCCTGTACCACGCGCACGGAGGCGTGAAACTGGCCGCAGACCTCGACACCCGGATCGTCCCCCGCTCCCTCTGGCAGCGCATCCGCGCGCAGCCCGAGCGCGCTCCGGAGCACATCGCCCTGGCTGCCGCCGACCGCTTCGGCGCCCAGGCCGCCCATTGGGCCTCCGGCGCGGGGCAGGGCAAGCGAGCCGCGCGCCGAGCCGTCCGAAAGCACGTCCGCCTGGCGCGGCTCGAGGGCGGCGCGCTCGGCCTGGGCGGCTTCGTGACCGCCGTGCCCGATCTGGTGGCGCT
This sequence comes from Thermoleophilaceae bacterium, assembly GCA_046262995.1. Taxonomy (GTDB): domain Bacteria; phylum Actinomycetota; class Thermoleophilia; order Solirubrobacterales; family Thermoleophilaceae; genus JBHELQ01. The sequence goes on from JBHELQ010000086.1 coordinate 37,079, forward strand.
CGGCTGGGTCCAGAGCGGCATGGTCTTCCACGTGGCGGCGGCCTACGGCCACGACCCGACGGACCCCATGCGCCCCGCCGAGCTGCTGACCCTGACCGGCTTCTACGACACCCCCGAGCAGGCCCGGGAGGCCCTGGACGGCACGGGCAAGTCGCTGGCCCGAGCGACAGTCGAGCGCGGCCTGAGCGGCGGGCAGGAGAGGACCCTGTTCAACCGACTGCTGCGCTTCGCCGGACGGCAGGCCGCGGAGCGCTCTGCCGGCCGCCTGGTCCCGCTGATCGGGGCGCCCATCGGCGCGCTCCAGAACGGCGGCGCCACCAAGCGGCTGGGTCGCCGTGCGATCGCCTATTACGGCGGCCGTCAGGCCCGGCCGTAGACGGGCACCGCCGCTCCGCTCACGGGCGCCGACTCCTCCGACACGAGGAAGCGGACCACCCGGGCGATCTCCCCGGGTGTCACCCACTTCGACACGTCGGCGTCCGGCATCGCCGCGCGGTTGGCGGGCGTGTCGATCACGCTGGGCAGGATCGCGTTGCAGCGCACGCCCTCGTCGCGGTACTCGGTGTCGAGGGCCTGGATGAACGCGAGCACCGCCGCCTTGCCGGTCACGTAGCCCGCCGCGCCGGGGAACGGGCTGAGCGCGGCGCGCGCGGACACCGCCACGAAGGCGCCGCCACCGCCCTCCACGAGCCGGGGCATCGCCGCCCGCGCGAGCAGGAAGTTGGGCGCCAGGTTCAGCGCGACCATGCGATCGAAGTCGTCCGGCTCGGTCTCGTGCACCTTCGGCCCGGACGCGAAGCCCCCGACGAGGTTCACGACCGCCTCCAGGTCCTCGACCGAGTCGACCGCCGTTCGGGCGCCGCCCTCGTCCAGCAGGTCGGCCTGCACGAGCGAGACGCGGTCGCCGAGCTCCGCCTCGATCCGATCGCGCTCGCGATCCACGAGCCAGGTGGTCGTCACGGCGCGGCCCGAGTTGAGCAGCTCGCGCACCACCGCCCCGCCGAGCGCGCCCGTCCCGCCCCCGACGAGAACCGCCATGTCAGGCCCTTATAGGGAACGACGACCGCACGAGAATGGACCCTATCCCGTCCGAGAGCCGATCTACCTTGGGCGCTCCGATGGAGCAGCCCACGCTCACCGCCAGCAAGATCTTCGTACGCGATCTCCAGGACGGTCAGGACGTCGACACGGTCTTCCTCGTGCGCGAGCGCAAGCTGGCCGAGACCCGCAACGGCGACCCGTTCCTGCGCCTGGAGCTGGGGGACGTGACGGGCTCGCTCCAGGCCGTGGCGTGGGACGGAGCGACGGAGGCGGCGGCGGCCTGCGAGCCCGGGGCGGTTGTCCACGCCAGCGGGCGCTTCTCGATCCACGACCGCTACGGCCGGCAGCTGAAGCTGCGCGGGGTGCGCACCGCCGCGGCGGGCGAATACGAGCTCGCCGACCTGCTGGAGGGACCGCCCGTCACCTACGACAAGATGGCGGCGGATCTCGAGGACCTGATCGACACCGTGCAGCGCCCGTACCTGCGCGAGCTGCTCGGGCGGCTGATCTCCCCCACCACCGAGATCGGCCACCGCTGGCATCAGGCGCCGGCGGCGAAGTACTACCACCAGGCCTACCGCCACGGACTGCTAGAGCACTGCCTGTCAGTGGCCCAGGGCGTCAGCGCGATGGCCGCCACCTTCCCGGGGATCGACCGCGACGTGGCGGTCACGGGAGCGCTCCTGCACGACATAGGCAAGGTCGAGGCGTACGCCGCGGTGAACGGCGCGATCGAGCTCACCGACGCCGGCAAGCTGCTGGCGGAGATACCGCTCGGCTACTACACGGTCCGGCGCGAGATCGAGTCGATCGAGGGGTTCCCGGCCGAGTGCGCCCAGGCGGTGCTGCACATCATCCTGTCGCACCACGGCAAGCTCGAGCACGGGAGCCCGGTCGTGCCCTGCACGCGCGAGGCCACCCTCGTCCACATGATCGACAACCTGGGCGGCACGCTCGGCAGCTACGACCGGCTCCAGAAGGCGCTCGCCGACGGGGAGCGCTGGTCGGGCTTCGATCGAGGCATCTCGGCCGCCGCCTACTTCGCCCCGGGCGAAGCCGCTTAGCGAGCGGGCTTCACCCCGCAAATAGCGGTCAGCGACGGCAGGGGGGCCGTACCCCGGCGGGTTTCCGTCTTATCCTCGTGACGCATGGCGAAGGACACCGAGAAGCTCATCCGGCAGCTGTCGCTGATCTCGTTCCTGATGGCGGAGCGGCGGCCGGTCTCCGCGCTCGAGATCAAGCAGGACGTGGAGGGCTACTCGCAGATGAACGACGAGGCCTTCGCCCGCCGCTTCTACGCCGACCGCGCCGAGCTCGAGTCGCTTGGCATCCAGCTCAAGGTCGACAAGCCGGCTGAGGGCTACTACGAGGCCGAGAACTACTCGCTGCCGCCCGAGAACTTCTACCTGCCCGCAATCGAGTTCACGAGCAAGGAGCTGGGCGCGCTGCGCACGGCGCTGACGCTGCTCGACGGCAAGTTCGCGTACGCCGAGCCGCTGCGGCTGGCGCTCCAGCAGCTCTCGTGGGGCAAGCCGTCTCCACTGGGGGCGCCCGAGGAGCGCTCGGTCACGCTGACGATGACGGCGGGCGCCGGTGGTCGCGACCTCTCCCAACGGCTGTCGAAGATCGAGACCGCGATCTTCCGCCGCAAGACGATCGTCTTCGACTACTACACGATCGGCCGCGACGCGGAGGAGTCGCGCAAGGTCGACCCCTATCACCTGCTCTACCGCGGCGGGCAGTTCTATTTGATCGGCTACAGCCACGAGCGCGACGACGTTCGGGTCTTTCGCGTCTCGCGCATCCGCGGGAAGGTGGGCTACTCCTCCAAGGCCGAGCACGACTTCAACCGGCCCGAGCCGGAGCGCTTCGACCCTCGCGACTATGCACAACGGACCGACTGGCAGCTCGGCGACACGGTCGGCAGCGCGCGCATCTGGCTCTCCGAGCGAATCGACTGGCTGGCGCTGCGCCACTTCGGCCAGGCGGGCACCACCACGCCGTCCGAGGAGGTCGAGGACGCCCCCGACGACGGCATCGTGTTCGAGACGGAGTACGCCGACCCACGCCAGATGATCGCCTGGGTGCTAGGCCTGGGGCCGCGAGCCCGGATCCTCGGCCCGCCGGAGCTGGTCGGCGAGATGGAGGAGCGGCTCGCGTCGATCGCGGACCTGCACTCCACGCCGCTCGAGCTGTCGCCGCCCGCCAGGCGCCGCAAGGCGCCGGAGCAGAACGGGGATGTCGAGGATGACGGCGACTCGCCGATCCGTCCCGAGCGCTTCGCCCGGCTCGTGACGCTCGCGAAGATGCTGATCGACGCCGCCCGGGACGCGCGCAAGCTGGAGGTCGACGAGCTCTGCGAGCGGCTGCACCTGTCGAGCCAGGAGCTGCGGCAGGACATCGACGTGCTGAACGTCGTGAACTTCGGCGGCGGCAGCTACGTCCTCTACGCCGAGATCCAGGGCAACGTCGTGGAGGTGGATCCGGAGCCCTATGGCGACAACTTCGCGCGCCCGGCGCGGATGCTGCCGCTGGAGGCCAAGGCGCTCGTGGCCGCCATCGACCTGATCGGCGAGCACCTGCCCGAGGGCTCGCTGGCCTCCGCGCGCAAGAGGATCGTCGACACCCTCGGACACGATCCGGCCGAGGAGGGGCTCCAGATCACCACCGCCAAGGGCGACGACTCGGAGATCGCCAGGGTGGTGAGCCGTGCGATCGCGGACTCGCGCCTGCTGCGGCTCGAGTACTACAAGGAGAACGAGGACGAGTTCACGAAGCGGACCGTCGAGCCCTACAAGCTTATGAACGGCCAGGAGGGCTGGTACGTGCACAGCTGGGACCTCGACAAGGACGCCTCGCGCTCCTACCGGCTCGATCGCATCAAGTCGGTCGAGCTGCTCGACGATGGCTTCGAGCCGCGGGAGGGCATCGAGCCCGAGGCGCCGTGGCTCGCCACGGGCGAGGTCGAGTCGCCGCAGGTGGCCCGGATCTGGATCTCGCCCGAGCGCGCCCGCTGGGCGCGCGAGGACAAGCGCGTCGTCCAGGAGCTGCGCGATGGCGCGGTGATCGCGGAGCGCCACTTCGCGGGCAGCGAGTGGCTCGCGCGCGAGATCCTGAAGGAGGCCGGAGACGCCGTGGTCCTCGAGCCCGAGGATGCCCGCGAGGCGGTGCTCCAAGCCGCGGAGCAGCTCGCTCCCCAGCGCGCCCGCCGCTAGCCGAGCCGCCGCCGCGCCCCATGCCGTCGGTCCGCGACCAGATCAGAATGACCGACGAGGAGATTCGCGCGTTCCTCGCTGAGCGGATGGTGATGCAGTGCGCGACCGTCGGCGCGCGCGGGCTCCCCCACGTGGTCCCGCTCTGGTACGTCCCCGAGGGCCTCGAGCTGCGGGGCTGGACATATGCGAAGTCGCAGAAGACCCACAACCTGGAGCGCGACCCGCGGGCCACCGCCGCGATCGAGGACGGAGTGAAGTACGAGGAGCTGCGCGGCGTGATGATGGAGTGCGACGTGGAGGTCGAGCGCGAGACGGAGCGCGTCGTCGAGTACGGGCTGGCACTGGCCGAGCGCTACGGGGGCGGGTCCGAGGAGATGAAGCAGGCGTTCCGCAAGCAGGCCGAGAAGCGCGTCGGCCTCCACTTCCGCCCGCGGCGAATCGTGAGCTGGGACCACCGGAAGCTCGGCGGCCGGTACTAATGCGGGAGTTGAAGGGGCTGATCCTGTCCGGCGGCAAGGGCACGCGCCTGCGCCCGATCACCCACACGAGCGCGAAGCAGCTCGTGCCCGTCGCCAACAAGCCGGTGCTCTTCTACGGGCTCGAGGCGATGGCCGCCGCCGGCATCCGCGACGTCGGGGTGATCGTGGCCCCGGAGACGGGCGGCGAGATCCGCGAGGTTGTGGGCGACGGCTCGCGCTTCGGCCTCGAGCTCACCTACATCGAGCAGGACGAGCCGCGCGGGCTCGCGCACGCTGTGCTCACGGCCGAGGAGTTCCTCGGGGAGACGCCGTTCGTGATGTATCTGGGGGACAACCTGCTGCGCGACGGGATCAGCGAGCTGGTCGAGACCTTTCGCACAGACCGGCCGGACGCCCTGATACTGCTCACGCCCGTCCCGGACCCCGAGCACTACGGCGTCGCGGAGCTGGAGGACGGCCGCGTGGCGCGACTCGTCGAGAAGCCCGAGGAGCCCGGCACGGACCTGGCTCTGGTTGGCGTCTACATGTTCACCCCCTCTGTGTTCGAGGCCGCCCGGGCGATCGAGCCCTCCTGGCGCCACGAGCTCGAGATCACCGATGCGATCCAGTGGCTCGTGGACCACGACCGGCGGGTCGATCCCCACATCGTGCACGGCTGGTGGAAGGACACGGGACAGGTGCAGGACATGCTCGAGGCCAACCGCCTGATCCTCGACGACATCGAGGAGCGCCTGGACGGCGAGCTGGTGGACTCGCGCGTCGAGGGGCGGGTCGCGATCGAGGCAGGCGCGCTGCTGCAGCGGACCACCGTGCGCGGCCCGGCCGTGGTCGGCGCCGGAGCGCGGATCAGCGACGCCTACATCGGCCCCTACACGGCCATCGGCGAGGACGTGGTGATCGACCGCGCCGAGCTCGAGCACTCGATCGTGCTGGCGGGCTCGGCCATCCGCGACCTCGAGTACCGCATCGAAGCCAGCCTGATCGGCCGCAACGTGCAGGTCGGGCGCGGCCCCGCGCTGCCGAAGGCGTACCGCTTCGTGGTGGGCGACAACGCGGAGATCCAGATCCTGTAGGCCGTTAGGCTGCGGGCGGTGAAGCTCCTGGTTCTCGGGGCCGCCGGCATGCTCGGACAGGACGTGCTCCGGGCGGCGCGGTACGTCAACCACGCGGTCGCGGGGCTCGACATCGACGAGGTCGACGTGACCGATGCGCGCGCCGTGCTCGACACCGTTGCCGAGCACGCGGCCGAGGTCGTGATCAACTGCGCCGCCTACACGAACGTCGACGGCGCGGAGAGCGACTCCGAGCTGGCGATGCGCGTGAACGGCGAGGCCGCCGGACACGTCGCGCGCGCGGCCGCCGAGCACCACGCCCGGGTCGTGTACGTCTCGACCGACTACGTCTTCGACGGCGAGAAGGGCGAGCCGTACGTGGAGTCCGACGCGCCCAACCCCCTGTCCGCCTACGGGCGCTCCAAGCTCGCCGGGGAACAGGCCACGGTCGCGGGCAACCCGCGCCACTTCGTCGTGCGCTCGGCGTGGCTGTTCGGCGCGCACGGACCCAACTTCGTCGGCACGATGCTCGGCCTCGCGGACGAGCTCGACGAGGTCGTGGTGGTGCGGGATCAGGTCGGCTGCCCCACGTACGCCGTGCATCTGGCGGAGGCGCTGGTCAGGCTCGCCGAGACGAGCGCCTACGGGGTGCACCACATAGCGGGCTCGGGCCACTGCTCGTGGTACGAGTTCGCCCAGGAGATCTTCCGACAGGCGGGGGCAGACTGCCGCGTGCTGTCGTGCACGACCGACGAGCTGGGCCAGCCGGCCCCCCGGCCCGCCTTCGCACCGCTCGACACCGAGTTCGCCGGCCAGGCCATGCGCCTGCCGCCGTGGCAGGAGGGGCTGGCCGCCTACCTCGCCGAGCGCAGGGTCGCGACGTGAAGCTGCTGGTCACGGGAGGCTGCGGATTCATCGGCTCGCAGTACGTGCGGCTCGTCCGCGGCGAGCACGAGGTGCTCGTGCTCGACAAGCTCACCTACGCCGGACGGCGGGAGAACCTCGACGGGCTCGAGGTGGAGCTGGTCGTTGGGGCGATCGAGGACCCGAAGCTCGTGCGCGAGGCCATGCGCGGAGCGGACGCGGTCGTGAACTTCGCCGCCGAGTCGCACGTGGACCGCTCGATCGCCGACCAGGAGGCCTTCGCGCGCACGCACGTGATCGGAACCGGTGTGCTGCTCGATGCGGTTCGCGAGCTCGACGTGCCGCGCTTCCTGCAGGTCTCGACCGACGAGGTCTACGGCTCGATCGCCTCCGGCTCGTTCAGCGAAGAGTCGCCCCTCGATCCTTCGTCTCCGTACTCCGCAACAAAGGCCGGGGGCGACCTGCTGGTGTCGGCGTACGCGTACACCCACGGCGTGGAGGCCGTGGTCTGCCGCGGCTCCAACAACTACGGGCCGCGCCAGCATCCGGAGAAGCTGATCCCGCTGTGCGTCCTGAACGCCCTGCACGGCGACCCCCTGCCGGTCTACGGAGACGGCCGCCAGGTGCGCAACTGGCTGCACGTCGAGGACTTCTGCCGCGCCATCCACGAGGTGCTGCTGGGCGGGCGCCCGGGTCAGGCCTACAACGCGGGCGGGCCCGATGAGCTCGAGAACGTCGAGGTCGTGCGGCGCATCCTCGAGCTCACAGGCCGCGACGAGTCGCTGATCGAGCACGTGACCGACCGCCCCGGTCACGATCGACGCTATTCGCTGTCGTCCGAGAAGCTCCGCTCCGAGCTCGACTGGCGGCCCCAGGTGCGCTTCGAGGAAGGGATCGAGGGCACGGTGGCCTGGTACCGCGAGAACGACTGGTGGTGGGAGCCGATCAGGAGCGGCGAGTACCGCGCCTACTACGAGCGCCACTACGGCCGGCCGCTGTCATCGGGACGCTAGCCTCGTTCGGGCGCTGCCCGCCCGACCGCTCATCGTCGGACTGCTGCTCGTCACGCTGACCGCCGGCGCGGCGCGGGCGACCGATCCGCCACCGCCTCCGCCTCCGCCTCCGCTGCAGCCGCAGCCATGCCTCGAGTCCTCGTTCCCGCCGCTGCGCTGGCACCGCTCCCGCTCGGTCGGCCTGCCGTGGCGCGGCCGGCTGGTGCGCGGCGTGCTCCTGCCCGCCGAGGGGATCAACTTCTTCACCTGGGATCCGATCCGAAAGCACCGTCCGAACCGCGCCTGGCGGCGCTTCGGGCACGACCGGCTGATCTGCACGCTGCTGCGCGTTACCCGCCAGTACCGCGAGGACAACCCGGATGCGCCGCGGGTCGGCGTCGGCGACATCAGCCGCCGCCACGGCGGGAGCTTCGGCCCGCGCTTCGGCGGGTTGGGGCACGCCTCGCATCAGATCGGCCTCGATGTGGACGTCTGGTACCCGCGCCTCGACCGGCGCGAGCGACGCCCGAGCCGCGTGCGCCAGATCGACACCGCGCTCGCACAGGACCTGGCCGACCGCTTCGTGGCCTCCGGGGCGAAATACGTCTTCGTGGGGCCGCACACCCACCTGACCGGCCCGCGTCGCGTCGTGCGCAAGCTCGTCTTCCACGACGACCACATGCACGTGCGGCTCAGGCGGCGGGCGCACGGGCGCTAGCCTCAGGCCGGTGTTCAGGGAGACGCCAGCCGCCCTCGAGCTGCGCGGGCTGACCAAGCGCTACGACGACGGGACGCTCGCGCTCGAGGACTTCGACCTCGAGATCCCGGCGGGGGCGTTCTTCGGCCTGCTCGGCCCGAACGGGGCCGGCAAGACCACCCTGATCAGCGCCGTCTGCAACCTGATCCGGATAAGCGAGGGCGAGGCGCTCGTGTTCGGCAAGCCGGCCAACACGCTCGAGGCTCGCTCGTGGATCGGGCTCGCCGAGCAGGACATCAACCTCGACCGCTTCCTGACGGTGCGCGAGACGCTCGTCTACCACGGCGGCTACTTCGGGATGTCCAAGGCGGAGGCAGAACGCCGCGCCGAGGAGATGATCGAGATCTTCGACCTGCGGGCGAAGCGCGACGTGCGCGCGCCCCGGCTGTCGGGCGGCCAGCGCCGGCGCCTGTTGCTCGCCCGCGCCCTGATGCATTCGCCGCGTCTGGTGATCCTGGACGAGCCGACCGCGGGAGTCGACTTCGAGCTGCGGATAGAGCTGTGGCGATACATCCGCGAGCTCCACAGCGGCGGCACGACGATCCTGCTGACGACGCACTACCTCGAGGAGGCCGAGCAGCTCTGCGAGGAGATCGCCCTGATCCGCAACGGCCACCTGATCGCGCGCGACTCCTCCGCCGGTCTACGCGAGCACTACGACGCCGGCTCGCTGGCCGACGTCTACATCAAGGCGATGGAGCTCTCGTGAACGGGGCGCGCGGACTGCTGTGGCTCACGCGGCGCGAGTGGCTCAGGGTCTCCAAGGTCTGGACCCAGACGGTGCTGGCGCCGGTCATCTCCTCGATCCTCTTCATCCTCGTGTTCGGGCTCTCGCTCGGGGGGCGGATCAAGCACGTCGGCGACGTGGACTACCGCGTCTTCATCGTCCCCGGGCTGATCACGATGGCGACCGTCCAGGCCGCCTACGCGAACAACTCCGCCTCGGTCTTCCAGGCCAAGTTCGACCGCTACATCCACGACGTCCTCTCCGCGCCGATGCACGCCTGGCAGATGACCCTCGGCTATGTGCTGGGCGGCGTCTTTCGCGCGGTGGCGATCGGCGCCGCCCTGCTCGCGCTCGCGATCCCCCTGACCGGCGTGCCGGTGGAGCAGCCGTTCGCGCTGCTCGCCGCGATCGTCCTCGCCCTGGTGCTGTTCAGCTCGCTGGGTGTGGTCGTCGGGATCTACGCCGAGACCTGGGACCACACCACCTTCATCCAGAACATCGTGATCCTGCCGCTGGCGTTCGTCGGCGGGGTCTTCTACTCGGTTGACCTCCTGCCGTCGCCCTGGCACGAGCTCTCGCACGTGAACCCCGTCTTCTATCTGGTGAACGGGGTGCGCTTCGGCTTTCTCGGCCACAGCGACGTGAGCGTCTGGCTCTGCCTGGCCGTCATGACGGCGCTGGCGGTCCCGGCCTACGGGTGGGCGCAGTACCTCTTCACGACCGGCAAGCGGCTGAAGGCCTAGCGCGCCTCGAGGGGCGGGTAACGCGCTGCCGGCGCTGCCCGCGGCTCGTCGAGTGGCGCGAGCGGGTGGCCCAGGAGAAGCGCGCGGCCTTCGCGGACGAGGACTACTGGGGCCGGCCGGTGCCCGGCTTCGGCGATCCGGGGGCGCGTGTCTACGTGCTGGGCCTCGCGCCCGCGGCTCATGGAGGCAACCGCACCGGCAGGGTGTTCACGGGCGACCGCTCCGGCGACTGGCTCTTCGCCTCGCTGCACCGCACCGGCTTCGCGAACCAGCCGACCTCGGTGCATCCAGGCGACGGGCTCCGACTGGAGGGAGCCTTCGTGGGCGCGGCCGTGCGCTGCGCCCCGCCCGCCAACAAGCCGCTGCCGGCCGAGCGGGACAACTGCCTGCCCTATGTCGAGGCCGAGTGGGAGCTCATGCCGGAGATCCGCGTGGTCGTCGCGCTCGGCGCCTATGCCTGGGACGCCGCCCTGCGCATCGAGGGGGTACGGCCGCGACCGCGCTTCGGCCATGAGGCCGAGGAACGCCTGCCGAGCGGACGTGCCCTGCTCGGCAGCTACCACCCGAGCCAGCAGAACACGTTCACGGGCAAATTGACCGGCGAGATGATGGATTCAGTGCTGGCGCGCTCCCGCGAGCTCGGGGGACTCGACTCGGGCCGTCGACGCTGAGATACTCGGACGGTGGCGGGCAGCAACGTGGAGACCGTGCGGCAGGGTTACGAGGCCTGGAACCGCGGGGACCGGGAGTGGATACTCGAGCACATGGCTCCCGGCTTCCAGTGGAGGACTCCGCCGGACGACCCGGACCCCGGGATCCACCTCGGACACGAGGGCGTGGAGCACTACTGGGACGCCTGGCGGGAGGCCTTCGGCCAGCTGAAGATCGAAATCGAGGAGCTGATGGACGCCGGCGACAAGGTGGCCGCGTTCGTCCGGCGCCTCGGCATCGGCGAGGTCAGCGGCGTCGAGGTGCAGGAGCGGGTGATTCAGGTCTTCACGTTCGAGGGAGGCAAGGCAGTTCGCTGCGAGGAGTTCTACGACCGCCGGCAGGGGCTGGAGGCCGCGGGCCTGGCGCAACGGAGCGAGCGGTCCTCGGCGAGCTGACCCCCGAGGAGCGGCGCCTGGAGCGCGTGCTAGCGGGCTTCGCGGTGATGTTCGCCGGGCTCTGCGTCGGCTACCTGCTGCAGGGCGTCCTCGGCCACGCGGAGTTCCCCTTCGTCGCCAACTCGGTGGCCAAGGACGGCCTGTTCTTCGCCCTCTGCGTCGCGGGGGCCGCCGACGTTCGCCGCCACAGCTGGGCGGTGTTCGTCGTCGTCGCGGGGCACGTGCTGCTCGTGGTCTCGCTCATCACGATGCTGGTCCTGGGCGACGTCTCCAGTGTCTCTGGATCGTTCGGCGCCCCAGTCGGCATCGGAGTCCCGGCCGCCAAGACCCTGGCCTGGATCTGGCTCGGGCTGGCGAGCTCCACGGTCCTTGGGCTGGGCCTCCTCTACAGGGCAGCCAACCGGGCCCGGTATCGGCTTCGCTACATGTCGCCGCTCCAGCACCGCGTCGCGGTGGCGCTCGCCGAGGTGCTGATCCCGGCCGCCGACGCGGTCCTCTCGCCCGAGGAGGTCGGGCGCGGAATCGACGACTACCTGTTCTCGTTCACCGCGCGGGACAAGTGGAAGTCGAAGCTCGCCTTCACGGCGCTCGCCTTCTACCCGCTGGTCAGGTTGCGGCCGCCCTGGCCGATCATGTCGCCCGCGCACCGCAAGGCCTTCATCGAGCGCTGCTTCCTGCGCGACGTGACCGAGCGGCGGCTGCCCGGCTTCATCAGGCGTGCGGTCCAGTCGATGCTGTTCGCGGCCCAACAGCTCGTGTTCATCGGCTACTGGTCCGATCCCCGCACGGCCGCCACGGCAGGGTACGTGCCGTTCTCGGAGCGGCCGCGCTTCGAGCACGACATGCTGCGCGTGCAGCACGACCGCCCCTCGGTCGCGGCGCGGACGCCGTCGGAGGTGGACGGCGACACCCTGAACGCCGACGTGGCCGTCGTGGGCAGCGGCGCGGCCGGCGCGATCCTGGCGGACCGGCTGGCGGCGGCCGGACGCGAGGTCGTGATCCTCGAGCGCGGCCGCCACGTCGACCCCTCGCAGTTCACCGAGGACGAGCGGCGGCAGTTCTCGGCGCTCTTCGCGGACGGCGGGCTGCAGCTTTCCAGCGACGCGCGCTTCCAGGTCCTTCAGGGAATGTGCGTGGGCGGGACCACGGTCGTGAACAACGCGGTCTGCTTCGACCTGCCGGAGCGAGTGCTCGATCGCTGGAATGACGAGGATGGGCTCGACGCCGGCCTCGACCCAGGCCGGCTGGCCGCGTCGTTCGCCCGCCTCCGGGACGAGCTCCGCATCCGCCGCCAGTCCGAGAACGGCGCGCTCAACCCGTCCGGCAGGCGCTTCGTCGACGGGGCCCGTGCCCTCGGGCTCGACCGCCCGCCGGGAGAGCTCGACGTCGTCGAGGCGAACATCGACGGCTGCCTGGGGTGCGGCTACTGCAACATCGGCTGCGCGTACGGCAAGAAGCTCTCGATGCTCGACTGGACGCTCCCGCGCGCGCAGCGGGCGCATGGCGAGGATGCCGTGCAGGTGCTAGCCGAGTGTCGGGCCGAGCGGATCGAGACGAGCAACGGGCGGGCCACCGGAGTGCGCTGCCGGCTCTCGGACGGCCGTGAGCTGCGGGTGTCCGCCAACACGGTCGTCGCATCGGCGGGCGCGATCGGCTCGAGCCTGCTGCTCGGCCGCAGCGGAATCGGCGGCTCGCTCGTCGGCAAGGGCCTGGGCTTCAACATGGGCGCGCCACTGAGCGCGGACTTCGGCGAGCGCCTCCAGTCCTACGACGGGCTCCAGATCTCGCACTACCTGCTCCCGCCCGGGGAGCCCGGGCTCGTCCTCGAGACCTGGTTCAACCCGGTGGGCGCGCAGGCGCTCTTCATGCCGGGCTGGTTCTCCGACCACTACCGCAACATGCTGCGCTACGACCACATGGCCTCCGCCGGGTCCGTCATCGGCACCCGGCGCAACGCCTCGGTGCGGCCGGGCCTGTTCGGCAAGGGCATGCGGCTCGACTACGCGCCGCATCCGGACGACCTGCGCCGGCTCGTGGCCGGCCTGAAGCTGGCCGGCCGCATCTTCCTGGCCGCCGGTGCGCAGAGGGTCATGCCGACCACCTACCGCTACTTCGAGTTCACCCAGCCGGACCAGCTCGACGAGCTCGACTCGGCCATCAGGGACAACACCGACATCCAGCTCCACAGCTCGCATCCGCAGGGCGGCAATGCCGTCAGCCGCGACCCCGACAAGGGCGTGGTCGACCCCACCATGCGCGTCCACGGCTTCGACAACCTGTTCGTCTGCGACGCCAGCGTCTTTCCCTCTGCCATCACGGTGAACCCGCAGCTGACCGTGATGGCGTTGGCGGACTACGCCGCGCCGGCCATCGCGTAGGCCTCGGGCGATACGCTCGTGGGTCGCGTGTCCGCCGACCCCCTCGCATCGTTCACCCGGCCGGTAAGGGGCTGGTTCGAGCGCTCCTTCGAGGCTCCCACGGAGGCCCAGGCCGGCGCCTGGCCCGCGATCGCCGCGGGCCACAACGTGCTCGTCTCGGCGCCGACGGGCTCCGGCAAGACGCTTGCCGCCTTCCTCTGGGGCCTCGACCGGCTCAGGGCGGAGCCCGCGGACCCGCGCCGAACGCGGCTCGTGTACGTCTCGCCACTCAAGGCTCTGTCCTACGACGTGGAGAAGAACCTGCGCGCGCCGCTCAGGGGCATCGGCGGCGAGCTCGAGGTGGCGATCCGCACGGGCGACACGCCGCAGCGGGAGCGCCAGCAGATGCTCCGCAAGCCGCCGGACGTGATGATCACGACGCCGGAGTCGCTCTACCTGATGCTCACCTCTCGCGCGCGCGAGTTCCTGCGTGACGCCGAGTGGGTGATCGTCGACGAGATCCACGCGGTCGCCCAGACGAAGCGCGGGGCCCATCTGGCGCTGACGCTCGAGCGCCTGGAACACCTTGCCGGGCGCTCCCTCCAGCGGATCGGCCTGTCGGCCACGCAGCGACCGCTCGACGAGGTCGCGCGCTTCCTGGTCGGGCCCGGGCGCGAGTGCGAGGTCGTGGACGCCGGCCGGCAGAAGCCGCTGGACCTGCGCATCCAGGTGCCGGTCGAGGACATGAAGGAACCCTCCGCCCACCCACCCGACAGCACCAGCGCGGAGCTCCAATCCCACGCCGATGGCGCCGCCACAACCCGCTCGATCTGGCCGGCGATCTACCCCGAGCTCTTGGAGCTGATCCGCAAGCACCGCTCCACGATCGTCTTCGTGAACAACCGGCGCGGGGCCGAGCGGCTGGCGATGCGGCTGAACGAGCTGGCGGCCGATGAGGCCTCCCCCGGGAACGGGTCGGAGCCGGCGCCCCAGATCGCCCGCGCCCATCACGGCTCGCTGGCGCGCGAGGAGCGGCTCGTGGTGGAGGACCTGCTCAAGTCCGGCGAGCTGCCCTGCCTGGTGGCCACCAGCTCGCTTGAGCTGGGAATCGACATGGGCGCAGTGGACCTCGTCGTCCAGGTCGAGTCGCCCAAGTCGGTGACCGCCGGCCTCCAGCGCATCGGACGCGCCGGGCACAGCGTCGGCGAGGTCTCGAAGGGCCGGATCTTCCCGAAGTTCCGGGCCGACCTGCTCGAGTGCGCGGTCGTCACCCGTCGCATGCGGGAGGGCGACATCGAGCCGACCGTCGTGCCCCGCAACCCGCTGGACGTGCTCGCGCAGCAGGTGGTGGCCATGGCGGCGACCGGTGACGAGTGGAAGGCGCAGGAGCTGCACGAGCTGGTGCGTCGGGCGTACCCGTACGCGGAGCTGTCGCGAGAGCTGCTCGACAGCGTGCTCGACATGCTCGACGGCCGCTATCCGTCCGAGGAGTTCGCGGAGCTGCGTCCGAGAATCGTCTGGGACCGGCTCGAGGACACGATCCGGGCCCGGCGCGGGGCGCTCCAGCTGGCGGTCACGAACGCCGGCACGATCCCGGACCGCGGCCTGTACGGCGTCCACCTGCCCGACGGCCGACGCGTGGGCGAGCTCGACGAGGAAATGGTCTACGAGGCACGTCCTGGCCAGACGTTCCTCCTGGGCGCGTCGACCTGGCGCATCGAGGAGGTCACGCGCGACCGCGTGATCGTGACCCCGGCGCCGGGCCTGCCCGGGGCCGTCCCCTTCTGGCGTGGCGAGGGCATAGGCCGTCCGAAGGAGCTGGGGCGGGCGATCGGGGAGTTCGCGCGGACGGCGGTGGAGCGCGAGCCCGAGGAGCTCTCGCGCGAGTACGACCTGGATCCCCGAGCGGCCCGCAACCTGGTGGCCTTCCTGCGCGAGCAGCGGGAAGCGACCCGCGTGGTGCCCAGTGACCGCACCCTCGTGGTCGAGCGCTTTCGTGACGAGATCGGCGACTGGCGCCTGTGCGTCCTGTCACCGTTCGGGGGGCGCGTGCACGCGCCCTGGGCGCTTGCGCTGTCGGCCCGGATCCGCGACCGGTTCGGGCTCGAGTCGGACGCCATCTGGTCGGACGATGGCATCATCGTCCACCTTCCCGACGCCGACGAGCCGCCCAGCCCGGAGCTCGTCCTGGTCGAGCCCCAGGAGCTCGAGGAGCTCGTGGTGCGGGAGCTGTCCGGCTCGGCGCTCTACGGCGCCCGCTTCCGGGAGAACGCCTCCCGCTCCCTGCTTCTCCCGCGTGCCTACCCCGGCAAGCGCACTCCGCTGTGGCAGCAGCGCCTGAAGGCCCAGTCGTTGCTCGAGGTCGCCAAGCGCTACGGCCAGTTCCCGGTCGTGCTCGAGACCTACCGCGAATGCCTGCGCGACGTCTTCGACCTGCCCGGCCTGGAGGAGCTCCTGCGCGGCCTCCACACACGCGAGCTGTCGCTGGTCGAGGTCGAGACGCAGCGCGCCTCGCCGTATGCCTCTTCGCTCCTGTTCGACTACGTCGCCACCTACATGTACGAGGGCGACACGCCGAACGCGGAGCGTCGCGCCGCCGCCCTTTCGCTGGATCGCGAGCTGCTGCGCGAGCTGCTCGGGCAGGAGGAGCTGCGAGACCTGATCGACCCGGCCGCGCTGGACGAGGTGGAAGCCGACCTGCAGCGTCGGAGCGAGCGCACGAAGGCCGCCAACGCGGACACGCTGCACGACGTTCTGCGCGCAGTTGGCGACCTGACCGCCGGGGAGGCGCAGGAACGCTGCCTGGAAGCGGTCTCGGCGCAGCGCATGCTCACCGAGCTCCAGCGCGGGCGGCGGGCCGTGACGATCCGGCTCGGCGGCGAGGAGCGCTGGATCCCCGCCGAGGACGCCGGCCTCTACCGCGACGCCCTGGGCGCGGTCCCCCCGGGGGGTCTCCCGGACGCTTTTCTGGAGGAGGTCGAGCAGCCGCTGCTGCGGCTGCTGCGCCGATATGCGCGCACGCATGGGCCGTTCACGACGCCCGAGCTCGCCGACCGCTACGGGGTGGATCCCGAGCCCGCACTGCGGGAGCTCGTGCGTGACGGCGACCTGATCCGCGGAGAGCTGCGGCCGGGCGGCTCCGGACGCGAGTGGTGCAGCGCGGACGTCCTCCGCAGGCTGCGCCGCGCGTCGCTCGCGTCCATGCGCCGCGAGGTGGAGCCCGCTGAGCAGCGGGCCCTGGCGCGCTTCCTGCCCGAATGGCAGGGAATCGACGCGGCCCCCGCGGGAGGCGCGGGACCGGACCGGCTGCGAGAGCTGCTGGTGCCGCTCCAGGGGCTGGCGCTGGCGCCGGAGGTCTGGGAGCGCGACGTGCTGCCGCGCCGGCTCGGCGGATATTCCCCGGCCTGGATCGACCAGCTCTGCGCGGGCGGCGAGCTCGTCTGGGTCGGCGCCGGCTCGCTCGGACGCCGGTCCGGGAAGGTGGCGCTCTACTTCCGCGAGGACGCGCGCTGGCTCGGCCCCCCGGCCTCGAAGCAGGAACGCCCGGAGGCTCCGTCGCACGACCTGCTGCGCGCACGCCTGGCCGCCGGCGCCGCGTTCTGGACCGACCTCGTGGTGGACATCGCGGAGCTCGAGCCACTCGAGCTCCAGGAGGCGCTCTGGGACCTGGTCTGGGCCGGGGAGGTCACGAATGACGCGTTCGCGCCCCTGCGGGCACCGCGCCTGAGCCTGGCAAGGCGCGAGCCGCGCTCGGGAAGGCGATTCGCGCGGCGGCGTCGCCCCGAGGCTCCGCAGGTGCAGGGGCGCTGGTCGCTCACCGAAGCCCTGTTCAAGGAGGCGCCCCCGCATGGGCCGCGCGTGCGCGCCGTCGCCGAGCTGCTGCTCGAGCGCTACGGGATCGTCACGCGCGAGACCGTGCTGGCCGAGGGCATCCCGGGCGGCTTCTCCGGGCTCTACGGGGAGCTCTCCAACCTCGAGACGCTCGGCACGGCGCGCCGGGGTTACTTCGTCGAGGGCCTGGGCGGGGCGCAGTTCGCCCTTCCCGCCGCCGTGGAGCGCCTCCGGAGCCTGCGCAGCGACGAGCCGGCGGGGCCGCTCGTGGTGGCCGCCACCGACCCGGGCAACCCCTACGGCGCCTCGCTGCCGTGGCCCAGGAGGGAGGCCGACCACGGGCGAAGGCCGGCGCGGGTCCCCGGCGCCTACGTGGTCACCCTCGACGCGGAGCCCGCGCTCTACGTCGAACGGGGCGGAAAGGGCCTCCTCCCCCTGAGGGAGCCGGACGAGGCCTGGCTGCGGCCGGCGCTCGAGGCGATCTCGGACGAGGTTCGCCGCGGGCGGCTCCCGAGGCTCGGCATCGAGCGCTTCGACGGCGAGTCGGTGATCGGCTCGCCCGTGGGTGCCCTCCTGATCGAGCTCGGCTTCCGGCAGGGCCCGCGGCGGCTGACGCTGAGCGCCTGATGCCCACCCGCCCGGCGTGAAGCGGATAGGGCACAAGGGCGCCGACCACGTGGCGCCCGGTAACACGTTCGAGAGCTTCCGGGCCGCCCTGGAGCACGGCGTCGACATGATCGAGTTCGACGTGCTGCGCCTGCGCGACGGCCGCCTCGTGCTGGCCCACGACTACGAGGACGCGGCCCGCCGCGAGCCGTTGACCCTCGAGCAGGGGCTCGACCACTTCGCCGGGGAGGCATACGACGGGGTCGAGCTGGACGTCGACCTGAAGCTGCCCGGTTACGAGCACGAGGTCGCCGAGGGGCTGTCGCGGCGAGGCCTGAGCGACCGCTCGCTCGTCTCGACGATGTACGTGGAGAGCCTCGAGCGGCTCGGTCGCCTCGCTCCGGGCCTGCGCCGCGGCTGGTCGGTGCCCCGCGTCCGGCGCGACTACACGCGGACCGTGCTCGCGCTGCCGGCCTACGGGGTGCTGCGCTGGTTCCGCGCGCGCCTGCCGAGCCGCGCGGCCGCGCTGATCCGGCGCGGCGGTGCGGAGGCGCTGATGGCCCACCGGCTGCTCGTCTCGCCGCGTCTCGTCGCCAGCGTTCACGGCGCCGGCGGCCAGCTCTACGTCTGGACGGTGGACGACTCCGAGCGGATCGCCGCGCTCGAAGGCCTCGGTGTGGACGGCGTGATCACGAACGATCCGCGGCTGTTCGGCTAGCCGAGCGTGCAGGAGGCGCGCGAGCTGCCCGCCGGGTCCGCTTCGTCCACGCCCGGCAGGCCGCGACGCGTCACGAGAGTGGCCTCGCGCACGACCCTTCCGCGGGCGCGCCACTGGAGCTGCACGAGACCGCGCACGATGAAGCTGTCCTGACGCGGAGGCTCGAAGCCGAACGTCCAGCCGTTCTGCCTCGAGGCGAAGATCGTCGATCCAACCCTGACCCAGGGCGACCTGGAGGTTCCGGCAACGGGCTGCCAGCCGCTGCGCGCCGAGCTGTACCACTGCGCCGTGAAGCGGGCGAAGGCGCGGCGGTCGCGCCCGTCACCTCGAACGCCCACGCGCATCCCCACCTGTCCCGGCGCGGCCGGCGTGTCGCAGACGTTGACCGTCGCCCAGGCGACCGGGTCGCTTGGATGCGCCGGAGCGGCCTGACTGGTGCCGCCGGCGGCGAGCAGCGCCAGCACGGCGAGTGGGACGGGGACGATGCGAGCCAAGTGCGCCTTTCCGGAACCGGATCGGCGCCTCCCTGTGGCTCAGGTTAGTAGATCAGGCAGAGGGCCTTGGAGACGCCCGCCGGATCCGCTCCGGCAACCGCCTGCACGCCCGAGCGGGTCTGCCGGGTCAGGCGCCGGGCGACGGTCCAGCGTGCCCTGTGCGAGCGCCGGTGGCGCCGGTGCTTGCGACGCTTGCGGCGCTTGCGCCACTGGAAGTCGACCTTGCCGCGCATGGTGTAGGTCTGGCCCGTGGGCGGCTGGGCGAACTCGAAGGTCCATCCCCCCTGCCGGTAGCGATAACGGGCCGAGCCGACGAGGGTCCAGCGCGACACGGCGTTGTTCGCCGGCGCCCAGGCCCCCGTGGCGGCGTCGAAGTACTCGGCGCGGAAGCGCATGTACATGCGCTGGCGCAGGCCGTTGCCCGGCATGCTCGCGCGAATACCGAGCGAGTTCGGCTCCTGGTCGGTGTCGCAGACGTTGACGGTCGCCCACAGCAGGCTGGCGCTCGCCGCGCTGACGGAGGTCGCCTTGCCACCGCCGGAGAGCGGCTGGCGGGCGCTGCCCGTCACGGACGGGCCTGCGGCCATGGCAGGGGCAGCGAGCGCCGCGATGACGGCGGCCGCGGCTAGGGGCGGAAGCAGGAAACGGCGTCCCATCGAGGTCTGTATCGGGCCTTTGGGGGGCGGGCTTGAGCCCATCTGCCGATCCACGGGGCCGGCAAGCCGCCGCGTGCGGGATCATTTGCCCATGCCGACGGGGGAGGAGACGGCGCTGCTGCTCGCCCGGACCGAGGTCTTCAGCGACCTGTCGGAGCGGGAGCTGGGCGAGGTGGCGCAGGTCGCGGTCCCCCGCAGCTGGGGTCAGAACGAGGTGATCTTCCGCGAGGGCGACAGCGGCGACACCTGCTACCTGCTCGAGTCCGGCGCGGTGCTGCTCACGCGGGAGCACCAGGACGGCCGCGTGATCGCCCTGGCCGAGCTCCGCTCGGGCGGGATGTTCGGCGAGCTGGCGATGTTCCGGGGGGAGACCAGGTCGGCGACGGCCGAGGCGATCGAGCCCACCGAGGCCATCGCGCTGTTGGCGCCGGACATGCAGCGCCTGATCCGCTCCAACCCGGAGATAGCGAACAAGCTGCTGGCGGCGCTCGCGGAGCGCGTGCGAAGGACCACCGAGCGGCTGCTCCAGCAGTCGTTCCAGACCGTCGCCGGCCGGGTCGCCGGCGCCGTGCTGGCCCAGACCGTCGCACGCCAGGCCGAGGGGGCTCCTCCGCACGACGTCGTCATCCGCGCGACGCAGGCGGAGATCGCCGGCCTGGCGGGCACCTCGCGCGAGAGCGCCAGCCGCTTCCTCGCCACGCTCGAGCGCGAGGGGGTCGTGAGCCTGGGGCGGGGAAAGGTCACCGTGCATGAGCCGGAACGGCTCCGCAACTACATCCACTGAGGGCGACCGCTACGCCGACCGTCGGGCCCGCATGGTGGAGCGCCAGCTCCGGCGCCGCGGTATCGAGGACGGGCGGGTGCTCGCGGCCATGGGCGAGGTTCCCCGCGAGCGCTTCGTGCCCGAGGGGGATCGCCGGCGCGCATACCGCGATGGCGCGCTCCAGATCGGGGAGGGACAGACGATCTCGCAGCCGTGGATCGTGGCCTGCATGGCCGCGCTGCTCGAGCTGCGCGGCGAGGAGCGGGTGCTCGAGGTCGGCACAGGCTCCGGATACGCCGCCGCCGTGCTCTCACGGCTGTGCCGCGAGGTCGTGAGTGTCGAGCGCCACCCGGAGCTGGCGGACGGCGCCCGCAGGGCGCTCGGCGGGCTCGGCTACGACAACGTCGAGGTGCGGGTGGGCGACGGGAGCGCGGGTGCCCCCGACCGCGCGCCCTTTGGCGGCATCTCCGTGACCGCGACCGCGCACGAAGACCCACCGGCAGCGTTGCTGAGCCAGCTCGCGCCGGGCGCGGCCCTCGTATGCCCGGTCCGCCGCTCCGGCCAGGAGCATCTGATGCGCTTCCGGGACGGCGACGGCGAGGCGATCGTGCCCGTGCGGTTCGTGCCGCTGATCCCGGATCCGGAGGAGGAGTGAAGCGCGAGTTCTCGGCGGGCGGCGTCGTGCTGCGCCGCTTCCGCGGCCGTCCCTTCCTGGCCGCCGTACGGCCCCGGCCCGACGTGCTGGCGCTTCCCAAGGGCCACCCGGACCAGGGCGAGTCGATGGTCGAGGCCGCCACGCGCGAGGTCCGCGAGGAGACCGGCCTCGCCGCGGAGCTCGTCGAGAAGCTCGGCGACGTGCGCTACTGGTACGCCCGCGACGGGGAGCGGGTCTTCAAGCTCGTGAGCTTCTACCTCTTCCGCTACCGCTCCGGCAGCGTCCGCAACCACGACCATGAGGTGGTGGCGGCCGAGTGGATACCGCTCGAGGAAGCGCCCGAGCGCCTGTCCTACCGGGGGGAGCGGGACATGGCGGACCTCGCGCTCCAGAGGGTCGCTGCCGCCCGTTAGTCTGCCCCGGTCGTGTTCGTCCTCAACTTCTACTCGCCCGTGTTCGTCGACCAGCTCAAGCGGGGACGGAAGACGGCGACCATCCGCCTGGGGGACAAGAGCATGAAGTACCGCGAGGGCGAGGTCGTGATGATCACCGTGGGGTTCCAGCACTCGCCGCGCGAGAAGATCTTCGAGGCGGTGATCGACTCCGTGGAGGTCAAGCAGGTGCGCGACCTCTCCCGGCGCGACATCGAGCACGACAACCCCGAGTTCCGCCGCCTCGACGAGATGGTCCACTTCCTCGAGCAGATCTACGGCCGCAAGGTCGAGGAGGACGACACCGTCACGGTCGTCCGCTTCTCCCAGATCTCGGACCGCCCCTCGGAGATCGCCGAGCGCATGCGGCCGGGAACGCCGGGTCAGAACTAGCCCAAATTCGACGCGGCGACTTGGCACTCTCGGTGCTAGAGTGCCAAATCAGCGCTCTCCGCCGGGGAGCGCCAGCAGCAGAGACTTGGACCGCAGATCTTTCGGACGGAGGTTCGGTATGAAGCTCAAGCCTCTGGGCGATCGGGTGATCGTCAAGGCAATCGAGGAGGAAGAGACGACGGCCAGCGGCATCGTCCTGCCCGACACCGCCAAGGAGAAGCCCCAGCGCGGCAAGGTGCTGGCGGTCGGCGAGGGCAAGTGGGACGAGGACGGCGACAAGCGCATCCCGCTGGACGTCTCGGAGGGCGACGAGGTCCTCTACTCAAAGTACGGCGGCACGGAGATCAACGTGGAGGGCGATGACCTACTCGTCCTGCGCGAGTCGGACGTGCTGGCGAAGGTCGCCTAGGACTTCGGCTTAGAGGAGGAACGACTCATGGCTCACAAAGAGCTCAAGTACGACATGGAGGCCCGCCAGTCGCTAGAGGCGGGCGTTGACTCGGTGGCCAACGCCGTCAAGGTCACGCTCGGCCCCAAGGGCCGCTACGTCGTCCTGGACAAGAAGTTCGGGGCGCCCACGATCACGAACGACGGCGTGACCATCGCGCGTGAGATCGAGGTGGAGGACCCCTTCGAGAACCAGGGGGCGCAGCTGGTCCGCGAGGTGGCGACCGCCACCAACGACGTGGCCGGCGATGGCACCACGACCGCGACGGTCCTCGCCCAGGCGATTGTGCGCCAGGGCCTGAAGAACGTCGCGGCGGGCGCCAACCCGCTCGCGCTGAGGCGCGGCATCGAGAAGGCCGTGGACCAGGTCGTGGAGCACATCCGCAGCCAGGCCAACGACATCCAGGGCAAGGACCAGATCGCCCGCGTGGCGGCCATCTCGGCGGCCGACGACGAGATCGGCGACGTGATCGCGGACGCCATCGACAAGGTCGGCAAGGACGGCGTGGTGAACGTCGAGGAGGGCCAGACCTTCGGCATGGACCTCGAGTTCACGGAGGGCATGCAGTTCGACAAGGGCTACATCTCGCCCTACATGGTCACCGACCAGGACCGCATGGAGGCCGTCCTCGAGGACCCGTACATCCTGATCGCCAACCAGAAGATCGGCTCCGTGCGGGACTTCCTGCCGGTGCTGGAGCAGGTGATCCAGTCCGGGAAGGCGCTGCTGGTGATCGCCGAGGACGTGGAGGGCGAGGCACTCGCCACGCTGGTGGTCAACAAGCTCCGCGGCACCTTCTCGGCGGTCGCGGTCAAGGCCCCCGGCTTCGGCGACCGCCGCAAGCGGATGCTGGAGGACATCGCCACCCTCACGGGCGGCGAGGTGATCACCGAGGAGATGGGGCTGAAGCTCGAGAACACGCAGATGTCCCAGCTCGGGCGGGCCCGGCGGGTGGTGGTCGCCAAGGACACGACCACGGTCGTCGACGGCGCCGGCGAGTCGGATCAGATCAAGGGCCGCATCAACCAGATCAAGAACGAGATCGAGAACACCGACTCGGACTTCGACCGAGAGAAGCTGCAGGAGCGGCTGGCCAAGCTCGCCGGCGGCGTCGCGGTCGTGAAGGTCGGCGCGGCCACCGAGACGGAGATGAAGGAGAAGAAGCACCGCGTCGAGGACGCGCTCCAGGCCACCCGCGCCGCCCTGGAGGAGGGCATCGTCCCGGGAGGCGGCGTCTCGCTGCTGCGTTCGATCGAGGCGGTCAAGGTCGAAGGGCTCGGCGACCCGGACGAGCAGACCGGGGCCAAGATCGTGCTGCGCGCGCTCGAGGAGCCCGTGCGCCAGATCGCGGAGAACTCGGGGCTCGAGGGCTCCGTGATCGTCGACCGGGTGAAGAGCGCCTCGGGCAATGAGGGCCTGAACGCCGACACCGGCGAGCTCGAGGACCTGATCAAGGCCGGCGTCATCGACCCGGCGATGGTCACGCGCTCGGCGCTCCAGAACGCCGCGTCGATCGCGAAGAACATCCTCACGACCGAGGCGATCGTGGCCGAGATGCCGGAGAAGGACGGCGGCGGCGGCATGCCCGCCGGCATGCCCGGCGGCATGGACGGGATGATGTAGACCAGGCCTCAGGCCTCAGTCGTCAGGCCTGAGGCCTCATGCCTCAGTCGTCAGGGAAGGCCCCGCGAAGGCGGGGCCTTTTCTATGCCGTTTCGCCGAACGAGGCCAGGAGGCGGTCCAGGCTCGCCCGGCAGAGGACCGCGTCGGCCACCGCGTCCGCCAGCTCGTCGCAGCGCAGGCCGTGGTGGTCGAAGCGGTTCACGACCGCCTCGAGCTCACCCGTCGTCAGCCCGAAGTCCTTGCCGGCCTTGAGGATCGCCATGTAGCGCAGAACCGGGTTTGGCCGTGGCGTCTCGTACATGCGAGGCGAGCTTTACCCGAGCCATCCGGGAGTCAACCCCTGCCGATCACCTCGCCCATCCTGAGCGGCGTCACGCCCAGGGCCTCGGCGTCCGCCGTGCCACGCGCGCTCGTCATCGGCTCCTCCATCAGCTCGGCCTCCTCCCAGGTGGCGAAGGCCGACGTGCCGCCGATGCGCTGGACCGCCCGCAGGCCGGCCCGCACGGCCGGAAGCGGGACGTGAAGCAGCCGGCGCCGCCGCCTGAGCCCCCGCAGGACCACGCGCACGATGGCGTCGTAGGAGAGCGTTTCCGGGCCGGCCAGCTCGTAGCCGCGCGGGCCGTCCGCGGACTGCGCCAGCGCCGCCGTCACGCAGTCCGCCACGTCCTCGGCCCAGATCGGCTGATAGAGGGCGCGACCGGAGCCCGAGACCGGCAGCGCCGGGAGCCACGACATACGCTCGAGGAGGGTCAGCCAGGGATCGCCTGGCGTGTAGACGATGGACGGGGAGAAGACGACCGTCTCGAGCTCCGCGCTCTCGATCGCCTGGCGAGCGAGCGCCTTGGCGCGGAAGAACCGCGTTCGGGAATGGAGGCTTGCGCCCAGGGCGGAGAAGAACACGAAGCGCCGTACCCCCGCCCGCTCGGCGGCCTGGACCAGCCGGAGCGTGGCCACGCCGTTCAGCTCCTCGATCGACGCCCGCGGCTGGTCCCGGATCGACGCGGCCAGGTGCACCACCGTGTCGACGCCGCGGAGCGCATGCCGGAACGAGCCGGGAGTACCGAGGTCGCCCAGGGCGATCTGCACCCTGACGCGGTGGGGACCGAGCCCGCGCGGGTCGCGCACGAGGCAGCGCACCGGGCCGCCATCCGCGACGAGTCGCGCGAGCAAAGCGGATCCGACCGTGCCTGTGGCGCCCGTCAGCAGGATCATGACCCGGCCAGCCTACGCGCGGGTCGCTCCGGGCGAGGGCGAGCTCGGTCCATCGTTAGAATCGCGCTTTCGCGCCGTCCGGACGGCGGCGTGCCGAACCCGACCAAGACCAAGGAGCCCGCGCCGACACATGGCCTACGTAATCGCAGAGCCCTGCATCGGGCAGAAGGACAACTCCTGCGTCGAGGTCTGCCCGGTCGACTGCATCCACCCGACTCCCGACGAGCCTGATTACGACTCGGTGGAGCAGCTCTACATCGACCCCGAGGAGTGCATCGACTGCGACGCGTGCGTTGAGGCCTGTCCCGTGGATGCGTGCTTCGCCGAGGACCAGCTCCCCGACGAGTGGACGAAGTACATCGAGATCAACTCGCAGTACTACGCGAACACCGCGTAGGGCGCGACTGCGTAGCGGCCCGGTTGACGAACAGCAGCATCTAGGGGAAGGCCATCACGGGCGGCGCGGGGCGGCGCGCCGCGGCGCCGCGTGCGCCATACCGGCGAAGCAATCCCACCCTGCTGTTGCATAGCACCGGCTAGATGGGATACCTCGGGCGAAACAGCCGCCTGGCCACCGGGGGGCCTAGGCCATCGGGAGCGACATGCCGACCGGCTTCGGCGCCTGCGCGGGCGCCGGGGCGGCCTGCAGCACCGGCCGCTCCACGGGCGTGAGCGCGACGACCCCACGCGCTGCGTGGCGAACGGCCTGGGCGGCCGGGTCGTCCGGGTCGGTGATGACCAGGGGCGTGCCGCTGTCTGCCTGCTCGCGCAGCGGCATGGTCAGCGGGACGCTGCCGAGCAGCGGCACGTCGAGCTCGTCGGCCAGCGCCCGGCCGCCGCCCTCGCCGAAGATCGGGAAGCGCTCGCCGCCCGGGGTGACGAAGCCGGCCATGTTCTCCACCACGCCGGCGATCTCGAGGTCGACCTTGTAGGCCATCTCCGCCGCCCGCCGGGCGACCTTCTGCGCCGTCGGCTGGGGTG
>JBHELQ010000087.1:0-4099 GCA_046262995.1 Thermoleophilaceae bacterium
GAGTCAGCTTGAGCAGGCTATCCGCGACCAAACGGGATTCGACATAAACTGGGCCGAGTTCCGTCAGGCGACGGCTGCCTACCCGTTGGTCGCAATTTTTGATGGATACGACGAACTACTTCAAGTCACCGGTGTTTCGCAGGCGGATTACATGGAACGGGTGCGCGCGTTCCAACAACAGGAGCTGATTCTTGGACGCCCACTGCGAACGATCGTTACGAGCCGCATCGTACTGATCGACAAAGCGTTCGTGCCGCCTGAGACTGTCGTCGTTCGACTTGAGGAGTTTGATACCCTCCGTCGAGAAGCGTGGGTCTCGATGTGGAACGCCGCAAACGAAGAGTATTTCAACGCGAAGGGTTTACGGGGGTTTTCGCTCCCAGCTACGGGTCCAGTTCTTGATCTTGCGGGACAACCATTACTCGCTCTACGCGATGAACCGGGGACCAGGGGTTCGCATTGGTGCGGCGGTGTCATCATCGCATTCGCGGCGCTGAGCCCACGCCCAGAAGGATGCGTCAATCCTTCTTGAGCGCTCCATCGCACGGCGGCGGGACCGGGTCAAGGGCGGCCGGAGGCCGTCCCCCGTCAGGGGGACCGGAGCGAAGCGGAGGCCCTTGAGGCGGTCTCGGCGCCGTGCGACCTACGCGGCCCGGCGGCGGGGGTGACGCCGCAGGCATGTCGCCGGCGGTGGCGGCCAGTCGACCCCGCAGTGCAGCAGGAGCCG
The DNA here is from genome assembly GCA_046262995.1 of Thermoleophilaceae bacterium. Lineage (GTDB taxonomy): Bacteria > Actinomycetota > Thermoleophilia > Solirubrobacterales > Thermoleophilaceae > JBHELQ01. The sequence continues at coordinate 728 of JBHELQ010000087.1, forward strand.
GATGCGGTAGTTGGCGAAGTTGCGGTGGCCGTGGCCGACGCGCTTGACCTTCTTGACCAGAAGGTTGAGGGCCTCGGTAGGGCCGTTCGAGGCCCCGGTGCGGTGGTGGGCCAGGATCTCGTCGTACCACCGGGCCAAGGCCCGACCCAGGCGGCGGACCTCGTGCACATGGCTGTCGTGGCAGAAGGCGATGGCCTTGTCCAGCAGCCGGGCCGCCTCGCCGGCGTCGCCGCTGAGGTAGACGTCGCGGACATGCTCCTTGGCCAGCCACGCCTCGAGCACCTCGTCGTCGGGGTCGCCCGCCACCAGGCCGGCCTCCAGGCGCTCCCATCCCCGCGGGCTGAGGCGCTCGCCCCCGGTGAGCAGCACCCGACGCACCCGGTACAGGGGGTCGGCCTTGCGGCCCCGGTGGCCGAGGGTGCGCTGCTGGACCCGGCGGCGAGTGTCGTCGAGGGCCCGGTTAGCCAGCGCGGTCACGTGGAAAGGGTCGACCACCAGCGTGGCCCGGCTGAGCTGGGCCGATGCCGCGCTGCGGTAGCCCTCATGGGGGTCGCAGCACGCCACCGTCACCCCCGCCAGCCACTCCTGCGGGCGCCCGGCCAGCCACCGGCCCACGTCGACGGCCCGGTTGCCTTCCACCACGTCCAGGAGCCGACGCCGGTCCAGGTCGACCAGTCCGGTGATGTAGGTCGTCGGGTGCTCGGCGTTGGCGGCCAGGAACGACGTCTCGTCCATGCCCAGGGCACGCACGCTGGCGATGCGGTCGGGGTCCTCGACCAGGGGTAGGCCCTTGGTCACCACCGCGGCCATGGCCGTGGACCAGGCCACGCCGTACTCACGGGCCAGCGCCGCCACCGAGGCGGCGTCGCGGCCCACCCGGGTGCAGATGTCGATCCTGGCCCGCTCGGTGAGCGCGGCCCGGGGGGCGATCGCTGGCGTCGTCTCGGTCCAGGTCTTGGTGTCGCAGTCCGGGTCTGGGCAGCGCCACCGCCGCTTGCGCCACGCCAGGCGCACCGGTCGGCCGCCACTGGCCATGTCCCTCACCTCAGTCGTCGCCCGACCCTTGGAGCGCGCCCGCACCCCGCACCCCGGGCAGCCCACCACCTCCGCCGTCGTCTCCACCAGCTGCCACAGTTCGCCGTTCTCCTCAGTCGCCGCCCGCAGCACCAAGCCGTCGAGCCCCAACAAGGCCACGGCCCCACTACCTTCGATCTCCACCAGGGGTCTCCTCCGTTCTCGCAGTTCGCCAACCGCAAGAACGACGAGGCCCCTGGCCTCGTTCCGCCTCCTATCGAGGGGCGGCCGGACCGGTCACGGTCCCCACTTCATTGGGTAGAGCCTGTATGGGCCCGACTGTCAAGACCTTCCTTCCTGCGCGAGCAAGAGGGTTGGTCATGACGGTCGGTCTGGGTCGGTTGGCGACGGCGGAGGGGGCGCCCTGCGTTTCCTAGGTCCGCGACGATCGCGATGTCGTCGGTGACAACAATGCTGATTGGGTGACCCCCGTTGGGAGCCGCGGTCGCGTCAGTGTTATAAGGCAGTCCAGCACGGGCGCTGGCGTGCACGACGCTGTCAGGAGCTGACCGCGGAGACCCTGATGTTCGAGACGGGCGGGCCCGGCCGTCGATGCCGACTTGGGCGAGGCGGCTCAGGCGGGCATGGCGTAGACCACCTCGGGATCCATTTCCCGCAGCGTGTGATAGCAGCGCCGGGCGAGCTTGCGGGCCATGGAGATCGCGGCCAGCTTGCCGTCGTGGGCCGCCTTGACCGATTGGTAGTAGGCCCGGTCGGGACTGGTGGCGCGCGACGCCGCCATGCCGGCCTCGAACAGCGCCCAGCGAAGTGTCCCGGGGCCCTGCCGTGACAGATGGCCCCGGCCGCGGTGGCGGTCCGAGGAGTCCACCGTCACGTCCAGACCGCTGTGGCGCACGACCTGGTCGGAGCGCGAGAACCGTCGACAGTCGCCGAGCTCGGCCCACACCACCACCGCGGTCAACGGGCCGATCCCGTAGTGGGCGGCGACCAGCGTCTTGCACGCCGGCTGGCGTCGGCCGAATCGCTCGAGCTGGTTCCGCAACGGCAACAGCACCGCGTCGGTGGCATCCAGCACGTGGTAGCCGGCCGCGACGCGCTCGCGCGCTGCGGCCGTGAGCTGCACCGCGTCGCCGGCCAACCACTCCCTCGTTTTCAGCGTGCTGATCTGGCCCTCGGGCAGGGCGACGCCGTGTTGGAAGAGCTCGGCGTGGATGCGCTGGATCCACATGCGGCGCTGGTCGAGGAGCGTCTTGTAGAGCCTCACTCGCTCTCGCCACTCCAACACCGCGTCGGGCGGGATCCAGGACTCGGGCAGGTCGCCGCTCTGCAGGAGCTCCCGCAGCAACCTGGCGTCGCTGCGGTCGGTCTTGGCGTGCTTCTTGCGCCCCCGGGCCGCCTGGGTGTCGGCCGGCTCGGCCACGTGGGCCTCGAAGCCGGCGGCGACGATCTCCTCGGCCACATAGCGCCATCCGGTGCAGCCCTCCACCGCCACCGCCACCACACCGTCGTGGGCCCGGGCACCCAGCTCCTCGGTCAACCAGCGCCGGAACCGGGCCCGGTCGGGCTGCCAGAGACGTCCTCGCCAGACCTCGCCGGACTCCACCTCCAACGCGTCGAAGGTGATCTGACCGCGATGCAAATCCAACCCACATACCATGCTCATCGGGGACCTCCTTGTGCAGCAGTCGGGACAACTGGACAGCCCAATGGTTGCCGAGGAGGTCCCACTCGCGAGCCAGCAGCCACGGGGTCGGGGTCAAGCGGTCAAGGGAGCATGCCAACCGACCCGTCGCCGCGACGGTGGGGGTGCGACCGGCGCTTGACGCCGACCCTGCCGGAGCATCACGACGACCGACAATGGAGCATGAGGAAAGGGGGGAAGACTCGACAACGACGACCTCGAGCTGTCCACCACCGGCAGCCGGACGTCCCCCTTTCCTGCTACAAGCAGCCCGTCCTGGCCCCGCTGCGCGCGTACATGGATTGTCATGGAGCAGCTAGGGCGTCCGACTACGCCGGTTCTCGGACGCCGCGTCGAGCTTCGCGGTTGTCGCTGACCGGCACTTCAGCGCCCCCATTGGCCCGGCTCCACGCCGGTCATGCTCCGAGCACGGTTGGATGTGCCTCGCGCGGGGGTAGGCAGGAGCGCGCCAGCCCACCGCTCAGCCGGCTGGAACTTGCACGAGGCCCTCCAGGAAGCCGTCGAGCTTTCGCGCCGCCGGGGTCGCGTCCGCACATAACACGACGTCGCAGTACCCACTCGCTTGAGCCCACTTGACGGCCTGTTCCGGATCTTGGGTCACGCCCACGAGCCAGCCCACCCAGGCCAGACAGACC
>JBHELQ010000088.1:0-9344 GCA_046262995.1 Thermoleophilaceae bacterium
CGTCCTGAGCGGCGGGGTGGACGAGCCGTCAGGGACGGCGACCGAGGACCTCGTGCGCCGCCACCGGCGCCCGCAGCCGCGGCTGGCCGCGGGCCGTGCCCTGGCCGCGGCGGGCGCGACCTCGATGATCGACCTGAGCGACGGCCTGGCGACCGACGCGGGCCATCTGGCACGACGCAGCGAGGTCAGGGTCAGGATCCGCGCCGCCGACCTCCCGCTGGCCCCGGGAGTGGATGCCCTCGCGCGTGCGAGCGGTCGCGACCCGCGCGAGCTCGCGCTGACCGCCGGCGAAGACTACGAGCTGCTCGTGACCGTGCCACCGGAGCGCTGCGCGCAGGCCGAGGAGGCGGCGGCCTCCGCGGGCGCGCCTCTCGCCTGGCTAGGCGAGGCCGAACCTGGACTGGGGCTCGTCCTGCTCGGTCCCGGAGGGGAGGTCCTCGAGGGGCTGACTGGATACGAACATGCTTGAGCTGCGCCGCCCGGCCAGGCGAAGAATCGCCTCGGCCACGACGTCGGGGTCCACCACATAGGCGCCGCAGGAAACCCTCTCCCTGAGCGCGTTCGCCTTCCCGCTGCCCACCATCCCGTCCTCCTGGTCTGAGCGGTCCCGGGGAGCTTCCCTGCCCTCCATGTGAACCGCTTGACCCGGGTATCGGCTGCCGCGGCGCGCCAGGCCAGCGCGGACGCCCGGGGCTGGACGCGCGTTGCGCCCTAGCGCCCGAGCGCGGACTCAGTGCCCCCGAGCGCCCCCGGCCCGGCGTGGGCGCCCGGGCCGTAGACCGGCTGCGACGGTTGGGCGGGCGCGGCGGGCGCGGCACGACGGGCGCCGGCCGCCTCGAGAGCCGCGGCGAAGGTGCCGACCAGGACGCAGCCGATCAGCGTCGTGATCAGGCCGACGGAGTGCCCGGTCACGAGGAGCAGCAGGTACCAGGCGCCGCTGATCGGATTGAGCGAGAAGGCGAACAGGTAGTGGATGGCGACGAGCAGCGGAAGCAGCGCGCCCGCTGCGACCCCGATCATGCGTGCCCTTCGCGGCGGCGCCGGCTCCACCAGCATCGCGAGCAGCCAGAGGTGCGTCGCGGGGACCAGCATCAACGCGGCGTAGGGGTTCACGAACCAGAGCACGAGCGCCGCCAGTGCGGCGGCCAGCACCACGGAGCACGCTGCGCCCGGGTTCGAGCGGTCGCGCAGGAGGCGCCGCGCGCCCACGAGCCCCCGGCCGACCCAGAACGCAAGCGCCCAGGCGCCGACGGCGACGGCGAGCACGACGAGCGCGGCTCCGTCGAGCGGGTAGCGGTCCGGCGCGACCGGGGCCGGCGGCGGATCGGGGGTCGCTCCGACGAGCGCCAGCAGCTCCACGAGCGCGAAGGCGACGAGGAAGGGCACGATCCAGGCCCCGAGCCAGCGCAGCCAGGGGCCCACCGCCACGCGCCGGCGGCGGGCGCGGGCGAAGGCGTCGATTGCGGCCACCAGGGCGGGCAGGAGAAGCCCGATCGCCAGCACTGACAGGGCCCAGCCCGGCATCACCTGGCTCACCGCGATCACATAGCTCGGGGGGCCATGCTTCGGAGGCGGCCCCTGGTCGAGCGCCGTGACCGTCCGCAGCGTCGCGCGCCCGAGGCCCCCGAGGCGGTCCTGGTCGATTGCGCCGGTCCGGCCGCTGGCGGCGGACGGAAGCTCACCGCTGCCTGAGATCCGCACTGCGTCGTAGCCCCGCTCGAGAAGAGGCCCCTGCGCCCCGATCCCCAGTGGGAACGCAAGCCGCGCCAGCTGGGCGGCGGGCCCGCTGGCGCCCACGGGCTGGGCGAGCTCCTGACGCACCGACTCCGCCAGCGTCCGCTGCAGCGCGATTCCCGCCCGCCGCGAGTCGTTCGACCACCCGATCAGCAGAGGACCGCGCGCACGTGCCGCGGCCAGGTCGGACATCACGACGACGCCGTCGACGAGACGCGGGTCACCAAGGGTCCGCGCGAAGCGCTCCGTGCCGACCTCGCCCAGCGCCGAGCCGTCGATCGAGGCCAGCACCAGGGTCTTGTGCGACGGCCGCCCCTCGAAGACCCGCGCAAGCTCGAGCAGGGCGGCCGTGTCCCCGCCGCTTCCCACCGCGTCCGGGACCCCCGCGGCATCGCGCGCCGCCACGACGACCACCTGCCGACGTTCGCTGCCGGCGCGGCGGCCGACCACGTTCACGAGCTCCTTGCCGCCTTCCGTGAACCGGGTTCGCTCGACGCGAAATCCCCGTGCGGCCAGGACGCGGGCCACTTCCGCCCCGGTCGCCCGGTCCCCGAGGCTGCCCGCACGGCGGTCCGGATGCCGGCTCGCGAGCTGTGCCGCACCCTGCTTCGCGAGCCGGCCGTCGAACAGCACGTCCGCTGCAAGGCCCTGGGGAAGGGGTCGCGGGCGACCTTCGAGGGAGAACATGGTCAGCACGACCGCGAGCAGGGCGGGGATGAAGGCGGCCCTGTAGACGCGCGGCTCGATCACTGCCCCGGATTCACCACCTGGCCCCAACCTACAATCTCGGGAGGTGGTCGCCTCGGCGCCGCGCATCCTCTTGGTCGACGACGAACAGTCCGTCCAGAAGCTGCTGGGCTGGCCGCTTCGCAAGGAGGGCTACGAGGTGGTCGAGGCCTACGACGGCGTCCAGGCCCTCGAGCGGCTGCGCGACGGCGCTTTCGACCTCGTGGTCCTGGATCTGATGCTGCCCAAGGTCGACGGCTTCGACGTCTGCCGGCAGATCCGGGCCCGCAGCACCGTCCCGATCATCATGCTCACGGCCAAGGCCGAGGAGATCGACAAGGTGCTGGGCCTCGAGCTCGGCGCGGACGACTACATCACCAAGCCGTTCTCCGTACGGGAGTTCCGCAGCCGCGTGAAGGCCGTCCTGCGGCGCGCGGCCCTGGCCCGGCCGGACGAGCCGCTCGAGGAGCCGATCGAGCGCGGAGAGCTCGTGATCGACTTCGAGCGGCGCAACGTGGAGATCCGGGGCGAGGCGATCCGGCTGACCTACGTGGAGTTCGAGATCCTGGCCGCGCTGGCCCGCAGTCCGGGTCGCGTCTTCGGCCGCTCGCAGCTGCTCGAGCGCGTCTGGGGCGACTCCGCCTACCGCGATCCGCGCACCGTCGACGTGCACATCCGCCACCTGCGAGAGAAGCTCGAGCGTGACCCGCGCCATCCGGAGCTGATCTTCACCGTGCGGGGAGTCGGCTACCGCTTCAAGGAGCACTGATGCCGACCGAGCGCCGCGCGCGATTCGCCTCCCTGCCCAACAAGATCGCGCTGCTCTTCTTCGCGATCACGGCGGCCGCCTTCGCGGTCATCTACTTCGCGGTCGTCCCACAGCTGAGATCGAACCTGGAGGACCAGAAGCTCTCGGACCTGCGTCAGGTGGCCCGCGGGGCGCGGCCGACGCTCGAGCGGCTGATGGGGCGCAGGGACGTCACGGCGGGGCAGCTCGACAGCCGGGTCAGGTCGGCAGCGGACGCCGCCAGCGCCCGCCTGACGCTGCTCGGAGTCCAGCAGTCCTCCCTGGGCCAGCCCGAGCCAGCCCAGCGGGTGCGCTTCTTCGTCATCACGGACTCCCGCGAGGACAGGCGGGTGCCCCTCAACGACGCCGTCGCGGGGCGGGCCGTCTCGTCCAGGCGAATGCGGACCGGCTTCGCCTCGCTCGGGGGGGACCGGCTCGGCCAGATCGCCCAGCCGCTCGTGTACAGGGGGCGCATCGACTGGGTCGCGCTCTACTCCCGGAGCTTCGACGACGTGACGGAGACGGTCTCCTTCATCCGCGACCGCGTGCTGGCGGCAACGGCGGTGGCGATCCTCATCGCCCTGATCGGCGGCTACCTGGTGGCGCAGGCGGTGGCGATCAGGGTCCGGCGGCTCGAGCGGGCGGCCGAATCGGTGGCGGAGGGCCGCTTCGTGGAGCCGCTGCCGGTGCGCTCGCGCGACGAGCTCGGCCAGCTCACGCGCGCGTTCAACGAGATGCAGGCCAAGCTGCGGCGGGTCGACGTCGCCCGCAAGGAGTTCGTGGCGACCGCCTCCCACGAGCTGCGAACGCCGATCTTCTCGCTCTCCGGGTTCGTGGAGCTGCTCCAGGACGAGGAGCTCGACGAGAGCACTCGCAGGGAGTTCCTCGAGACGATGGGCGAGCAGGTCGAGCGGCTGCAGAAGCTGTCCGTCGATCTGCTCGACCTCTCCCGCCTCGACGCCGGCTCGATCGAGCTCCACCCAGAGCTGGTCGACCTGACCGAGCTCGCGCGATCGGTCATCGGCGAGTTCACGCCGGCCCTCACCGAGCACGGAACGCGGGTCGAGATGCGCGTCCCGGAGACGGATGTGGAGGCCCGCTGCGACCGGGGCCGGGTGGCCCAGATCATGCGTATCCTGCTCGACAACGCCCTCAGGCACACGCCCGAGGGCACCAATGTCACCGTGAGCGCTGAGCGTCATGACGGGGCTGCCGAGCTCACGGTGGCCGACAGCGGGCCGGGTCTCGGCGACGGCCAGGCTGCCCACGTGTTCGAGCGCTTCTACACCGGCGACGCCGCGCGCGGCGCCGGCCTCGGCCTGGCGATCGCCAGGGAGCTGGCCGAGCGCATGGACGGCCGGCTCGTGCTGTCCTCGCGCCCGGGCCAGACGCGCTTCACCGTCGAGCTGCCCGCCCTGAGAGACGAGGTCGAGGCCGCCGCTCTGGCGCGGCAGGCGGACGAGGCGGCCCCCGCGTGAGGTGGGTCGTCGCGTCGATCGCGGCGCTCGCACTTCTGGTCGCAGGCTGCGGCGGAGGCGGTGGGGGCGACCACGGCGCCGCCGGCGCCCGGACCGTGGAGACGACCAAGGTCCAGGTGGTCCAGGGCGTGGGGCGCAAGGGCGGCTTCAACGCCGAGTCGATCTACAGGCGCCTCTCGCCGGGGGTCGTGACGATCATCTCGCTGTTCGACGGGCGCTCGCTGCTGGGCGGCGATCGCGGGGGTCAGGGCTCCGGGTTCGTGCTCGACGGTGGCGGCTACATCGCCACCAACGCGCACGTCGTGAGCGGTGAGGGCGCCAACGCGAAACCGGCGAAGCAGGTCTATGTCGAGTTCACCGACGGCAACCGCGTGGCCGCCCACATAGTGGGCTACGACCCCAACGCCGACGTCGCGCTGATCAAGGTCGACCCGGGTGGCCTGTCGCTCACGCCCCTCGCGCTCGGGTCGTCCAGCCGCCTGGTGGTCGGCGAGCCGGTGGCGGCGATCGGAAGCCCCTTCGGCGAGCAGCAGTCGCTGTCCCTCGGGGTGGTCTCGGCCCTCGACCGCAACATCGACTCGCTCACGAAGTTCGGCATCGGCAACGCCATCCAAACCGACGCCGCCATCAACCCGGGCAACTCCGGCGGGCCGCTGCTGGACGCCCGCGGCAGGGTGATCGGCATCAACGCCCAGGTCAAGTCGCAGTCCGGCGGCGGCGAGGGCGTCGGCTTCGCGGTCCCGGTCGACACGGTGCGTCGATCGCTGCGCGAGCTGCGCCGGAACGGACGAGTCGACTACGGGTTCCTCGGCGTCACCAGCCAGACGCTGTACCCGCAGCTCGCGCGGAGGCTGGGGCTGGGCGCGACGGAAGGCGCCCTGATCGTCAAGGTCGAGAAGGACAGCCCGGCGGACCACGCCGGGCTCGAGGCCGGAGGCGACAAGATCGACTTTCAGGGGCAGCAGGGCATTCCCTCGGGCGGCGACGTGATCGTCGGCGTGAACGGCCACCGGCTCAGCCACCACCAGGACCTGGCCGACGTGATCAGCTCCAAGCGGGCGGGCCAGAAGGTGCGGCTCGAGGTGCTGAAGGGCCACGACCGGCGCCAGGTCGACGTCACGCTCGGCCGCCGTCCCGCGGGCTCGGCGCAACCCTGATGCGCGAGCTCGTCCGGGAGCTGGCGCTCGCCCTGCGCGAGCGCGTCCTGCCCCTGCTCGGCTCCCACGCCGCGCGCGCGCACGAGGACGGAGGCGCCGCCGGAGGAGACGTCACCTTCGCCATCGACGCGGAGGCCGAGACCACGCTCGAGCGTTTTCTCTCGGAGCGCGCGCCCGACCTCGCCTTCTACTCGGAGCACCGCGGCCTGGTGTCGCCGGGCGATGCGGCGACGGCGGTCCTCGTCGTGGACCCGATCGACGGCACGCGCCCCGCCCTGGCCGGCTTCGAGGCGTGCTGCGTGTCCGTGGCGGCGGCGGCCCTCGGGGACGGCAACCCGACCATGGGCGACGTGAGCGTCGCATGTGTCGTCGAGATCCCCTCGGGCGCGGTGTTCCTCGCCGAGCGGGGGAACGGCCTCGTGGAATCGCCCCCCGTGCGGCTGTCGCGCAACGAGCAGCTCGAGAGGATGTTCTGGGCGTACGGCTTCCGTGGCCGTCCGGCCAGGCCCACCGCAGCGCTGCTCGGCGACCTGATCGACTCCTCGTCCGTCGGCGGCGGCACCTTCGAGCTCGGCTCCGCGGCCTTCGACATGACTCGGGTGGTCACCGGCCAGCTCGACGCGTATGTGGAGCCCGGCCCGCTGCTCGTGGACGAGGTCCCCGGGATGAGGGCGGAGTTCGAGCGGGTGGGCGGGGGCGCCGTGCTCAACAACTCGCCCTACGACCTGGCGGGCGCCGCGCTCGTGCTCGAGGAGGCGGGGGCCGTCCTGACCGACGCCCGAGGGAGGTCCCTGGCCGCCCAGCCGCTGCTCGGATCGGGCCCGGAGCACCAGATGTCGGTGGTCGCAGCGGCGAACGGAGGTCTGCATTTGCGCATCCTCGAGTCCCTCGATGCAGCGTTGACCCGGGTTTTCGGGTAGTACTCCCGCCGATGGCGGCTGAGGTGCCTGCGGCTGACAGTCGTGACGTCGCGCTGACGATTCCGGCGCGGCCCGACTATCTCGTGCTGGCCCGCCTGGCGCTGTCGGCCGTCTGCCGGCTCACCCCCCTGTCCCCCGAGGAGGTCGCGGATCTGAAGCTCGCGATCACCGAGGCGGCCAACGACTACGTGGACGATGCGCGCCCGGACGAGGACGAGGGGCGTCTGAGCTTCTCGTTCAAGCTGTTGGACGACCGCCTGCTGATGGAGCTCCAGGGCCCGCCCACCGAGGTGTCCGCGATGGAACAGGAGCTGGGCCGCGCGATCATCGACGCGACGGTCGACGAGTGTGACTTCGCCGTCTCCCGCACGCGCCTGACGAAGTATCTGGTCGCCGCTCCGGGATAGTCTGCCCCGTCCTGTAAAACCTGGCCGCCCGTACAGGAGGCCGTCTTGCTGCAACCCATAGCGGTCGGCCACAAGAGCCTCGCCGACTACACCCACCTGGCGGGGCGCCCGCTGATCGAGGAGATCCGGAAGCTGGCCGAGGAGGTCGGCGAGCGCAAGATCCTGCACGTGTCGGCCACCGCCTTCGGCGGCGGCGTCTCGGAGATCCTCTACTCGCTGATCCCGCTGATGAACGACGTCGGCCTGAACGCCGAATGGCAGGTGATGCTCGGGCGTGAGGAGTTCTACAACGTGACCAAGCGCCTGCACAACGCGATGCAGGGCAACCCGGACTCGCTCGAAGAGGAGGAGTGGAAGATCTTCGAGCGCTACAACGCGCTCAACGCCACGGAGATCCCCGGTGGCTGGGACGTGATCATCATCCACGACCCGCAGCCGCTCGCCATCCGCCAGCACGTGCCGGACAAGGCCAAGGCCTGGGTCTGGCGCTGTCACATCGACCTCTCCGCGCCGAACCCCGACGCCCTCGAGCGCATCGTGCCGCTCGTGCGCGACTACGACGCCTCGGTCTACCACGTCCCGGAGTACGTGCCGGGCGGCCTGCGCAACGACGGGGCCAGCAGTCCGCCAACTGACGGCTCCGACCGGATCCACATCTGCCCGCCGGCGATCGATCCCCTCTCCCCCAAGAACATGGCCCTGTCGCCCGAGGACGCGGCCTTCGTCTGCGACCAGTTCGGCATCGACCCCGATCGCCCGCTCCTGTGCCAGGTGTCCCGCTTCGACCCCTGGAAGGACCCGATGGGCGTGATCGACGCCTACCGCGCGGTCAAGCGGGAGCTGCCGGCGGTCCAGCTGGCCCTGGTCGGGTCGATGGCGACCGACGATCCGGAGGGGTGGGAGTTCTTCAACACGACGATGGCCTACGCCGACGGGGACACCGACATCCACATCCTGAACAACCTGAACAACGTCGGCGCGATCGAGGTGAACGCGTTCCAGTCGCAGTCGGACGTCATGATCCAGAAGTCGACGCGTGAGGGCTTCGGCCTGACCGTGACCGAGGCGCTCTGGAAGGCGCGGCCCTTCATCGGCGGCGAGGTCGGCGGGATCCCGCTCCAGGTCCGCGACGGGGAGACCGGCTACCTCGTCAACTCGCCGGAGGAATGCGCCGACCGCGCGATCCGGATCCTCCAGGAGCCCGACCTGGGCAAGCGGCTGGGCCGCACCGGCAAGGAGCACGTGCGCCAGCACTTCCTGACCCCTCGGCTCCTGCGCGACTGGCTGCGTATCTTCAGAGACCACTTATGACGCCTGAGACACCGCTCGTGCTGGTCTCGAACCGTGGGCCCGCCACGTTCGAGCGCGGAGCAGGAGGCGAGCTGGTGGCCCAGAGAGGAGGGGGCGGCCTGGTGACCGCGCTCAGGGGCCTCGTACACCACCGTCAGGCCATCTGGGTCGCGTCGGCCATGAGCGACGAGGACGCCGAGGCCAGCGAGCTGCACGGCGGCGGCTCGTTCGAGGTCGAGCTCGATGAGGTGACCTACCGGATCCGGCTGGTCGCCAGCGAGCCGAACGCCTACGACCTCTTCTACAACGTCGTCGCCAACCCGATGCTGTGGTTCATCCAGCACTACCTGTGGGACCTCTCCAACGCCCCCGACATCCGGCGCGAGGACGCCGAGGCATACGAGCGCGGCTACTGCATGGTCAACCAGGACCTGGCGCAGGCCGTCCTCGAAGAGGCCGAGCCGCTCGAGAGCCCCGTGGTGATGCTCCACGACTACCACCTCTACAGCGCGCCCAAGTTCATCCGCGAGGCCCGCCCCGAGCTCTTCCTCCACCACTTCGTCCACATCCCCTGGACGCAGCCCGACGCCTGGCGGGTGCTGCCGCGCGACATGCGCGAGGACATCTACGAGGGCATCCTCTCCAACGACATCATCGCCTTCCACACCCGCTCCTACCGGCGCAACTTCCTCCTCTGCTGCCGCGAGCTGTTCGACCTCGAGGTCGACGAGCGCGCCGGCGTCGTGGTGGGCCCGGACGGCCGCGAGGTGTGGGTGCGCTCGTATCCGCTCCCCATCTCCGCCGCGAGCTTCGAGCGCACCGCCCAGTCGCCGGAGGTGCTGCAG
>JBHELQ010000089.1:0-1765 GCA_046262995.1 Thermoleophilaceae bacterium
GAGCAGGGCCACCGCGCAGCACGCTGGTCTTTGAGCGGGTCGGCCCCCCGCGCCGCGCTGACGAGAGTTCCCCTTTGTGTGCAGAAGGAGCACTGACCTTCGCCGCTCCTCCTCTGTGAGGAAAGCGAGAGCCACGGGCACTGCGGTCGCGTCCCTTTGCTGCTGTAACTTCGCCGCGGCTCGGGTTCCCGGTGGCGGTCAGTCTATGCGGCGCTCACCTCCTCGCGGGTCGTTTCTTCGGTGCCTTCGTATCTCATCTGTTTGAGCCGTTGGTGTTCGAGCTGGGTGAACTGGATGCCGTTGGTGGCGTGGCTGATGTAGAGGTCGAGCACGGCCCAGACCAAGGTCAGGCAGCTGGTCTCGCCGGGGAACCGGCCGATCACCTTCGTGCGGCGCTTCACCTCGCCGAGTGAGCGTTCGAGCAGGTTCGTCGATCGCCATCGGCGGCGGTGTCTGGTCGGGTAGCGCAGGTGCACGACGAGCGCGTCGAGGTCCTCCCGAAGGCACTTCGCCGCGGCGGTGTAGCCGGCCCGATCGAGCTCGTCGACCAGGACCTGCAGTCGCTGTTTGCCGTCGCGCTCGTCGGTGGCCTCATCAAGCGCTTGCCAGTAGGCGCCGCGGACACGCTCGCGTTCCCGTTCGGGCAACTTCGCCCGCAGGTTGCGCAGGCGGTGAACGGCGCAGTGCTGGCGATCTGAGGCCGGCCAGCACTGCTCGACCGCCTTGATCAACCCAGGCGCGCCGTCAGCGACGACGAGCTGCGGCGCGCCGAGGCCGCGGGCGATCAGGTCCCTTGCGAGCGAAAGCCAGTCCTCGTGGGACTCGCGCATCCCGAGCATCACCGACAAAAGCACCCGCTCGCCCTGCTCTGTGAAGCCCCAGGCGACCAGCACGCCCTCCTTGGGCCCGTCGCGGCGGACCGACAGGAATACCGCGTCGAGGAACAGCGCCGCCACGCGGATGTCGTAGAGGTCGCGGCGCTTGAAGGCCTCGAAGCGCTCGCGCAGCTCGCTGCAGATCCGCGATGCGGTCGACTTCGAGAGCTTCCCCAACCCCGCCTTCTCGCACAGCGACTCGACATCTCGCATCGACAGGCCCCTGACGAACGCGCCGATCACCATCGCCCTGAGCGGCTCGGTGCGCAGCACCTTCGTCCCCCGCGGGAACAGCTTCGACACGAACGGCTCAGCCGCCTGACGCACCTGCGGGATCTCCACCTGGAGCTCCCCCTCGGCGGTCTGCACACGCCGGGGGCGGAACCCGTTGCGAAGGCCTGGCTCACGCTCCGGCCGGCGCTCATAACGAGCCCGCCCGAGCCACGCGTCGAACTCGTCCTCAACAGCGCGCTGGATGATCAGTCGCGCACCCAGCCTCGCGAGCTCAGACAACGACTCCCGCGGATTCTCACCAACCCCCACGGCCAACAACCGGTCGATCCTTCCCTCAATCTCCGCCGACGGCGGTACGGTGCGTCTCACGGCGTAGGTCCTCCTTCATTGGTCTTGTCAGGACTTGAGGGAACCTACGCCGTGCCCACGACAGGGCCCGGCTATTTACAGCACTCCTGAGACGCGACCCGAGCGGTCGTCGAGGCTTCTGCTCCGACGCGAAAGCAGCAGCGCGGGAGACGACTGCTTCGTGGCGGACACAGTGGCGCGAGGCGGCGATCCCCGGGCGACTGCTTTGCGCCGGAAGCAGTCGCCGGCGCGGGCGGCGCCGGTATGACTGCTTCTCGTCCGGTGCGAGCGTCAGCAAGGTGTGGCCC
>JBHELQ010000090.1:0-11375 GCA_046262995.1 Thermoleophilaceae bacterium
ACGTCTGCGGGAGCTTGCCCGTGTCGTTCCAGCAGTTGCAGCCCGACGCGACGAACAGGTCGGGGACCTTTTGCTGGTTCAGGAACTTGGCCACCGCGAGGTGGGTCGGCGTGCCGAGCCCGTCGAACAGCGCGAAGACGCGGTCCTTCAGCACGAGCTTGCGGACCTTGGCCGTGGTCTGCGACGGGTTGTAGGCGTCGTCCTCGACCTTGTACTTGATCTTCCTGCCGTTCACGCCTCCGTGGGCGTTCACCCAGTCGAAGTAGGCGGTCGAGCCCTTGGAGATGTTCGAATAGCCGGGCGCGGCCGGCCCTGTCAGGGGCTGGTGGCTCCCGATCACGATGCTGCCCTTGGTCACGCCCTGCTTGGAGCCGCCGCCCCCGCTGCTGCCGCAGCCGGCGACCACGGCGCCGACGAGGACGGCCATCGCGATGGCGATGCCCCACCGATAGGACCTGGAATTGCTACCGCTCACTTGGATCCCCCTCCATTTGCGCTGATTCAATCGCGCCGCTCGGTGCGGAGTCTGCCACAACGTCCACCACCTCGTCAGCGTCCCCTTCCACCTGCTCCTCGCGTCTTTTCCGTCCCGGACCGACGCGCTCCCAGATTCGCTTGAGGACGCCCTGGATCCCATGCGGGAACGCAAGCATCGCGACGATCAGCGCCAGCCCGTAGATCGCCGACGGCAGGTTGTCCTTGACCTCGCTCGAGAGGCTGAAGGTCTTGGCCAGGGAGTCCGACCAGGCCGGCAGGTAAACGAGCAGGAGCGCGCCCCAGACCGCGCCGGATAGCGTGCCGAGCCCGCCGATCACGATGGCGGTGACGAGCTGCAGCGAGAGCGTGATGTCGAAGCTGGAGGGAGCCGCGAGGTTGGCCGAGTACACGAACAGGGAGCCGGCCAGCCCGGCGCACGCGGCGCTGACCACGAACGCCCTCACCTGCGTGCCGGCGACGTGGATGCCGGCCAGTGCGGAGGCGACCTCGTCGTCGCGAACCGCCCGCCAGAGCCGCCCGCGGCGGCTGCGGCGCAGGTTGGCCAGCAGCACGAGCGTGACCAGGGCCGCCGCGAAAGAGATCCATGCGAGCCAGCGGCCGATGAACTCCGGCGCCAGGAGCGCCGACGGAGGCGTCGGCTGCTCGACCTGCAGGCCCTGCTCGCCGCCGAAGGTGCTCTCGTACTTCGTGGCGATGTCCGGAAGCGCGAGCGCGAGCGCGAGCGTGATCCCCGCCAGGTACGGGCCGCGCAGGCGGGCGGCGGAGATGCCGACGACGATGCCCACCAGCATCGTCGTCAGAATCGATGCGGCCAGGACCCCGAGCAGCGGCGCGGACGTGTGCTTGAGCATCATGCCGGTCGTGTAGCCGCCGATCGCCATCAGCCCTCCGTGCCCGAGCGAGAGCTGCCCGTTGAGGCCGGTGAGGATGGTCAGCCCGGCGGCCGCGATCAGGAAGTAGGCGATCTGGGTGAAGCGGAAGTTCGTGAACTCGCTGACCGAGCTCGTCAGGAGGAACAGCGCCACGCCCGCGAGCGCCGCCAGCAGCAGGTGGCGCGCGAGAGTGTTGCGGGGCAGCGCCAGGCGCTTCGCCACGCTCATACCCGCCTCGCCGGCTGGCGGGCCAGCAGGCCCTCGGGGCGCACCATCAGCACCGCGACCAGGACGAGGAAGGCGGCTATGACCTCCAGGTCGCTGCTCAGGTAGCCGCCGACGTAGCTCGTCACGAGGCCCATCACGAGCCCTCCGATCAGCGCGCCGATCGGGCTGTCCAGGCCGCCCAGGATCGCCGCGGTGAACGCAAACACGAGCACGATGTCCATGGTGTTGGGCGAGAGCAGCACGTTGGGCGTGATCAGGATCCCCGCGAGCGACCCCACGACCGCCGCGACTGCCCAGCCGAAGGTCAGCGTGCGCCCGACGCGCACGCCGAGCAGGCGCGCGACCGGCGCGTTGAACGCGGACGCGCGCATGCGCAGGCCCAGCCCGGTGCGCTGGAACAGCAGCAGCAGGCCGAGCATCACGCCCAGCACGGCCAGGATCGTGAAGATGTCGAACGGCGACAGGGCGACGTGGCTGCCGCCGATCTTGACTCCGGTGTTCGAGAAGGCGGGCGGGAAGGAATGAATCTGGCCGCCGAAGATCATCGGCGCGATCGCCTCCAGCAACAGGAGGAGGCCCAGCGTGAGGATGACCGCGTTCAGCTCCGGCCCGCCCTCGATCGGGCGCACCAGCACGCGCTCGGCCACCGCCCCGATCACGAAGCCGGACACGAGGGCGACCGCGAACGCCACCCAGTACTCGCCGCCCGAGTCGGTGATGCTGAAGGCGATGTATGTGGTGATCATCGCCATCGCCCCCTGGGCGAAGTTGACGATCCTGGTGGCGCGCCAGATCAGGACCAGCGCCATCGCCAAGGCGGCGTAGATCATCCCGGTCGTGAAGCCATCGAGCGTGAAGTTCACGAACCTGTGCACGCCGTCTCCCTAGAACCCCAGGTACATGTGCCGTAGCCGTTCGTTGCCCGCCAGCTCCTTCGCCGGCTGTGTCGTCACGAGCTTTCCGAGCGAGAGCAGCGCCGCGTCGTCGGCCACGGACAGCGCGCTTCGCACGTTCTGCTCGATCAGCAGCACGGTCAGCCCGGTGCGCTCCCGCAGACGGGCGATCGTGCCCATCAGCTGGGACACGAGCGCCGGGGCCAAGCCGAGGGACGGCTCGTCGAGCAGCAGCACGCGTGGCCGCGCCATCAGGGCGCGCGCGATCGAGAGCATCCGGCGCTCTCCGCCCGACAGCGCGGCGGCGTCGTAGCTGCTCCGCTCCTCCAGGCGGGGGAACAGCTCGTACATCTCGTCGCGCGCCGCGCGCTGGTCCGCGCGGTCCTTCCGCCACAGGCCGCCGAGCCGCAGGTTCTCGTCGACCGTGAGCTCCTGGATCACCCCGCCGCCCTCGGGCACCTGCGCGATCCCGAGCCGCACCACTTCCTCGGGGGCGAGCCCGATCAGATCCCGGCCCTCGAGCTTCGCCGAGCCGGAGGCCGGACGCACGACGCCCGAGATCGCGGACAGAAGGGTGGTCTTGCCCGCCCCGTTCGCGCCCAGGACCGCGGTGATCGAGCGCTCGGGCACCGACAGGGACACGCCATCGAGTGCCCGGACGGCCCCGTAGCGGACGGACAGGTCGCTGATCTCAAGCATCCGCCTCCGCCTTCACGCCGGCGCCGTCCTGCTGCGCTTCCTGTCCCAGGTAGGCCTCGGTGACCTCGGGGTCGGCCTTGACCTCGTCGGGGCTGCCCGACGCCACGACACGACCGAAGTTGAGCACGACGACGCGGTCGCAGATCGACATGACGAAGTCCATGTGGTGCTCGACCAGGGCGATCGCCGTCTCCCGGCGGAGCTCCCGCACGACCGCCGCGAGCCGCTCGATCTCGTTCTCGGACAGCCCGCTCGCCGGCTCGTCGAGCAGGATCAGCGAAGGCTCCGCGACCACCGCGCGCGCCAGCGCGATCCGCTTCTGCAGCCCGTAGGGGAGGCTCTCAGGCAGCTTGTCCGCGCAGTCGCCGACGTCCAGGCGGTCCAGCGCCGCCTGCGCGCGCTCACGCAGCGCGTCCTCGTCGCGATCCGACTTCGGGAGGCCCAGGAGGGCCGGCAGGAAGCCCGCCTGCGCGTGCACCTCCGCGCCCGCCATCACGTTCTCCAGAGCCGTCAGGCCGTTCCACAGGCCCAGCCCCTGGAGCGTCCGCGCGATGCCCATGTAGACGAGCTTGTGCGGGCGGATCCGCTCCAGCGTGCGGCCCTGGTACTCGATGCGGCCTTCGTTCCGCTGCACGAAGCCGCAGATCGCGTTGAAGAGGGTGGTCTTGCCGGCGCCGTTGGGGCCGATGATGCCCACGACCTGGCCGGGCTCGACCTCGAGCGAGACGTCCTCGAGCGCCGTGAGTCCGCCGAAGCGCACCGTGAGTCCGGAGATCGCGAGACCGCGGTCGCGGTCGACCGGTTCGCTTCCCTCACGACGCGCCAATCGCCCTCCCTCCTTCCGGCGGAGCGTAGTCAAGGCTTGCCCAACCGGACGCGGCCCGAAACGGCGCCTCCTCAGCCAACGAGCGGGGCGAAACGTGGCTCGCGCCGCTCGACGAAGCTCGCCACGCCCTCGCGGAAGTCCGCCGCTCCGAGCGACTCGGCCATGAGCTCGTTGGCCTCGCTCAGCGCGGCGTCCAGGCCGCGCTCCAGGTCGGCGTAGACCTGGCGCTTCATGGCGGCCATGCTCGCCGGGGAGCAGTTGGCCGCCAGGTCCCGCGCGTAGGCAAGGGTCTGGTCGAGCAGGCGCTCCGGCTCCAGAGCCCGGTTCACCAGGCCGAGCGCGGCCGCTTCCTCCGCCAGCACCACCCGCCCCGAGAGCAGCAGGTCGAGCGCCCGCGCCGGCCCGACCAGGCGAGGCAGGATCCACGAGATGCCGTGCTCGCCCACGAGGCCCCGCCGCGCGAACGCCGTCGTGAGCTTGGCGCCCTCGGCGGCGAAGCGGATGTCGCACATGAGCGCCTGTACCAGGCCGATCCCGGCGCAGGGCCCGTTGATCGCGGCGACGATCGGCTTCGGGATCGTGAGCGGGAAGGTCTGCGGGCGACGCTGGCGGTCCTCGAGCCTTCCCTCGATCCCGTTGTGGCCGATCGCCTCGAGCTCTTCCATGTCGGCTCCGGCGCAGAAGCCGCGGCCCGCGCCGGTGACGACGATCACGCGCACGTCCTCCCGGCGACCGCAGTCCTCCAGCAGCTCGAAGTAGGCACGCTCCATCTCGCCCGTCCAGGCGTTCAGCCGCTCCGGGCGGTTGAGCGTGAGCGTCGCGACGCCCTCGTCGACCGTTCGCTGCACCACGTCGCTCATCGTTCCTCCTTCGATTCGGGGGCTAGCGAAGCCGCCACGAGCGCAGGAAGCGCCTGGAGGCCCGCCGGCTGCGCGTCAGGCGCCGGTCGGCGATGCCGACCTCGAGCACCTTCCCGCGCCGCGCCTTGAAGATCAAGGTAGCCCTGCGGCCGCGCGCCAGGTACCAGACGTTGCGCCCGATGCGCAGGCGACGCTCGTGATGGAAGCGCCGGCGCAGCTTGCGCGTGCGCGAGCCGTGCTTGATGCCCCTGACCGAGAAGCGCCTGCTGCCGGTCAGGACGAGGATCTCGCGTCGCTTGGCGAGCCGGCGCTGGTGGCGCGAGAGCCGGCGGGTCGGATAGCCGATCCGCAGCTTGCCGCCGCCCCTGACGCAGTACTTGTCGATGCCGCGGCGGCTGAAGCGGGCCTTGTGCTTCAGCAGCCGGCGCTGGAAGCGGCGAGTGCGTCCGATCCGCGTCGGGCCGAGGCGCTTGCCGCGCGCGCGGCCGCGCGCGTTGATGCAACTGAGGCGGACGATTCGCCCGCAACCCGGGAAGCGCAGCGTGATCGGGCCGTCGGTGTCGACGTTCAACGCCACGTTGCAGCGCACGCGTGCCCGGTGCGCGGCGATGCTGACGTCCCGGACGTTGTTGGCGCGGATGTCGAGCAGGTTGCGCTTGCGGATGCGGGGCGCGGCGCCCCAGGTCTTGAACTGGCGGCTATAGGCGAGCGAGCCGAACTTCCCGCCCGAAAGCGTGTCGCCCCCGGCCTGCGTCCCCGACGGCTTCGGGTCCCCGCGGCGGAAGCCGTGGGAGAAGACGTCGATCACGCCCTTCGGGTCGCTGCGCTGCACGACCGGCCCCAGCGGTCCCCCGACCTCCACGCGATTGGTCCCGACCTTGCTGCGCAGGCGGATCCTCGAGAGCCAGTAGGCGTGGTCAGCCACGAAGTTGTAGCGCGCGAGGTCGAAAGCCGGATCGGCCGCGAAGGTCACGTGCGTCGGGTTGCGGTTCACCTTGTGGGTCCCCAGGAACGCCGCGGCCTTGTCGAACTGGTCGTGGGCAGCGAGGGTCAGGTGCTCGCCGCTGAAGACGTCGAGCTCGTAGCGGTAGCCCTTGTCGTCGAAGTCCTTCGCAGTCTGCTCATAGAGGTAGGCGGGGACGAGCTCGTCGGACCCCGCGTTCCACATCAGGTACGGGATGTTCCGCAGCGACTCGATCAGGTGCTGCGCGTCGTAGCCAACGGTGGGCTGGGCCCTGGCGAACAGGTCGGGGAACGCCTCCGCGAGCTTGAAGGTGCCGAAGCCGCCCATCGAGTAGCCGGTGATCACCGACCAGGCGGGGTCGAGCTTGTAGCGGCGGGCCACGTCGGCCCAGACCTCGAAGACGTCCACGGCGCCGAGGCCGAAGTAGAGGCTGTCCGGGCCGCGTGCCGCGGGGGTGATCACGATCGAGCCGGGACCGCGCTCGCCGAACTGCGACTCGTTCCGCGTGTTCTGGAACTGGTTGTACGGCGCGGACAGGGAGTGCAGCAGCAGCGTCATGCCGTAGCCGCCTGCCGGGCGGCCCTTCCTCGGCACGTAGATGGCGTAGGGCTGCAGCCTTCCCTGCATCGCCTCGGGACAGCTGTTGGGGTCGGCCGAGTTCAGGCAGTCGGTGGCCCAGTTGGCTCCCTGGGCGACCTCGAAGTGGGTCGCCAGGATGCGGTCCATCGGCCCCGTCTTCGGGATGCCGCCATCGTCGTTCGTGCCCGCGGCCAGCTTCGTGAAGTTCACGTCGGCGTGGTAGGCGGTGATGCTCCCCGACCTGAGGGCGTCGCCCTGGCCCTTGTCGCGCCACCAGCGCGGATCGGTCTGGGTGCCGGCCAGGCCGCCGGGCTGGGAGCCGTTCGGGTCGTTCGGGAACGGCTCCTGCGAGTTGCGGCGGAAGGCGACGTTGAAGAACGCCGCCGAGGCGGGTGTGCCGCCGCCGGGGTGAGAGGCATCGCGGGACGGCTGCGGCTTCAGGTAGGTGGACGTGGCCTTGTCCCAGAGTCCGATGCCGCCGCGGATGCTCTCCGTGCCGCTCGGGGTCCAGAGCCCGTCCGGCACGCGCACCTCGATCTGGCGGCGTCCCTTGTCGACCGTCACCGACGCCGGGCCGGTCGGAGCGAGCGCGGCGTTGTGCACCTGGCCGACGAGCGTCGAGCCCGAGGGGTGAACCGTGACGAAGGCGTCCGCCGGGGCGGTGACGTTGGCGCCGTAGGGGAGCGGCGTGGCGACGCCCGTGCCGTTCCCGAGCGCGAACGTGAAGGCGATCAGCGACGGGTCCTTGAGCGTGTTCAGCGTAACGCGGATCGCGGTGGCGCCGGAGACCCGCTTGAAGCGCACCTCCACGAAGTCGGCCGCGTTCTCGGCGTAGGCGCGGTTGGTGGGGTAGCTGTAGGTGCCGTACGGCTCCGAGAACAGGTCGCCGTGAGTGCGGGAGTCATTGGGGTCGCTTGCCACCCGCGCGCCGTGGTCGTCGTAGAGCCAGTCCTGCCAGAGGTATTCGTGGTTGCGGTAGGCGGTGGCCCCCGACACGAGCAGCGGCGACGCCGACCAGATGCCGGTGTTCTGAAGCTGCGGGACCTCCGGCGGAGTGAGCGACGGCCGGTAGAGGATGTCCGGGCCCGGGCGGTGGCTTGCGCCGGAGTAGAGCGAGCCCGCGGAGGCAGGCGAGGCGGTGGCGAGCACGATCGTCATGGCGGCGAGTGCAAGGCCCAGCCTCGGTGTCCGTCTCCCCCGCAAGGCCCGAAAGCTATGTCATCCAATCGGGCGACACAACGCCCAACTGTCCTGAAGCAGACAGGTGTGGCGTCCTGTTCCGCGCTGTGGCGGCCTACCCCCCGGGGCTGCCCAGCAGGGCGCGGACGACCTTGCCGGCGCTCTTCAGGTCGGGCTCCTCGCCGGCGATCGTGTCGTTGTAGATGAAGCCCTCGATCACGCGAAGGATCGCGTATGCCAGCGTGTAGGGCTTGAGCGGGGGCGTGTACTCGCCCTTCGCCTCTTCACGCTCGATGTCCGCCTGGAGGCGGGCGACGGCGCGCTCCTGCACCCCGACTCCCCGGCGCGTCAGGATGCGGAAGGCAAGCTCCTGGTCCTGCTTCAGGAAGGCGTGCAGGGCGGGCGAGGTCGCCAGGACGTGCATGTAGGCGTCGGTCCGTTTCGCGAGCACGGCGGCGCCGCGGCCCTGGATCTTCGTCTGGACCCAGTCGAACAGCTCGTCGGCGAACGACCACACGACGTCGACGAGCAGGCGCTCCCTGGAGCCTGTCCAGCGATAGAGGGTCCCGCGCGAGACGCCGAGCTGCAGCGCCAGCGCCTGCATGTCGATCCGCTCGCCGCGCATGTAGATCTCGCGCGCCGCGCGAAACGCGTCCGCGGGCGTCGCGCGCCGCTCGGCCGCGATCCCCCCCTTCTCGGCAACGGCCGCCGAGTACGCCGGCGTGGCGTCAGCGAACGCCGCACCGTGGTCGTTGCCCCTTCCCCTCGTGGCCACGAGCTGAAGCTAGCAGTCGGGGTCGCGCGCCGAAGGGCTAGTCGACCAGCGCGACGACGCGCGCGGGCGCGGCGCTCGCCCCCACGATCCTGAGCGGGAAGCAGGCGACCGTGAAGCCGCTCGCCGGCACGGCCCCGAGGTTGTGCAGGCGCTCGATCTGGCTGTAGGGGAGGTCGGCCTGGTGAGCGGCCCAGAACACGCCGGGCTCGCCGGTGGCCTTCGCCCGCTCGGCCTGCACGTTCAGCGGGGCGTCCCAGCCCCAGGCGTCGATCCCCATCACGCGCACGCCCCGCTCGAATAGCCAGGCGGTTCCCTCGGCGCTCACGCCGGGGCCGCGGATCATGTAGTCGGGGGCGGCGTAGTGCTCGTCACGCCCCGTGTGGATCAGGACGATGTCGCGCTCTTGCAGGTCATGGCCGACCCGCTCGAGCGCGGCCCCCAGGTCGGCGGTCGCGATCGCCTCGCCATCGCCACGGTCGGTGAAGTCCAGTCGCACGCCGGGGGCGAAGAACCACTCGAGCGGCAGCTCGTCGATCGTCTGCGCCGGTTCGCCCCGGATCGTCGAGTTGTAGTGGTACGGGGCGTCCACGTGCGTCGAGTTGTGAGTCCCGAAGCGCAGGAACTCCTCTGTCGCCCAGCCCTCGCGGTCGCGCAGGAGCTCGGGCGGCAGCCCGAACATCGCCTGGATCGCGGCGGCGCCCTGCCGGTGGTCGTGGAAGTCGATCTCGGTACGCAGCGCGTCGGGCAGCTCGGGCGGGCTCGCTGCGATCGGGGCGGATAGGTCGATTAGGCGCACGGCGCCAGCCTACGACGCCCCGCCGCGCATAATCAGTTCGTGCACGGCGCGGAGTTAACGGTCTGGGGGATGCTGGTCGCCCTGGGCGTGCTGCTCCTCCTGGGGTACCGGACGCGGCTGCCGTACCCGATCCTGCTGGTGGTCGGCGGGCTCGCGCTCGGATTCATCCCCGGCGTGCCCGAGGTGCGGCTCGATCCCGATCTGGTGCTGCTGGTGTTCCTCCCGCCGCTGCTGTACGCCGCGGCGTTCTTCTCGTCGCTGCGGGATCTGAAGCAGAACGTGCGGCCGATCTCGCTCCTTTCGATCGGGCTCGTGGTGGTCACGACAGCCGCCGTGGCAGGGATCGGGCACGCGCTGATCGAGGACCTGAGCTGGTCGGCCGCCTTCGTGCTCGGAGCGGTCGTGTCCCCGACCGATCCGGTCGCGGCCACCGCGGTCCTGGCCCGCTTCGGAGTGCCGCGCCGCGTCGTGACGATCGTCGAGGGCGAGAGCCTGGTGAACGACGCCACCGCGCTCGTCATCTACAAGATCGCGGTCGTCGCGGTGGTCAGTGGAGGCTTCTCGGTGTGGGAGGCGGGCGGTCGCTTCCTGCTCGACGCCGCGGCGGGCGCTGCCATCGGCGTCGCGGTCGGCTGGGTCATAGGCCATGTCCGGGTGCGCCTCGAGGATCCGCCCACCGAGATCCTGATCTCGATCCTGACGCCCTATCTGGCCTATCTGCCGGCCCAGAGGCTCGGCGTCTCGGCGGTGCTGGCCGCCGTCGCCGTGGGCATCTACCTGGGCTGGCGCGCGCCCTGGCTCGCCTCGCCGACGACCCGGCTCCAGTCGTTCCCGGTGTGGGAGATCCTCGTGCTGCTCCTGAACGCGGCGCTCTTCATGATGCTCGGGCTGCAGCTGCGCCACATCCTGGACGACCTCTCGGGCTTCTCGGCCCTCACGCTGGTCGGCTACGGGGCCCTGGTGAGCGCCGTCGTCGTCGCGACGCGACTGGCCCTGGTGTTCCCGCTCACCTACCTGCCGCGCATGCTCTTCCGCCGCTTCCGCGAGGGGACGTCGGCACCCCCGGCGGAGTTGCCGCTGCTGGTCGCCTGGACGGGCATGCGCGGCGCCGTGTCGCTGGCCGCCGCCCTGGCGATCCCGGTCACGGTCAACGGCGGCGGGGGCTTCCCGGCACGCGAGCTGATCGTCTTCCTGACCTTCTGCGTGATCCTGTCGACCCTCCTGCTCCAGGGACTCAGCCTGCCGTGGCTGATCACGCGTCTCGACGTGGAGGAGGACGGCGCGAGCGAGCGCGAGGAGGCCAAGGCACGCATGGTCGCGGCGCAGGCCGCGATGGAGCGGCTCGACGAGCTGGAGCGCGAGGGCTGGGTGCGCGGCGACACGGCCGAGCGCACGCGCGCGTTGTTCGGTTACAGGCGCGACCGCTTCGCCTCGCGCTACGAGGACGGCGCGCAGGGAGTCTTCGAGGAGCGCTCGATCGCCTATCAGCGGCTGCAGCGGGAGATGCTCGAGGCGCAGCGGCGCGCGGTGGTCGAGCTGCGAAACAGCGGGCGGATCAACGACGAGGTGATGCACCGTGTGGAGCGCGACCTCGACCTCGAGGACTCGCGCCTGGAGATCTGAGCCGCTCCGACCTGCCACCCTCCGGCTCGTGCTGCTGTTGGTCGTGTTCGCGTTCCTGGCCGGCGCCGCCACGGCGCTCTCGCCATGCGTGCTGCCCGTCCTCCCGGTAGTCCTGTCGGCGGGGGTCACGGGTGGCCGCCGCAGGCCCTTCGGGGTCGTCACGGGGCTCGCCCTCTCGTTCACCTTCGCCACCGTCGCGCTCGTCTACGTGATCGACGCCCTGGGCCTTCCCGGCGGCCTGCTCCGGACCGTGGCGATCGTCGTCCTGCTCGTGTTCGGGGTCTCGCTGCTCGTCCCGAGGCTGTCCGCCGAGATCGAGGCGCGCCTGTCCCGTCTGACGCGGGGGACCGGGAGCCCCGACGGGCGGGGCGACGGCCTGGGATCGGGTCTCCTGGTCGGCCTCAGCCTGGGCCTCGTGTACGCGCCGTGCGCCGGCCCGATCCTGGCCGGCGTCATCACCGTCTCGGCCTCGCAGTCGTTCACGGCCGGGCGGCTCGCCGTCGCCCTGGGCTACGGCGTCGGCAGCGCGGTCGTGCTGTACGCGCTGATGCTCGGCGGCCGCCGGCTGACGGCGCGACTGTCG
>JBHELQ010000091.1:0-2898 GCA_046262995.1 Thermoleophilaceae bacterium
CGCCTCCGGCTCGATCCTGACGAACCTCATGGCCGAGGCCATGAACCGCTCGATCGGGAACATCGTGGCGGGCGGCTTCGGCGGCGTGACCGTGGCCGTGGGTGGCGGGGACGGCGAGGAGAAGCCGGTGCGCTCGACCGACGCCTCGGACGTGGCGATCCAGCTCGCCTACGCGAGCCGCGTCGTCGTGGCGCCGGGCTACGGCATGGCGGTCGCCCAGGCCCAGCACACCGTGCGCGAGCTGGCCGACGAGCTGGAGAAGCGCGGCGTGGAGGTGAACTACGCGATCCACCCCGTGGCCGGGCGCATGCCGGGGCACATGAACGTGCTCCTGGCCGAGGCCGACGTGCCCTACGAGTCGCTCAAGGAGATGGACGAGATCAACCCGGAGTTCCCGCAGACCGACGTCGCGCTCGTGATCGGCGCAAACGACGTGACGAACCCCGCGGCCCGCGACGTGGCGGACTCCCCCATCTACGGCATGCCGATCCTCGACGTGGACAAGGCCGGCCAGGTGATCGTGCTCAAGCGCTCGATGAACACCGGCTTCGCCGGCATCGACAACCCGCTCTTCTACAACGAGAACACGGCGCTCCTGTTCGGCGACGCCAAGGCATCGGTCCAGAAGGTCCTCAAGGAGGTCGAGGACCTCTAGTCCTCAGGCCTCACGCCTCAGGCCTTAGACCCCGAGCGTTTCCTGGCCCGCCGCGCCGCGCCTGCGGCGGGGCACTCCGGCGGCCTCTGCCAGCGCGGCCTCCACGTCGGCCAGGATCGCGCGTTCGGAGCGGGAGGCCACGAGCGGCTCGGAGAGGCCTTCGACGTGCACGTAGGTGCGCCGTCCGTCCCCCCGCTCGCTCGGCTCGAGCGGCACCAGGGCGAACACGCGATCCGCGCGCGCGAACTTGCCGTATCCCAGCGGGACCATGCGTGGGTCGCGCTTCGCCATAGCTCCAACGCCCAGCGTACTCGCATGATCGGCGCCGTTTACGGGTATGCGTCACGCGAAAGAGGAGGCGCCACATGATCGAGGAGCAGAGCGACAGCAGCCGCACCGCCGAGGACCAGGAGCAGCCGCAGGAGGCGGACGGCGGCGACGAGTCGTCCGAGGAGGGCGACGGGCAGACCGACTTCGAGAGGGAGACCCAGCAGGCCAAGGAGGAGGTCGAGAAGCTCGAGGAGGACCCGCCCGACAAGCTCGAGGACTGGCCCAGCGGCAAGGCCAAGTACGAGACTTTCGGCGGCCCCGAGGGCCAGCACGGCTACCACGAGGGGCCCGAGCAGAAGCTCGGCCCGGACTCGCTGCGCCACCGCGACGACGGCTCGGTGGAGATCGCGGGCGAGGAGGCGGAGAACCCGGAGGAGCTCAAGGGCGAGCCCGTCCCCGGCGGGCCGACCGACCCCGACACCCCCAACCTGCGCATGGACAAGGCAGGGCCCGACGACGTCTCGGAGATTGCTCAGAAGGCCAGCGGCAAGGGCGAGGACTCCGGCGACAGCGAGGACGAGGGCGAAGAGGGCGGCGAGCGCGGCTAGGACCGCCGCGGCGGGCTAGCCGCGGTCGAGCATCCGCTCGCGCAGCGCCGTGCCTCCGGCGCCGATCGGCGCGGAGGCATCGGGCCCGCGCTCGGCCGCGTCGCGCTCGAAACGCTTGTCCATCTCCGGCGCGTCGCGCGCGCCGCCCCGGTCGATCAGCGGGAAGATCAGTCCGCGCAGCAGGAGCAGGGCGCGGATCCAGTTGGGGACCGTGATCCAGCGACGGCGGCGCTCGATGCCCTCGGCGACGGCGTCGCCGACCTTCGAGACGGGGTATGTCTTCCCGAGCGGGCCGGGCAGGTTCGCGCGCGCGAAACCGAACGCCGGGTGCGCGTCCGCGCCGGCGACCATGTCGGTGGCGATCCACGAGAAGTAGCCGACGCCGACGTCGACTCCGAGGTGGGCCAGCTCGATGCGGAGGGCGTTCGAGAAAGCCTCGACGCCGGCCTTGGAGGCCGTATAAGCGCCCATCACCGGTCCGTACGCCACTGCCGACAGGGAGGCGATCACAAGCACGTAGCCGCGTCGCTCGATCACGTGCGGCAGGCAGGCCCGCACGCTGCGCCACGGCCCCAGGAGGTTGACGTCGATCGTCTTCTCGAACGCCGCGGGGTCGATCGAGCGAATCGTCCCCGCCGGGGCGATCCCGGCGTTCGCCACGACCACGTCGATGCCCCCGAAGCGCTCAACGGTCCCCGCGACCGCCGCCTCGAGCGCCTCCCAGTCCGTCACATCGGCCTCGAACCAGGCCGCTCTCTCCTCGCCGCACTCGGCGGCCACGCGCTGCAGCTCCTCGGGCTCGAGGCCCACCAGCGAGACGTTCGCCCCGCGGCGGGCGAGATGTCGGGCGCTCTCGGCGCCTATGCCGCGCGCCGCCCCGGTGATCAGGACCGTCCGGCCGGTGAGGCTCCAACCCTCCCTCGCCACTGCGGGCGACTCTATCCGAGCATGGAGTCCTCCGGGTCAGCTCTCGACGAGCGCGGGCCGGCCCAGGTGGAAGCCCTGGGCGTAGTCCACGCCGATCGCGCCCAGGGCCACCAGGGTGTCGGCGTCCTCGACGCCCTCGGCCACGGTGAGCATGCCGCAACCGCGGGCCATCGTCACGATCGCACGCACGATCCGCTCGTCCTCGCTCGACTGCGTCAGGCCGCGCACGAACTCCATGTCGATCTTCAGGTAGTGGGGCGCGAGCGTCTTCAGGTAGCGAAGCGAGCCGAAGCCCACTCCGAAGTCGTCAAGTGCCACCCGGCAACCCAGCTTGTGCATGCGCTGGGCGAAGGCCTGGATCGCCTCGACCTGGGAGGCGGCCGCCGTCTCGGTGATCTCGAACACGACCCGGCTGGGGTCCGCGCCGGCATCGGCGAG
>JBHELQ010000092.1:0-19860 GCA_046262995.1 Thermoleophilaceae bacterium
GTCAAGCAGGCCACGGAGAAGATGCGCGAGCGGATAGGGGAGGTGCTGAAGGCCGAGGACATCGCGGACGCGATCGCCTACGCGGTCAGCCGGCCGCCCCACGTGTCCCTCAACGAGCTGCTCATCCGGCCCACCGGCCAGGCCCGCTAGCTCGAACAGCTGCCGCCGAGCACGTCGCAGGTGAGAAAGAGCGCAACGATCGCCAGGAAGCTGACGGCGCCGCTCGCGAGCGCGACCGGGACGACCCAAAGTGTCCTCAGGCGCACGGTCGCGGCCAGCGCAAGGGTCATCAGCACTGGAGCGACCACGAGAAAGCCAATCCGCACCACGACCTCGAGGCTCCAGGAGTCGCGCTCCGGGTTGTTGATGATCTCGTCGAGGCCGAAGTAGAGGCCATTCCCGACGACCGGGAAGACGATCAAGGCGAACATCGCCAGCGCGTAGAGCGGCATTCCGGGCGGAGCCTCCAATTGTCTGTGACGACGACCTTGTCGCGCCATGGCGTCACCCAGAGTCCACCGTTCGTCTCGCTCGGTTACACACCCGCACAAAACAAACGTACGTGATAACGTACGGCACATGGCGGCCGCGGCAGCCGAAGAGCAGCGCGCCTTCGGGCCCCGCGTGCGCGCGCTGCGCGACGGGATGCAGTTCTCCCTGCGCGAGCTGGCGCTGCGCTCCGGGGTGTCCGCGCCGATGCTGTCGCAGGTCGAGCGGGGCGAGACCAGCCCGACCCTCGCGGTCGCAGAGCGGATCGCCGACGGCCTCGAGCTGACCCTGTCACAGCTGCTGCGGCTCGACGAGAGCGAGGGGGTCAGCGTCGTACGCCGGGATGAGCGCCGAAGCGGCGGCGCCCCGGCGCGCGGCCACTCCTACGAGGTGCTCACGCCCCCGGTCCCAGGTCAGCGGGCGGAGGTCTCCGAGCACACGCTGCGTCCCGGGCGCGCGACCGGCGGCCCCGAGGACCCGCCGATGCACGAGCCGGGCAGCCGCGAGACCGCAATCGTGACCGAGGGTCGTCTCCGCCTCGTCTGCGACGGACTGGCGCAGGACCTGGGCGAGGGGGACAGCGTGACCTTCGACGCCGACCTGCCGCACCACTTCGAGAACCCCGGATCGGATGACGCGCGCTTCTTCGCGGTCGTCGCGGCCGGGCTCAGGAGGAGCTGATGGGCGAGTCGCTGTTCGACAAGATCTGGAAGGCCCACGAGGTCGCGGAGAGTCTGCTCTACATCGACCTGCATCTGGTGCACGAGGTGACCTCGCCGCAGGCCTTCGAGTCGCTGCGCCTGGCGGGCCGCCCGGTGCGCCGCCCCGACCGCACGCTCGCCACGGCGGACCACAACGTGCCGACGGACGGCTCCACCGCCGCCGCGCAGATACGCGACAAGCTCTCGCGCGTCCAGGTGCAGACGCTCGAGCGCAACTGCGCGGAGTTCGGCGTCCCGGCCTACTCGATCGGCTCGAGCCGTCAGGGCATCGTGCACGTGATCGGCCCGGAGCTGGGCGTCACGCAGCCCGGCATGACCGTCGTCTGCGGCGACTCGCACACCTCCACGCACGGCGCGTTCGGCGCGCTCGCGTTCGGCATCGGCACAAGTGAGGTCGAGCACGTCCTGGCCACTCAGACGCTCCAGCAGCGCAAGCCGCGCTCGATGCGGATCCTCTACGACGGCGAGCTGCGATACGGCGTGACCGCGAAGGACCTGATCCTGGGCACGCTCGGCCGGATCGGCGTGGACGGCGGCGTGGGCCACGTCATCGAGTACGCGGGACCGCCCATCGAGTCGCTCTCGATGGAGGGCCGCATGACGATCTGCAACATGACGATCGAGGGTGGGGGGCGCGCCGGGATGATCGCGCCCGACCGCACCAGCTTCGAGTGGCTCGAGGGCCGGCCGGCTGCCCCCGAGCCGCTACCGGTGGACGAGTGGGCGGCCCTGCGAAGCGACGCGGACGCGAGCTTCGACAAGGAAGTGGCGATCGACGCGTCGGAGCTGGCGCCGCAGGTCACCTGGGGCACGAACCCGGGGATGGTCACGGAGGTGACCGCGGCCGTCCCGGAGCCACGCGACGAGGGCGAGCAGCGCGCGCTCGAGTACATGGCGCTCGAGCCCGGCACGCCGATGCAGGAGCTCCGGCCCGACCGCGTCTTCATCGGCTCCTGCACCAACTCCCGCATCGGCGACCTGCGCGAGGCGGCCGAGGTCGTCAACGGCCACCGGGTCGCCGCGGACGTCGAGGCGATG
Source organism: Thermoleophilaceae bacterium (assembly GCA_046262995.1). GTDB lineage: Bacteria > Actinomycetota > Thermoleophilia > Solirubrobacterales > Thermoleophilaceae > JBHELQ01. Next base: position 2,250 of record JBHELQ010000092.1, read on the forward strand.
GTGGTGCCCGGCTCGCAGCAGGTGAAGGCCCAGGCCGAGGCCGAGGGCCTGGACGACGTCTTCCGCAGGGCCGGCTTCGATTGGCGCTCCGCGGGCTGCTCGATGTGCCTCGGCATGAACCCCGACATCGCCGCGCCCGGCGAGCGCGTGGCCTCGACGTCGAATCGCAACTTCGAGGGCCGTCAGGGACGCGGCGCCCGCTCGCATCTCGTCAGCCCCAAGATGGCGGCCGCCGCGGCGATCGAGGGCCACTTCGTCGACATCCGGGAGTGGAGCTGATGAAGCCGATCCGCGTGATCGAGGGCGGTGTGTCCGTGCTCGACCGGAACGACGTCGACACCGACCAGATCATCCCCAAGCAGTTCCTGAAACGGGTCGAGCGCACCGGGTTCGGGGAGTTCCTGTTCTACGACTGGGCGAAGGAGCCGGGCTGGGAGCTGCCGAAGAACCCGATCCTCGCGACCGGCCGGAACTTCGGTTGCGGCTCCTCCCGCGAGCACGCCCCCTGGGCGCTCGAGGACTACGGCTTCAAGGCGATCGTCGCGCCCAGCTTCGCGGACATCTTCTACTCCAACTGCACCAAGGTCGGGCTGCTGCCGGTGCCGATCTCCGAGCCGGATGTCGAGAAGCTGATGGCCGCCGGCCGCGCGCGCATCGATCTGGAGCGGCGGCGGGTCGAGTTCGCCGGGCACGAGGTCCCGTTCGAGATCGACCCGGAGATCGCCCGCCGGCTGCTCGAGGGGCTCGACGACATCGGCGTGACCCTCCAGCAGGCCGAGGCGATCGACAGCTACGAGAGCGGGCGCGAGCGTCAGGGGCCGGTCACGACGTCTCTGTGAGCAGCCACAGCGGCCCGCGCGAGTGGGACGCGGACACCTACGACCGCGTCGCCGACGTCCAGCTGGAGTGGGGCCTCGCGGTCCTGCCTCGCCTGCCGCTGCGCGGGGACGAGACGGTCCTGGACGCCGGCTGTGGCTCCGGTCGTCTGACCGAGAAGCTCCTCGAGCGCCTGCCGCGCGGAAGGCTGCTCGCCGTCGACGGCTCGGAGGACATGGTGCGCAAGGCCCGCGAGCGCCTCGGCGACAGGGCCGAGGTGTGGCAGGCCGACCTGGCGGTGCTCGAGCTCGAGGCACCCGTCGACGCTGTCTTCTCGAACGCCGTCTTTCACTGGGTCCCCGACCACCGGACGCTGTTCGAGCGCCTGCACCAGGCGCTGCTGCCGGGCGGGCGGCTGGTGGCCCAGTGCGGCGGCGAGGGCAACGTGGCCTCGTTGACGCGCGTGCTGGGCTCGCTCCGCACCCGGGAGCCGTTCAGGGCGCATCTCGCGGGCGTCGGCGGCATGTGGAAGTTCGCCTCCCCCGAGCAGACCGCGGAGAACCTGCGGTGGGCCGGCTTCACGGAGATCGAGACGGGTCTTCAGCCATGGCCCGTGCGCCCCGCCCACCCGCGCGAGTTCCTGCGGGCGGTCAGCCTGGGGCCGCACCTGGCGGCACTGCCCGAGGGGCTCCACGAGCAATTCCTCGACTCCGTCCAGGAGGCGATGGGCGATCCGCTGGAGCTCGACTACGTGCGTCTGAACATCGACGCGCGGCGCCCGGCCTAGCGTCGAGCCGGCTTTGCCGGCCTCCCCCGCAGCCGGTTACGATCGGGTGAAGTGCGCTGGCCCAACCCGATCGCCTTCGCGAGGCGCGCGCCGCGCAACGCCGACTTCGGAGAGCTCCAGGAGACCTTCCTGGTCGCGGCTGTCGCGACGATCCTGGTCATACGCACGCAGCTCTGGCTGACGAACTACCCGCAGCTCGGGGGCGGCGGCCTGCACATCGCCCACCTGCTGTACGGCGGGATCCTGATGGTCCTGGCGATCGGGCTGCTGGTGACGCTTCTCGGCCCGTCGGCGCGGCGGCCCGCTGCGATCGTCGGAGGGATCGGCTTCGGGTTCTTCATCGACGAGCTCGGCAAGTTCATCACCGCGGACAACAACTACTTCTTCCAGCCCGCGGCGGCGCTGATCTACCTGATCTTCATCGGCCTGTTCATGCTCAATCGGGCGATGCAGCGCCACCGCGGCCTGTCCTCCATGGAGAGGATCTCCAACGCCCTCGACCTCGCTGGCGAGGCCGCCAGGCGCAACTTCGACCACAGGGAGAAGGATCGTGCGCTGGAGCTGCTGGAAGGGGCCGACAGGGCCGACCCTCTCGTCGGGGCCGTCCGCCGCCTGATCGAGGAGCTGGACGCCATGCCGACACCGGAGCCTCCGCGCCTCGCTCGCTGGGCGATGGCGGTCCGCGACAGCTACTTCCGCCTCGTCGAGCGCACCTGGTTCCGCCGGCTCTTCGGCTGGATCTTCGCGCTCTGGGCGTTGCTATCCCTGGGCACGATCTTCGAGCTCGTCCTTTCGGTCGGCCTGAATCTGGGCGGGGCGCGGCACGGGTTTCGTCAGGACGCGCTCGCCCACCTGTCCTTCATCAACATCGCGAGCCTGGTCTCGGGATCGGCTTCCACGACGCTGGTCTTCCTCGGGGTACGCCGGCTCCGGGACGGCCGCCGCATGGACGCCTACCGGATGTTCGAGCGCGCTCTCCTGGTCTCGATCTTCGTGACGCGCGTCTTCGCCTTCGTCGAGTCGCAGTTCAGCGCCGTCTTCGGCCTCGGCATCGACCTGCTCCTGCTCGCGACCCTGCGCTACATGGCGGGCCAGGAGCAGCGCCGCGCGCGGGCCGCCCTGGCTCGATCGCCGGTTCCGGCGGCTCGGCCTGAGCCCGCGGCGGCAGCGCCCGGATAGGTTCCAGGGATGACGCCGACAATCGTCTGCCTGCCCGGCGACGGGATCGGCCCGGAGGTCATGGCCGCGGCCCGCGAGCTGCTCGGGGAGCTGGGCGACTTCGAGCTGCGGGAGGAGCTCGTCGGCGGCTCCTCGATCGACGCCCACGGGACGGCGCTGACGGACGAGGTCCTGGAGGGATGCCGCGGCGCCGACGCCGTCCTGCTGGCCGCCGTCGGCGGGCCCAGGTGGGACACGACCGACCCGGCCGCCCCGCGCCCCGAGCAGGGGCTACTCGGCCTGCGCAAGGGGCTGGGCCTGTTCGCCAACCTGCGCCCGGTTCGCCCGAGCCCCGCCCTGCTCGACTCGAGCCCCCTGCGCCGCGACCGCATCGAGGGCACCGACCTGCTCGTGGTTCGCGAGCTGACCGGCGGCATCTACTTCGGCGATCGCGGCCGCGACGACGGGCGGGCCTTCGACACCTGCGTCTACACCGTCGAGGAAATCGAGCGCATCGCGCGCGTCGCGTTCCGTGCCGCCCGCTCGCGGGTGACGAGCGTGGACAAGGCCAACATCCTCGACACCTCGCGGCTCTGGAGGGAGGTCGTCACGCGGCTGCACTCCCAGGAGTTCGCGCTCGTCGAGCTCGAGCACATGCTGGTGGACAACGCTGCGATGCAGCTCGTCGCCGCCCCGCGCCACTTCGAGGTCGTGCTGACCGAGAACATGTTCGGGGACATCCTGAGCGACGAGGCGGCCATGCTCACGGGCTCCATCGGGATGCTGCCGAGCGCGTCGCTGGGGGAGGGAGGCCCCGGGCTGTTCGAGCCGGTGCACGGATCGGCTCCGGACATAGCAGGCACGGGACGCGCCAACCCGCTCGCGATGTTCGGCTCGGCGGCGATGATGCTGCGCCACGGCCTTGGCATGGAGGCCGAGGCCGCGAGGGTAGAATCGGCCGTCGATCGCGCGCTCGAGGGGGGACTGCGCACTCCTGACCTCGGCGGCGACGGCACGACAGAGGACGCCACCCGGGCGGTCCTCGCGGAGCTGCACACGGGAGACACGTGACCACCGCGGACCTCATCTGGATGAACGGCGAGTTCGTCGCCTGGGAGGACGCGAAGGTGCACGTGCTCACGCACGCGCTGCACTACGGCACGGGGGTGTTCGAGGGAATCCGCGCCTACGAGACCGAGCGCGGCACGGGGATCTTCCGACACCACGACCACCTCGATCGGCTCGAGCAGTCCGCGCGCCTGTACTACATGGATCTGCCCTACTCGAAGGGGGAGCTGCGCGAGGTCACGCACGAGCTGATCGCCCGCAACGGATTCAAGAGCTGCTACATCCGGCCGCTCGTGTTCCGCGGCTACGGGCCGATGGGCCTGAACCCGCTCGAGAACCCGGTGGAGGCGATGATCGGGGTCTGGGAGTGGGGGGCCTACCTGGGCGAGGAGGGCAAGCGGGACGGGGTGCGCGCCAAGGTCTCGTCGTGGCGGAGGATCTCGCCGGCCTCCCTGATTCCCCACGCCAAGGCCTCCGGCCAGTACCTGAACTCCGTCCTGGCCAAGATCGAGTCGATCAAGGGCGGCTACGAGGAGGCGATCCTGCTGGACGACGTCGGCCGCGTGTGCGAGGGCACCGGGGAGAACGTCTTCGTCGTCAAGGACGGCGTGATAGCGACGCCGCCGCAGACGGCCAGCATCCTGGACGGGATCAACCGCAAGTCCGTGATGGAGATCGCGCGCGACCTGGGCCACCGCGTGGTGGAGCGCGACGTCGCCAGGGCGGAGCTTGCCATGGCCGACGAGCTGTTCCTGACGGGCACCGCCGCGGAGCTGACCCCGCTCAGGGAGATCGACGACATCGAGCTCGGCCCGCCGGGACCGGTCACCCGCGAGATCCAGGCGGTCTTCGACGACGCCCTGCATGGGCGTGCCGAGCGATACGACAAGTGGCTCGACCCGGTGCCGGTACCATCCCGGGCGTGAGCGCCCTCAGCGAGCGAATTAGGTAGACGGCGCGCGACCGTCGCGCGCCGTTCCCACGCACGCTCGTACACGCTCGCTGACGAAAGGCGCCTACCGATGGCAGAGAAGGTCCTCCTCTACGACACCACCCTCCGCGACGGCATGCAGGGGGAGGGGATGTCGCTGTCCGCGGGCGAGAAGGTCCGCGTCGCGCACGCCCTCGACGCCCTCGGCGTCCATCTGATCGAGGCCGGCTTCGCCGCCTCCAACCCCAAGGAGGAGGCGGTATTCGACCTGCTCGAGCGCGAGTCCTTCGAGGTGGCGGAGATCGCGGCCTTCGGGATGACCCGCCGGCGCGGGCAGGCCGCGTCGGAGGACGCCGCGCTGCGCGGGCTCGCCGAGTGCTTCGCGCCGGTCTGCACGCTCGTCGGGAAGACCTGGTCGCTCCACCTCGAGAAGGTCACTCAGGTCGACCCCGACGAGAACCTGCGCATGATCGAGGACTCGGTCGCGTTCCTCGTCGGGGAGGGCAAGCGCGTGATCTACGACGCGGAGCACTTCTTCGACGCCTTCCGCACAGATCCGGACTACGCGCTGCGCTGCTTGCGAACGGCCGCCGAGGCGGGAGCGGGCGACCTCACGCTGTGTGACACCAACGGCTCCTCGCTTCCGTCCCAGGTGGCCGAGGCGACCGAGCGCGTAGTGGCGGAGCTGGGGGACGCCGTGGAGCTGGGGATCCACACCCACGACGACGCCGGCTGCGGCGTCGCCAACGCGCTGATCGCCGTGGATCGCGGGGCCCGGCTCGTACAGGGGACCCTGAACGGCTACGGCGAGCGCTGTGGCAACGCCAACCTGGTCTCGATCGTGCCCGCGCTGCAGCTGAAGATGGGGTACGACTGCCTGGAGCCCGAGCGGCTCGCACGCCTGACGGAGACGGCGCACCTGATCGACGAGCTGTGCAACGTGCGGCCTAACCCGAATCAGCCCTACGTCGGTGCCAACGCCTTCGCGCACAAGGGCGGGATGCACGTGACGGGGGTCAATCGCGATGCCCGCACCTTCGAGCACGTCGACCCGGCGCTACTGGGCGCGGACCGGCGCTTCCTGATGTCGGAGCTGTCAGGGAAGGGCACCGTGCAGTCGCGCGCCGAGACGACCGGCGTCGAGCTGGACGCCGAGCAGGCCGCGCGCGTCGTGGAGCGCGTGAAGGAGCTCGAGCACCGCGGCTACCACTTCGAGGCGGCGGACGGCTCGGTGGACCTCCTGATCCGGAAGGAGACGGGCGACTACGAGCCGCTCTTCAGGCTCGAGTCCTGGCGTGTCATCGCCGAGAAGCGCGCCAACGGCCAGGTGGAGACCGAGGCCACCATCAAGATCTGGGTGGATGGCGAGCGCTATGTCCGCACCGCGGAGGGCAACGGGCCGGTGAACGCCCTCGACCGAGCGCTGCGCTCGGCCATCGGCGAGCGATACCCGCACCTGCGGGACATCGAGCTGGTGAACTTCAAGGTTCGCATCCTCGACGAGACGAAGGGCACCGGCGCCGTCACGCGCGTGCTGCTCGACGCCAGCGACGGCACGGACACCTGGGGCTCGATCGGCGTCTCAGAGAACATCATCGAGGCGAGCTGGGAGGCGCTGGTCGGATCGCTCGAGGCCGGCATGCTGCCGGGGCGCACGGGCCCGCGGGGGCGCGGGGCCGCCGCCCGGGTCTCGTGAGCGGCGATCACGAGTTCATCCCGCTCGCGCGGCCGCTCCTCGGCGCGCGCGAGGAGGAGCTCGTGGTGGAGGCCCTGCGCTCGCGGAAGATCTCGCTCGGGCCGCGCCTTCCGGAGTTCGAGCAGGCCCTGGCCGGGCGCCTCGGCGTCAAGCACGTCTCGGCCGTGTCCAGCGGCACGGCCGCCCTGCATCTGGCGGTGCGCGCAGCCGGCGTCGAGCCCGGCGACGAGGTCGTGACTAGCCCGTTGAGCTTCGTCGCATCGGCGAACTGCCTGCTCTACGAGGGGGCGAGGCCGGTCTTCTGCGATATCGACCGGCGTACGCTGAACATGGATCCAGACGCCGCGGCGGACGCGCTCACCGGGCGCACGGCCGGCGTCCTTCCGGTGCACGTCTTCGGCTACCCGGCGGACATGCCCGCCCTCGAAGGAATCGCCGCGCGGAGCGGGCTCTGGATTGTCGAAGACGCATGCGAGGCGCTCGGCGCGGCGCACGCCGACGGCTCTCCCGTCGGCACCCGGGGCAACCTCGCGACTCTCGGCTTCTACCCGAACAAGCAGCTCACGACCGGCGAGGGCGGCGCGCTCGTGAGCTTCTCCCAGGAGGCGAAGCGACGCATCGACAGCGAGCGAAACCAGGGCCGCGCCCCCGACATGGGCTGGCTCGATCACGACCGGCTGGGCTTCAACTATCGCCTCGACGACCTGAGCTGCGCGCTCGGCCTCGCGCAACTGGAGCGCCTCGACGCGATGCTCTCGGCGCGTGCGCGCATCGCCGGCCTCTACTCGGCCGCGCTCGAGGACGTCGAAGGTCTCGAGCTGCCCTGCCCGGATCGGGACGGGGAGCGCCGCGGATGGTTCGTCTACGTCGTGCAGCTGCCGCCGGAGGTGGACCGCGACGCCGCGGTTGAGGCCCTGCGCGAGCGCGGGGTCGACTCGAAGCCCTACCTGCCCGCGATTCACCTGCTGAGCTTCTACCGCGAGCGCTTCGGCCATCGCGAGGGCGAGTTCCCGGTGTGTGAGGACGTGGCTCGGCGCTCGCTTGCGCTGCCCTTCTTCCCGGAGCTGTCGGAGGTGCAGGTGGAGCGCGTGGTCGCGACCCTTCGCGGGCTGCTCGAGGCGCAGCGGTCGGCGACCGCCCGGCGCGCCGACGGGGCGAGCGTTCGCTCCTGAGCGGGGGTCGCGTGCGGTCCCGCGTGGTGATTGCGACGGTCATCGCCCTGGGGCTGGCCACCGCCTCCATGCTCCTGCCCTCGGCGCCGACCACGGATCCGTGGGGCTGGCTCATATGGGGCCGGGAGATCCTGCACCTGGATCTCTCGACGGCTGTCGCGGGGTCGCCGTCGTGGAAGCCGCTGCCGGTGCTCGTGACCACGCCGCTCGCCTTGTTGGGAGGAGCGGCGCCGACACTCTGGCTGGTGGTCTCGCGGGCAGGCGCCCTGCTCAGCCTCGCGATGGGCTACCGGCTGGCCGCCCGCCTGGGAGGACGCTCGGCCGGAGCGCTCGCCGTGCTCGGCCTCCTGCTGAGCACCGGCTGGTCACTCGGCGTGGCGCACGGATACTCGGAGGCGTTCGCCATGGGGCTGCTGTTCCTCGCGATCGATCGAGAGCTCGATGGTCGCAGCGGTCAGGCGCTGCTCCTCGGGACGGCAGTGGCGTTGACCCGCCCCGAGGCCTGGCCGCTCCTGTGCGTCGTCGGAGCCCTCTTCTGGCGGCGCTCACAGGTCCACCCCGCATTCGTGCTCGGCCCGCTCGTGGCCGTCCCGCTGCTGTGGATCGTGCCCGACTGGATCGGCTCGGGGCAGTTCCTGCATGGGAGCCATGTGTCGCAAGCCGTCGCCCCCACGGGGGGCGGGGCGTCGCTCGACGCGCTGGGAGGCGCCGCCGTGATCGCGCCGATTCCCTACGGCGTCTGCGCCTTGGCCTTCCCACTCTTCGACGATCGCGGGCGGGAGGGGGCATACGCCGGGGTCGCCCTGCTGAGCGTGTCGTGGGGCGCCCTGCTCGCCATCCTGATGTTCGTCGCCGGCTATCCGGCCACCAGTCGCCTCTTCGCCCTGATCGCGGGCCTCGTCTGCGTCCTGGGCGCGGTTGGCGCGGCCGGGCTGGCCGCGAGGCTGTCGCCGGCCAGGCCTGTGCTCGCCACCGGGCTGATGGTGGCTCTGGCCGCGGTGACGGTCGGGCTGCGCGCCCATCCGTTTCTCGACGGGGGGCGGGCCGCTCTGGTGCACGGCAGGATCGCGAGCGACCTGCACGACGCGATCCAGCGCGCGGGCCCAGCCACTCTCCGGCGCTGTGGACGCCTGCGCGTGCCGTCGGGGATGGGGTGGGCCCGGGGTGTCGTGGCCTGGGACCTCCATGTGCCGCTGCGGCGGGTGCGGGGAGTCCGCACGTCAGTCCGCGCCTATGTGGTTGAGCTGGGGGCGCACCGACTCGACCGCGCGCCACCGCCACCGAGCCGACCGGTTCGCGTCAGCAGGCTCAGGCGCAAAGCGGTCCTCTTCCTTCCGTTCCAGCATGCGCCGCTGATCAGGTCGCGAGCGGCCGGCACGAGGATGTACGAGCTCGCCGCGGACGGCCGCTGGACCGTGTACGCGGTGGGCCGCCCGCCCTGCCTCAGGCGAGCGGCTTGACCAGCGCGACGAACCCCGGCAGCCGACGACCGGGGGGCCGGTAGGCCACCTCCTCGTATCCCCGGCCCAGGTAGAGCGCCCGCGCGGGCTTGTTGTCGAGCGCCGTGTCGAGCGCCACCGCGGGCATGTCGAGCTCCTTGGCGACCCGCTCCGCCTCGGTGAGCAGCGCTCCGGCTGCGCCCCGCCGGCGGTGCTCGGAGGTCGTCGCGAGAGCGTCCACGTACAAGGCGCTTCGGGGCGGCGACGGCGCCGCGCGCATGCCGGCCCAGTAGAGACGGAGGGCGGCCGGCACCCGCCAGGGAGGCACGCTGCGCAGCGTCAGCCGCAGGAAGGCGCTCGCGCGCGCGGCGATCTCATCGGTGGTGAACGCCGCCATGGCGGCGGCCACCCGGCCGTCGATCTCCGCGACCGCGATCACCTCGGAGCTGGCGTTCGTCCCCCGAGCCGTGTAGGCGCGCTCCAGCAGCCGAAGAGCGCGGCGCGATCCCCCGGCGTAGCGGTCGTACATGCCGCCCGCGCTCGCGTACAGCAACGGCACGACGGCCCCGGCGTCCTCCTCCCGCGCCGGTCTCACCGAGGGGCTCCTCTGCGTGGCGTCCGACAAGAGCGCGGCCACGGGCCGGCATCCTATGTGTCGGGAGTTGGCGCCCGACGTGGGATAATGCGCCGCCCATGGCTCGGAGGCGCCCTGGCAGCCGGACCCCTGCGCGAACAAGCCGGCAGCGGCTCTCGCGACGGCAGTCGCAGCTCGTGGGCCTTGGGGGCTTCGTCGGCGCGCTTGTCATGCCCTTCGTGCTCTGGCACCGAGCCATGAGCATCGTCGCGGCCGACTTCCGCATCGAGGGGGACTACCTCGTCATGGGCTGGAGCGGATATCTGCTGATCGGATTGGGCCTGCTGTTCATGGTGCCCGTGGTGGCGTCGATCGGGCAGGCGCCGGGAAGCCGCCTGTACCCCCGCAGTCGCAACGCGTACGCGGCCTGGGGCGTGTCGCTCTACCTGCTCGGCCTGATCCTGGCGACCCAGGTGGCGGCCATCGCCCGCGTGCATCCGGTCCCGTAGGGACCCCGCCTTAGACTGGCCCGATGGCCCGCTTCTCGGAGCCCCAGGATCCCCTGTTCCGCGCGCTCAACTCCTCGGTCGCGTTCGACTACCGCCTGGCGCCCTACGACCTCGAGCAGTCGGCCGCACACGCGCGCATGCTCGCGCGGGCGGGAATCATCGGCGACGACGACCTGACGGCTATCGAGCGCGGCCTGGCCGAGGTCCGCCGAGAGGTCGAGGAGGACCGCTTCGAGCTGAAGGCCGAGGACGAGGACGTCCACATGGCGATCGAGCGGCGCCTGACCGAGATCGTCGGAGCTCCCGGCGGCAAGCTGCACACCGCGCGCTCGCGCAACGACCAGGTCGCCACCGACGTGGCCATGCTGGTGCGCGCTCACGCGCTCACCGCCAAGGAGCTGCTGCTCGAGCTGATGCTCGTGCTCGTCCGGCTCGCCGAGCGGCACCTCGACTGGCCCCTGCCCGGCTACACGCACCTCCAGCGCGCGCAGGGCGTCTACCTCTCACATCATCTGCTCGCCTACTTCTGGAAGTTCCGCCGCGATCTCCAGCGCTTCAACTTCTGCATGACCGCCACTGACGACCTGCCGCTCGGCGCCGGCGCCCTGGCCGGCGTCAACTTCGACACCAGCCGCATGTTCGTCGCGCAGGAGCTCGGTTTTGGCGGCATCGCCGAGAACTCCCTCGACGCGGTCTCGAACCGGGACTTCGTGCTGGACTACATGGGGGCCGCGGCCACCTGCGCGACCCATCTCTCGCAGCTCGGAGCCGAGGTCGTGCTGTGGTCGAGCGAGGAATTCGGCCTCTGCCAGGTTCCGGAGGCGTTCGCCTCCGGCTCGAGCCTGATGCCCCAAAAGCGCAACCCCGACGGAGCGGAGCTGATGCGCGCCAAGGCCCCGCGGGTAGTGGGCCGGCTCGCCGGTGTCTACGGCGTCCTGCACGGGCTGCCCCTGACCTACAACAAGGACCTCCAGGAGGACAAGGAGCCGCTGTTCGACTCGATCGACACGCTCGAGCTCTGCCTACGGGTGGCGGCGGCGATGCTCGACGGGATCCGCTTCGACCGGGAGCGGATGTCCGCGGCCGCCGCCGACGAGCTGATGGCGGCCACCGACGTGGCCGATCTGCTCGTGCGGCGCGGCGTGCCGTTTCGCGAGGCCCATGGGATAGTCGGAGGCCTCGTGCGCGCCGCGCAGGAGCGTGACAAGCGCATGTCCGAGCTGAGCGAGGAGGAGCTGCGGCAGCTGGCCCCGCAACTCGACGGCGAGTACTACGACGTGCTGCGCGAGGGCGCCTCGATCGAGTCGAAGATCTCCGAGGGCGGCACCTCGCTCGCGCGAGTGCGCGACCAGCTGGCACAGGCGCGGCACGTGCTCGAGGAGGCGAGCCCGGCATGAGCCTGCCGCAGGGCTTCTACGCCCGCTCGGTGCACGAGGTGGCGCACGACCTGGTCGGCTGCGTGGTGCGCCACGGCGCCGCCGCCGGCCGGATAGTCGAGACCGAGAGCTACCACCAGTCGGAGCCGGCCTGCCATGCCTACGTCGGCCTCACGCCGCGCACCAGGACGCTGTTCGGGCCACCCGGGCGCGCGTACGTCTACCGCTCGTACGGGATCCACGCGCTGCTGAACGCCGTGACCGAGGCGGACGGCGTCGGCGCCGCCGTCCTGATCCGTGCGCTCGAGCCGCTCGAGGGTGTCGAGCTGATGCGCGGCCGGCGGGGCCTCCAGCGTCAGGAGGAGCTCTGCTCCGGCCCGGGGAAGCTGACCCAGGCCCTCGGGATCCCTCTGGGCCTGAACGGAACGTCCCTCACGAACGGTCCGATCCAGGTCTTGCCGGCGCTCGCCGAGGCACGGCCGCCACGGGTCGTGCGGGGCGCACGCGTGGGCATCAGCAAGGCCGCTGAGCTTCCGTGGCGCTTCTGCGACGCCACCAGCGGGCACGTCTCGCGTCCACGCCCCCGGGCGATGCGCGCCCAGCGCCGCCTGGCCGCCTAGCCGGGGCTCAGCCCGAGGGCGGCTGCGCGCCGCCGCCGGCGCCCCCTGAGGGAGCCGGCTGGCCGCCCTGCGGGGCAGGCGCGGGGGTGGGCGCGGGCTGCCTGGGCTTCTTCTGCTGCGGCGCCGGCTTGGCGGGCGATGCCTTCCCACCGCCGCTGGGGGCCGTCTGGGTTGGCGCGGCCGGAACCTGGGGGGCGGCCGGTCCCACCGGACCCGGCAGCGCCGGTTGACGGCTCCGGTCCTTCCCCGACTCCGCGTCGCGCGTGTCGCGGATGCCGATCCAGGCCGTCATCAGGTCGTGCCAGATCTCCGCCGGATAGGTGCCGCCGGCCACCGGGCCGCCGTGGAACTCGGTCTTCATCGGGCGGAGCTGGTCGGGGTAGCCGACCCACACCGCCACGGTCAGCTCCTTGTTGAAGCCCACGAACCAGGCGTCCCCATAGTTCTCGGTCGTGCCGGTCTTGCCGGCGGCGGGCTCGCTGATGGCGGCCGCCTTACCCGTCCCGCTCGTGAGGACGCCGGCCAGGAGCTCCTGTGCCGTCTCGCCGACGGACTTCGGGAAGACCCGCTCGGTCCGCTTCTCGTTGTCGTCGGCGATCCCGCTGCCCCGGACGTTCTCGACTGCCACCGGCCCCTCGCCGCCGGACGCGAGCGAGCCGGACACCTTCACGCCCTTGTTGGCGATCGCGGAATACGCGTAGGCGAGCTCGAGCGGAGTCAGCCCCTGCTTGAGCCCCCCGAGCGTCATCGCCGGGTTCGTCGAAACAGGGGTCTGGATGCCCATCCTCTGCGCGATGCGGGCGATCTTGCGGGTGCCGACCTTCAGGCCCAGCTCGGCGTAGACGGAGTTGTCCGAGAACGCGGTGGCCGTCCGCAGCGACGCCGTTCCGAGGTAGTGGTCCTCGTAGTTGCGGACCGGGAACTTCTCCTTCCTCGAGCCCGGCACCGGGAACACCTTCGGCCTCGACGCGAAGGTCGCGTCCGGGCTCACGCCGTCCTCCAGCGCCCCGATCAACGTGAACGGCTTGAACGACGAGCCCGGCTGCCGGTGGCCGTTCGTGGCCAGGTTGAACGGCGTCTGGGCGAAGTCGGTCCCGCCGACCATCGCCTTGATCTCACCCGTCCTGTTCTCGATCGCCACGAGCGAGGCGGAAGGGCCCACTCCGGCCAGGTGACCGGATATCGCGTGCTCGGCGGCGGCCTGCAGGTCGGGGTCGAGCGTTGTGCGGATCTTCAGCCCCCCGCCGAACACGACCCCGGGCCGGTAGCGGTCCACGAGCTGCTGCGTCAGCCAGCTCGAGAAATACGGCTGCTGCGAGTCCGGCCGCGGCGGGTTGACCCTGTCCCTGGTCGGCAGCACCGTCACGACCGCGTGGTCGTAGTCCGCGCGGGAGATCATCCGCTGATCGAGCATGTGCCGCAGCACGAGATCGCGGCGCTCCTTGGCCAAGCGGGGATGCTCGACCGGGTCGTACATGCTCGGGGACGCGATCATGCCGGCGAGCAGGGCCGCCTGCGCCGGAGTGACGTCGCTCGCCCGGTGGCGGTCCACCGCCGCGCTCTGGAGCTCCTCGGCGCCATTCGCGAAATACGTCCGGACGGCCGACTCGACGCCGTAGGCCCCGTTCCCGAAGTAGACGGTATTCAGGTACTCCGCGAGGATCTTCTGCTTCGACCACTGTCGCTCGAGGTGATAGGCGAGCGCGGCCTCGCGCAATTTCTGGAACACCGAGCGGTGGCCCTGCGCCGAGAGCGCGTTCTTGACGAATTGCTGCGTGATGGTCGAGCCGCCCTGGGCGGCCTTCTGTCGCAGCAGATCCTGGGAGAGCGCCCGCGCGATGCCCTTGTAGTCGACACCGCCGTGCTCGTAGAAGCGCCGGTCCTCGATCGCGACCACCGCATTCTTGATGTTCTGGGAGATCTCGGGCTCCGTCAGCAGGATGCGGTTGTCGTTGCCCGTGAGGCGGGCGATCTCCGTATGGCGCCCGTCGGCGGCCTCGAGCACGGAGTTCTTCGCCGCGCGGAACTCGGCCCTGTTCTCGAGCGCCGGCAGATCGCTCGCGACCGCCATCAGCATTCCGAACACGGTGGAGACGAGCGCGAGCAGCGTCAGGCCGACCAGGATCAGCGCCAGACGCAGCTTCTTCAGCCGGGTGCGGGGGCCCACGGGTGGGCCGCCGTTCGTGTAGGGGGGCGGCTGCCGGTCGAGCGGCCGCGTACGGCTGAGCGTCGAAGTGGGCGGCTCGGGCATGGAGCAGCTTCGCCGACCCGGGGCGAAGGGTTGCCGGGCGGGACGAACGGCGGCTGGGCTCCCGACCCACCACCCGGCGGCGGGGCGGCAGTCTAGCATTGCCTCCGATGTCGGATTCCGCCAGCGACGCGGCGCGATTCCTGCTGCGGAACGCCGTCGAGGCGCTGCCGGAGGGGCAGCTCGGGCGCCAGCTGGAGAAGGGTCGCCCGCTGCGGGTGAAGCTGGGAATCGACCCCACCGCGCCTGACATCCACCTCGGCCACACGGTCGTGCTTCGAAAGCTCAGGGAGTTTCAGGACCTGGGCCATCTCGTGGTGCTGATCATCGGCGACTACACCGGCCGGGTGGGGGACCCGAGCGGGCGCTCGCAGCTTCGACCGGAGCTGGCGCCGGAGGAGATCGACCGCAACGCTGAGACCTTCCAGCGCCAGGCGTTCACCGTCCTCGACCCGGAGCGGACGGAGGTGCGGCGCAACGGCGAGTGGCTCGACATGTCGATGGAGGAGCTGTTCAGGCTCGCGCGCACGGGAACCGTGGCGCAGCTCCTGGAGCGCGACGACTTCGCAAAGCGCTACGCCTCCGGCCAGCCCATCTCGATCCTCGAGCTGCTCTACCCGCTGCTCCAGGGCTACGACTCGGTGGCGATCCGAGCGGACGTCGAGCTCGGAGGCACCGACCAGAAGTTCAACCTGCTGCTCGCGCGCGACGTCCAGGCCGCCTATGGCGTCGAGCCGCAGTCGATCCTGACCATGCCGATCCTGCCGGGGATCGACGGGGTCCAGCGCATGTCCAAGACCGCCGGCAACTACGTGGGAGTGACCGAGCCGCCCGAGGAGGTCTTCGGGAAGCTGATGCGGGTGCCAGACGACGTGATGCCGCTCTACTACGAGCTCCTGGTCGACGAGCCGTTCGACCCAGAGCGGCCGGCGGTCGAGTCCAAGCGGGCGCTCGCGCGGACGCTCTGCGCCCGCCTGCACGGGGATGGGGCCGCGAGAGCGGCCGAGGCCCACTTCGACCGCCTGCACGTGGAGCGCGGAGCCCCCGACGAGCTGGAGGAGTTCGTCTTCGCTGCGCCCGACGGCAAGATTCACGTTCCGGCCGTCATCGCGGAGGCCTTCGGCCTGTCGAGCTCCGAGGGGCGGCGCCTGCTGGCGCAGGGCGGTGTGAGGCTCGACGGCAGAGCGCTCCAGAACAGCGACCTCGACCTGCCCGACGAGCGGCTCGACGGCGCGGTGCTCCAGGTCGGAAAGCGCCGCTTCGTGAGGCTCCGAAAAGGCTGACGAGGGCCCTCCCGGTGCTACACTCCTCCGTCGCACCGGATGAGGGAGACCTGCCGGGAGAGAGGCGAAGGCTAGAGCCCCGCACCGCGGAGCTCTATCCCTGGGCCTCTCACCGAGAGGCCCTTTCTATCCGGGGCGCCAACGGGCGGAATCCCCGCCTCCGAGGGCGTCGGCGGTCTTTGAAAACTCAGCAGCGCGTGCGACCTTCATTGGTCGCGCCTAGGTTCGACCCGAACCCGCCAATCGGCGGGCGAGGGCAATACCTGACCCGTCAACCCAGCCGTCGCAGGTGTACGCGGCGGCATCGAGGTTTGACAGCTCTCAGTTAGACAGTGGAACCGGTCGCCTCGTGCGACCGGGTTGAAACCACGCAAGTCTTTCACGGAGAGTTTGATCCTGGCTCAGGACGAACGCTGGCGGCGTGCTTAACACATGCAAGTGGGGCGACGAACCAGGCTTCGGCCTGGGGCAAAGCCGCGAACGGGTGAGTAACACGTGGGTAACCTGCCCCGAAGATCGGGACAACCCGGGGAAACTCGGGCTAATACCGGATGTGCTGCCCTCACACCAGTGAGGGTCGGAAAGGAAGCTTCGGCCTCCGCTTCGGGATGGGCCCGCGGCCCATTAGCTTGTTGGTGAGGTAATGGCTCACCAAGGCTGCGATGGGTAGCTGGTCTGAGAGGACGATCAGCCACACTGGGACTGAGACACGGCCCAGACTCCTACGGGAGGCAGCAGTGGGGAATCTTGCGCAATGCGCGAAAGCGTGACGCAGCAACGCCGCGTGGGGGAAGAAGGCCTTCGGGTTGTAAACCCCTTTCAGTTGGGACGAAGCTTCGCCGGTGAATAGCCGGCTGGAGTGACGGTACCTTCAGAAGAAGCCCCGGCTAACTACGTGCCAGCAGCCGCGGTAATACGTAGGGGGCTAGCGTTGTCCGGAATCATTGGGCGTAAAGCGCGTGTAGGCGGCCCGGTAAGTCCGCTGTGAAAGTCGGGGGCTCAACCCTCGGATGCCGGTGGATACTGTCGGGCTCGAGTACGGAAGAGGCGAGTGGAATTCCTGGTGTAGCGGTGAAATGCGCAGATATCAGGAGGAACACCAATTGCGAAGGCAGCTCGCTGGGACGTTACTGACGCTGAGACGCGAAAGCGTGGGGAGCAAACAGGATTAGATACCCTGGTAGTCCACGCTGTAAACGATGGGCACTAGGTGTGGGGGGTGTCGACTCCCTCCGTGCCGAAGCTAACGCATTAAGTGCCCCGCCTGGGGAGTACGGCCGCAAGGCTAAAACTCAAAGGAATTGACGGGGACCCGCACAAGCAGCGGAGCATGTGGTTTAATTCGACGCAACGCGAAGAACCTTACCTGGGTTTGACATGTGAGTGACAGCCGTGGAAACACGGCCTCCCTTCGGGGCACTTTCACAGGTGGTGCATGGCTGTCGTCAGCTCGTGTCGTGAGATGTTGGGTTAAGTCCCGCAACGAGCGCAACCCCCGTCGCATGTTGCCAGCATTAAGTTGGGGACTCATGCGAGACTGCCGGTGACAAACCGGAGGAAGGTGGGGATGACGTCAAGTCCTCATGCCCCTTATATCCAGGGCTACACACGTGCTACATTGGCGCGTACAGAGGGTTGCGATACCGCGAGGTGGAGCGAATCCCTCAAAGCGCGTCTCGGTTCGGATTGGAGGCTGAAACCCGCCTCCATGAAGGCGGAGTTGCTAGTAATCGCGGATCAGCAATGCCGCGGTGAATACGTTCCCGGGTCTTGTACACACCGCCCGTCACACCACGGGAATTGGCAACGCCCGAAGCCGGTGGCCCAACCCGCAAGGGAGGGAGCCGTCGAAGGTGGGGCCAGTGACTGGGGTGAAGTCGTAACAAGGTAGCCGTACCGGAAGGTGCGGCTGGATCACCTCCTTTCTAGGGAGC
>JBHELQ010000093.1:0-17471 GCA_046262995.1 Thermoleophilaceae bacterium
GCCCGCCACGAAGCAGGCCCGGATCTCGCGCCCGACCTCGGTGCGGATCGGGATGTTCTGGAGGTTCGGGTTGGTGCTCGACAGGCGGCCCGTGGTCGTCGCCGTCTGGTTGAAGGTCGTGCGCAGGCGGCCGTCGTCGCCGAGCAGCTCCGGCAACGCGTCGAGATACGTCGACTTGAGCTTCGACAGCTCGCGCCAGGCCTCCACGGCCGGCACGATCGGGTGCTCGTCGCGGATCGCCTGCAACACGCGCGCGTCGGTGGAGAAGCCGGTCTTGCCGCGGCGCTTCTTCGACAGTCCGAGCCTGTCGAACAGCACGGCGGCGAGCTGCTGCGGCGAGCCGATCGTGAACTCCTCGCCCGCGAGCTCCCAGACCTGGCGCTCGAGCGACCCGATCTCTCCGTCGATCCGCACCGACATCACGCCCAGCCGCTCGACGTCCAGCCTGACCCCGGCGCGCTCCATCTCGATCAGCACGTCCACAAGCGGCAGCTCGACCTCCTCGAAGAGCCGCAGCAGCCCGTCCTCCTCCAGTCGCTGGCGCTGGCGCTCGGCTAGAGCGCGCGTCACGGCGACCCGCTCGGCGGTGCCATCGGCTCCCTCGACGTTCGCGGCCAGCCCCTCCTGCTCGGTCAGCTCGTGGAGCGGATAGGCGCGCGCCGCCGGGTCGATCAGGTACGCCGCCACCATCGTGTCGTGCTCGAGCGGCGGCGCCTGGCATGGGTCGTCCGCGGTCGCGATCGACTTCCAGTCGTGAGCCACGACTGGGCGCTCGCCCCAGGCGAGCGTGACGGCGGCGAGCGTCTCGGCCTCTCCCACAAGAACCTGGTGGCCGCCGGCCCAGGCGGCGAAGCGCAGCGGCTGGTCCCCCAGCTCGAGCTCGCCCTCGGGCGGCGCCGGCCGCTCGGCCGCGAGCGTGGCCAGCTCGCCGCGGAGCGTGGCGAGCTCCGCCGGGGCGACGTGCCGTGCGCGCACCTCGATCTGCTCGGCCGGGCGCTCCGGCGGCGCCGCCGCGTCGCCCTCGCCCAGGGCCTCCTCGATCCGCCGCAGCGGCTCGCGCAGCTCGAACTCGCGGAAGAACTCGCGCAGCCGCGAGCGGTCGGGGTCGCGCGTGACCAGATGGTCCAGGTCGAGCTCCACGCCAATCTCGCGCTGCGCCGTGGCCAGGCTCTTCGAGACGCGCGCGTCCTCGGCGTGCTCGGTCAGGTTCTGCTTGCGCTTGGCGCCCGAGATGCCGTCGACGTTCGCGAGCACCCCCTCCAGGTCCCCGTACTCCTGCAACAGCTGGGAGGCGGTCTTCTCGCCGATCCCGGGAACGCCGGGAATGTTGTCCGAGGTGTCGCCCTTGAGGCCCACGAAGTCCGGGATCAGCTCGGGGGGGATGCCATAGCGATCGATCACCGCCTGGCGGTCGTAGACCTTCGTCTCGGTGATCCCGCGGCTCGTGGCCATGACCTTCACATGGCCGTCGTCGATCAGCTGGAACAGGTCGCGGTCGCCGGTCACCACCATCACGTCGATGCCCCTGGCCGCCGCCCGGCCGGCGATCGAGGCGATCACGTCGTCCGCCTCGTAGCCGTCGACCTTCAGGTTCTCGTAGCCGAAGGCCTCGACCAGCGGCCGCATGTGGGGGAACTGCTCGGAGAGCAGGTCGGGCCTGGCCTTGCGCTGGGCCTTGTAGTCCTCGTACTCCACCTCGCGGCCCGACATTCCGGCGTCCCACACCACGAGCGTCGGCTTGACGCCGTAGTCGGTCACGATCTTCACGAGCATCGATGCGAAGCCGAAGATCGCGTTGGTCGGCTGGCCCTTCGAGGTGGCGATCGTCTCGGGCAGCGCGAAGAACGCGCGGTAGACCAGGCTGTTCCCGTCGATCAGGAACAGCTCGCGCGGCGAGGACTCGGGCACGATCGGATCGTAGCCGTGGGCGCCTCCGTATCCTTGGCGTCCTGGCCACTCCAAGCGCACAGTTCTCGCTCACCCTCCGTGTCGAGCTGCCCCGGCGCTCGGGGGGCGCGCTCGGAAAGGTCACCTCCGCCATCACCCGCGCCGGCGGCGCCATCGTGGCCGTCGACACGGTCGAGGCCGGCGGCGACGTGACGCTGCGCGAGATCACCGCCGAGTGCTCGAGCGCGATCCACCGCGGCGAGGTGATCTCAGCCGTGCAGGCCGTGCGCGGAGCTCGGGTCGTGGAGATCACCGACCGCACCTTCGAGATCCACCGCCGCGGCAAGATCCACACCGGCCTGAACCTGCCGCTGAAGACGCGCGAGGACCTGTCGATGGCCTATACGCCGGGCGTCGCGCGCGTCTGCGAGGCGATCGCGGCCAACAGGCAGAAGGCGTTCAAGTACACGATCAAGGCCAATACCGTCGCCGTGGTCACCGACGGCACGGCGGTGCTGGGCCTGGGCGACATCGGCCCCGAGGCGGCCATGCCCGTGATGGAGGGCAAGGCCATGCTGTTCAAGGAGTTCGCCGACGTCGACGCCTTCCCGATCTGCCTGGCCTCGAAGGAGCCGGAGGAGATCATCGACACGGTCCGGATGATCGCCCCCAGCTTCGGCGGCATAAACCTCGAGGACATCTCCTCCCCGCGCTGCTTCGAGGTCGAGCAGCGGCTGGTGGAGGAGCTGGACATCCCGGTCTTCCACGACGACCAGCACGGCACTGCGATCGTCACCCTGGCGGCGCTGATCAACGCCTGCCGGCTGACGGGGCGCCGGCTGGAGCAGTTGTCGGTCTGCATGGTCGGCGCCGGCGCCGCGGGGGTGGCGGTGGCCAAGATCCTGATGGGCTCGGGCGTCACCGACGTCGTGGCCTGCGACCGCTTCGGCGCCATCCACATCGGACGAGAGGACTACGAGCTCGGCTCGATGAACGCCCCCAAGGCCTGGCTGGCCGAGAACACGAACCCGGACCGCCGCGACGGCTCGCCTGCCGACGTGATCGAGGGCTCCGACCTGTTCATCGGCCTCTCGGGGCCGGGAATCATCTCGGCCCGCGACCTCGAGAAGATGAACCCCGAGCCGTTCGTCTTCGCGATGGCCAACCCGAACCCCGAGGTGCGCCCGGAGGAGGCGGCCCCCTATGTGCGGGTGATGGCCACGGGCCGCTCGGACTTCCCGAACCAGATCAACAACGTGCTCGCCTTCCCCGGCGTCTTCCGGGGGGCGCTGGACGTCCGCGCCGCCCAGATCACCGAGGCGATGAAGCTGGCGGCCGCCCACGGCATCGCGAGCGTGGTCGAGGACGACGAGCTGGACGAGGACTACATCATCCCGAGCGTGTTCAACCGGGACGTGAGCCAGGCCGTGGCGGAAGCCGTGGCCCAGGAGGCGAAGCGCACCGGCGCAAGCCGGGCGACGCGGCCCCCAGTCGCGATAGCGAAGTAGCGGCATGCGCGTCGCCGTGACTGGAGCAACCGGGATGATCGGGCGCGCGCTCGTGCGCGAGCTCATCGAGCGAGGCGACGACGTGACGGCGCTCTCGCGCGACGCCGACCGGGCGCGCGAGCGGCTCGGCGAGGTGCAGGCGTTCGCCTGGCCCGACCCCAAGTCCGCGCCACCGCCCGCCGAGGCGCTGCGCGGCCGAGACGCGGTGGTCAACATGCTCGGCGAGCCCATTGCCCAGCGCTGGACCGACTCGGCCAGGCGGGAGATCCTGGACTCACGCGTGCTGGGCACGCGCAACCTGATCGCCGGGATCGAGGCCCTGCCGGAGAACGAGCGGCCGCGCGTCCTCGTGTCGCAGTCCGGCAGCGGCTGGTACGGGGCGCGCGGCGACGAGCCCCTCGACGAGTCGGAGCCCGCCGCGGACGACTTCCCGGCCCGGGTGACCGCGGCCTGGGAGGCCGAGGCGGAGCGCGCGGAGGGACTCGGCCTGCGCGTCGTGCGGACGCGCGCCGGAGTGGTGCTGTCCGACTCCGGTGGCGCGCTCGAGAAGATGCTGCCGCCGTTCAAGCTCGGGGTAGGCGGTCCCGTGGCCGGTGGTCGCCAGTACATCCCCTGGATTCACCTGGACGACGTGATCGGAGCCGTGCTGTTCTGCCTCGACACGGATGCCGCCACCGGGCCGGTCAACGTGTGCGCCCCGGAGCCGGTCACGAACCGGGAGCTCTCGAAGGCGCTCGGCCGCGCGCTCCGCCGCCCCGCCGTGCTGCCGGTCCCGGCGGCCGCCCTGAAGGCCCTCTACGGGGAGATGGCGACGATCGTGCTGACGGGCGCGCGCATGGTGCCCCGCCGGCTGCAGGAGCTCGGCTACCGCTTCAGGCGCACGGACCTCGAGGAAGCGCTGCGGCTCGTCACCTGACGAGCCGCTCGAACACGAGCCTTCCCGCCCTGGGGCGATACTCGGCGAAGCCGGGCGCGGAGACGTCGCCCGAGCGCTCGATCCGGTAGTCCCCGATTGCTCCCCGCCGCCGCCGGGGGGCGAGCGCCGCCCGCACGACGCCGGCCCGCGTCGGCCTCTTGCCCTCCGCCTCGCGCGCGCGGATCGCGTCGAGCACGAGCCGCATGGACTCGTAGCCGTAGAGCGCCTCCGGCCGCCGCGCACTGGCGGGCAGCGCCCGCAGGAGGCGGCGGCCTCGGGCGGGATACGAAGTGGATGCCCGGAACGGGCTCAGGACCACGACCCGCCGGCCTGGGGACGCGGGCGACTGCGGGGCGTCCGGCGACAGCCCGCCGGAGCCCACCACGGGCACGCCGGGGAGCGCGCGCTCGAGGGCCTCCAGCAGTGACGGGGTCCCGGGCGCCACCACGCCCGCGTGGACGATCGCGTCGGGCCGCCGCTCCGCGATCTTGCGCGCCAGCCCGGACACGGAGCTCGGGTTGCCGTTGAAGTCGTCGTCTCCGACCACGACCTTGCCGCGACGGGCGGCCAGGGCGACCGTCGTGCGCCCGAGCTCCTCGCCGTAGTTCCCGTCGTCTGTCAGGACGGCGATGCGCCGCGCGCGTTCGGACTCGTCCAGGTCGAGCAGCGCAGCGGCGACTCGCACGTCGTCCGGGACCAGCCGCAGGAACGTGCGGCCCGCTCGCGGGTAGTAGCGAATGGGCCCGCCGCGCTGCAGCTCGCCGGGCGGGGTCCGCGTGAGGCTGGCCAGGCCGTCTCCCGGCGAGAGCTCGAGCAGCCCCGCGGAGTTGGTGATCGGCACGGAGACCGCCGAGGCCCCGTAGCCGAGCTCGCCCAGGTAGGCGATCGCCGTCGGATCGTCCGTCGCGCGGCTCGCGTTTGCGCTCGTGCGTCCTGGGTCCCAGGGCCCCCCGCCCGGGCGCGCCGCGTCGAGCGGCACCAGGCGGACCCGGTAGCGCCCCACGCGCCCGGCCGCGTGGCCGAGGGCAAGGCGCTGGCCGGCCAGCACGGCTCGGGCGGCACCGGCGCCCACCCCGTGCATGGGGAGGCTCGAGTAGATCGTCAGGTCGCTGCCGCGGACCGGCCGCGAGCCCCCCGACGACCCCCCCAGGCAGCCGGCCAGGACCAGCGGCGGGAGCAGCAATATGACTCTGAGAACCCGGACGGGCCGATTCTAGGCTCGCCCGGCCTGCCCACCGGGTCGCCGTCTATCGTGCCCGCCGTGCGCATCGGCGTGCTCACCGGAGGCGGCGACTGTCCAGGCCTGAACGCCGCCATCCGCGCGATAGTGCGCCGGGGGATCGACGGCCACGGACACCAGGTCGTCGGCTTCCGCGACGGCTGGCGAGGCCCGCTCGAGAGGGAGTACGAGGACCTCACGATCGAGAGCACCCGGGGCATCCTGCCCCGGGGCGGCACCATTCTTCGCAGCTCCCGCACCAACCCGTTCAAGCGCGACGACGGCCCGGCCGCGATCGGCGAGACGCTGCGGGAGCTGCGGCTGGACGGGCTGATCGCGATCGGCGGCGAGGACACGCTGGGCGCCGCCGCGCGCCTCCACGCGGAGCATGGGCTGCCGGTGATCGGCCTGCCGAAGACGATCGACAACGACCTGGGCGCCACCGATGTGACCTTCGGCTTCGACACCGCCGTGCAGGTGGCCACGGACGCCATCGACCGGCTCCACACCACCGCCGAGAGCCACAACCGCGTGATGGTGCTCGAGGTGATGGGGCGCCACGCCGGCTGGATCACGCTCCACTCGGGGATCGCCGGCGGCGCCGACGTGATCCTCATCCCGGAGCACGAGTTCGACATCGAGGAGGTCTGCGGGCTGATCCGCAGGCGGCACTCGCGCGGGCGCTTCTTCTCGATCGTGGTGGCGGCCGAGGGCGCCGCGCCCCGGGAGGGCACGATGGAGGTCGTGGGCGGCGAGCGCGACGAGTTCGGCCACGAGCGCCTGGGCGGCATCGGCCAGCGGCTGGAGCGCGAGATCGAGCAGCGCACGGGCTACGAGACGCGCGCCACGGTGCTCGGCCACATGCAGCGCGGCGGCACGCCCACCGCCTTCGACCGCGTGCTGGCCACGCGCGTCGGGATCGCCGCGATCGACGCCGCCGACGAGGGCCGCTGGGGCACGATGCCGGCGCTCCAGGGCCAGC
Source organism: Thermoleophilaceae bacterium (assembly GCA_046262995.1). Taxonomy (GTDB): domain Bacteria; phylum Actinomycetota; class Thermoleophilia; order Solirubrobacterales; family Thermoleophilaceae; genus JBHELQ01. The sequence goes on from JBHELQ010000093.1 coordinate 6,513, forward strand.
GCATCCAGCTGGTCCCGCTGGGCGAGGCGGTCGAGACGCTCCGGACCGTGCCGGTCGAGGAGTACGCGGTGGCCGAGACGTTCTTCGGCTAGCGCTCGCCGGCGCCCTGCTCGGCGGCGCCCGCGACGTCGCGCCCAAGCAGCTGGTTCACGAACGGCATGATCAGGCGCACGGCCGCTGTCCCCAGGACCAGCGCCACCGTGAGCATGAACGCGTCGAAGGCCTTGACGCCGAGCGACCAGGCGACGATCCACCAGACCAGTCCGACAGTGAGGGCGACCAGCACGGCCATCTCAGGCGCCCCGGCGCTCGTCGACTGCCTTGCGCACGCGCGTGACGGCATTGAGCGCGCCTTTCATCGCGCGCTCGGCGCCGGAGTCCTGCGCGGGCAGCATGCCCACCTGGCGCCCGAACTCGGCGCCGTCGTAGTAGCCCGTGCCCCGCATGAGCTTGCCATCCTCGACCTCGAACAGGTCGAGCCCGCGCAGCTCCACCCTGCGGCCGGTCGGGTCGATGCCCTGGAAGGGCCCGCCGTCGAAGGTTCCGGTCAGCCGCCACTCGACGGCCGCCTGCCGGGTGTCGGCCACGAGCCGCTGGACGCTCATCTCCAGGTCCGGCACCGCGGACATGATCTCGGCGAAGAGCGCGCGAATCGCGTCGGGGCCGCGGAAGACGCCCACCGGCACGACCTCGTCCACGCCGTCCTCGCGCCAGTAGGTGGCCATGGCGTCGGGATCGCGCCGAGCCATGGCGTCGAAGTAACCGCGCACCACCTTCTCGACGGCCCGCTTGCTGCGGGTCGGGCGCCGGGTGCGTCGCTTGGCCTGCTCAGTCGTGTCGGTATGAGCCATCGCGCGGATCCTAACGTCCCCGCCGAGCCCGATCAGGCGGCCAGGGCCGCGGCCAGCTCGCGAACGACCGCCTCGACGCCCTCGGCGCCATCCTCGCGGGCCGCGCGCACCATCCGGCTGCCGACGATCACGCCGTCGGCGAGCCCGGCGACCGCACGGGCCTGCGCCCCGCTGGAGATCCCGAAACCGACGGCCACTGGCAGCTCGGTGGCCGAGCGCACGCCGGCGACCGTGTCGGCCAGGTCGGCCGGGAGCTCGTCGCGCTCGCCGGTCGTGCCGGCCAGCGAGACGGTGTACACGAAGCCGCGCGCGTCGGCGCCGACCTCGGCCACCCGCCGGCTCGAGCTGGTCGGGGCCACCAGCGGCACAAGGGCCAGGCCGTTGCCGTCGCAGGCCCCGCGCAGGCCGTCGGCCTCGTCGTGGGGCAGGTCGGGCACGATCAGCCCGGCGGCCCCGGCCTGGGCCGCGCGGGCGACGAAGCCGTCGTCGCCGCTCTGGAGCACCACGTTCGCGTAGACCATCAGGATCACGGGCAGGCGCGGGGCAAGGTCGTGACAGAGCTCGAGCACCGAGTCCGGCGTGGCGCCGGCGGCCAGCGCGTCGACCGCGGCCGCGTGGATAACCGGCCCGTCGGCGAGGGGGTCGGAGAAGGGCACGCCCAGCTCGAGCAGGTCGGCGCCGCCGTCGACCGCGGCCTCGGCACAGGCGCGGGCCCGGGCTGCGTCCGGGAAGCCGCCCATCAGGTAGGGCATGAGGGCCGCCCGCCTGCCGTGTGCTTCGAATGCCCGGGCGATGCGCTCGGCGCCGACGGCCAGCGCCGGCCCGCTCACTCGCCCAGCACCTCGGCCAGGTCCTTGTCGCCTCGCCCGGACAGGGTCAGCAGCTCGACCGCGCCGCGCTCGGGATTCGCCATCAGCCAGGCCAGGGCATGCGCCGGCTCGAGCGCCGGCACGATCCCCTCGAGTTCGCACATCCGGCGGAACGCCGCCAGCGCGTCCTCGTCCGGCACGGCCACGTAGCGGACGCGGCCGCTGTCGCGTAGCTGGGCGTGCTCGGGACCGGAGCCCGGATAGTCGAGGCCCGCCGAGACCGAGTGGGCCTCGAGGATCTGGCCCTGCTCGTCCTGGAGCACGGCCGACATGGCGCCGTGGAGCACTCCGCGGGCGCCGGTGGTGAGCGGCGCCGAGTGGCGTCCGCTGTCGAGGCCCTCCCCCGCCGCCTCCACGCCGATCAGCTGCACGTCCCGGTCGTCCACGAAGGCCGTGAAGGTGCCGATCGCGTTCGAGCCTCCGCCCACGCAGGCGAGCACCCGGTCGGGCAGGCGGCCCGCGGCCTCGAGTACCTGGGCCCGGGCCTCGTCGCCGATCACCCGCTGCAGGTCGCGCACGAGCGCCGGATAGGGAGCCGGCCCGACGGCTGAGCCGATCACGTAGTGGGTGGAGTCGGCGTTGGCCACCCAGTCGCGAATGGCCGCGCTCACCGCCTCCTTGAGCGTGCGCGCGCCGATCTTCACGGGGGTGACCTCGGCGCCGAGCAGCCGCATGCGCTCCACGTTCGGGCTCTGGCGGCGCATGTCCTCGGTGCCCATGTAGACCACGCACTCGAGGTCGAGCAGAGCGCAGGCGGTGGCGGTGGCCACCCCGTGCTGCCCGGCGCCCGTCTCGGCGATCACGCGGCGCTTGCCCATGCGGCTCGCGAGCAGCGCCTGCCCGAGGGCGTTGTTGATCTTGTGGGCGCCCGTGTGCAGCAGGTCCTCGCGCTTCAGGTACAGCTCCGAGCCGGTCAGTTCGCCCAGGCGATGGGCGCGGTAGAGCGGCGTCGGCCGACCCGCGAAGTCGCGCAGCAGCGTGGTGAGGCGTTCCTGGAACGACGGGTCGGCGCGCGCCGCTAGCCACTCGCGCTCGAGCTCGTCAAGAGCCGGAATCAGGGTCTCCGGCACGTAGCGGCCGCCGTAGGGGCCGAAGCGCCGCTCGAGCGCCGGCGCGCTCATCCCGCGGGGGCCGGCGCCAGGTCCGCCGCCTCCACCGCCTTGAAGAACGCCGCGACCTTGGCCGGGTCCTTGCGGCCGGGCTCGCCCTCCGTGCCGCTGGCGGTGTCCACGGCGAACGGGCGTGCCGTCCTGACGGCCTCGCCCACGTTGTCGGGCCGCAGTCCCCCGGACAGGACGAGGCGCGCCGGCCAGTCGTGCTTCCGGGCGAGCTCCCAGTTGAAGCTCTCGCCCGTGCCGCCGCGCCTGTCGGGAACGTACGCGTCGAGCAGGTGGAAGTCGGTGCCGAACGACCCGAGGGCCCGCACCTGAGCGGCGTCCTTGACCCGCATCGCCTTCATCACCTTGCAACCCGTCCGGCGGGCCGCCTCGCGGCAGTAGGCCGGACCCTCGTCCCCGTGCAGCTGGAGCAGCGTCAGGCCGACCCTGTCCGCCACCCGCGCGACATCGTCGAGCGGCTGATTCACGAACACCCCGGCCAGCTCGACCCGGCGGCGCATCTGCGCCCCTATCTCCTCCGCGGTCTCGAGCGCGCAGGCCCGCCGGCTGTCCGGCCAGAAGATCAGGCCCAGCGCCCAGGCGCCGAGACCCACGCACAGCTCCGCGTCGTCCGGCCGGGTGATGCCGCATGTCTTGACCGCCGTCACGCCCCCAATGGTCGCATGGCGCGCAGCCGCGCCGGGGCGCCTAGGGGAACGGCAGCACGCCGCCGCCGCCCTGGTCCGGCGAGCTTGACGTGCTCCCGGCAGGGCGCTGGCCCAGCTTGACCTTCGTGGTCTTGCGGTCGCGACCGCGGTAGTAGGTGAGCGTCACCTCGTCGCCCGGCTTCTTGCCCGAGATCCCTGAGACCAGGCCCTCCGGGCTGTCGATCCCCTTGTCGTCCAGGCGCACGATCAGGTCGCCTCCGATCCGCAGGCCCTCGGTGGTCTGCGTGTGGCCCGCGCGCAGGCCGGCCTTGTCGGCCGGGCTGCCGCGACGCACGTCCACGATCAGCGCGCCCTTCTTGACAGGCAGGTTGAGATCGTTCGCGAGGCGCTTGGTGACCCTCGTCGTGGTCACACCGATGAACGCGCGCTCGACCTTGCCCTTCCGCTTCAGCTCAGGAAGCACCTTCTTGGCCAGGTCGATCGGCACGGCGAAGGCGATGCCCACCGATCCGCTGCCGCCCCCGGTCGCGATCTGCGAGTTGATGCCGATCACGCGGCCGTCTCCGTTCAGGAGCGGACCGCCCGAGTTCCCGGGGTTCACCGAGGCGTCCGTCTGGATCGCGCCGCGGATGGTGAAGTCGTTGGGCGCGTTGATCTCGCGCTGGACCGCCGAGACGATCCCTGTCGTGACCGTGCGCTGGAGCCCGAAGGGATTGCCGATCGCGATCGCCGGGTCGCCGACCGCGACCTTCTTGGAGCTGCCGAGCGGGACGGGGTCCAGCTTGGCCTTGCCGGGGTCGATCTTCAGCAGCGCCAGGTCGGACGAGGGATCGCTCCCCTTGACCTGGGCGTTCACCGCCGGGCCGTTCTCCTTGAAGCGGACGCTGACGTCGCTCGAGCCCTCCACCACGTGGTCGTTGGTGAGCACGTAGCCGTCCTTGTCGATCACGAAGCCCGAGCCGGTTGCCACGCCCTGCTGCCCGGGAAGCCCGAACGGCGAGGTGTCCGTCACCCCGCGGGCCTGGATGAAGACGACGCCGGGCCCCACGCTCCGGTAGATGTCCGTGACGGTTCGGGTGCTCCCGGAGCGATCGGCCGCCGGGCGCGAGACGACGGACTCGCGCACGACCGTCTTCGTGCCGCCGGTGTCGATGACCCCGGTGCCGAGCAGGATCGCCCCGAGCGCCAGAACCACCAGCCCGCCGATGACGCCCGAGGCGAGGTGCGCCGGAAGGGGGCGCCTGGGAGGTGAGCCGATGGGGTTCATGTGCTCCTTGTACGGCCCCCAGGTTAGGGACGGCTAAAGCGGCGGGGAGGAAGTGCAAGGACGCCCCTCCAGCGGGAGAGCGGGCTCCTCCGGACCGTGAGCGCACGGCGGAGGGCGCGCCGGTCCGCGGCGGTGGGCGACGGGACCGTGCCCGGCGAGAACCTGGCCGCCCGCAACACGGCCGGGTAGCGGGCCGCGGAGGGGCCGGCCGCCCGCATGAGGCGGCGCTCCAGCGAGAGCAGCGTGGTTCCGGAAGAGACCGGCCAGCCAAGCCGCTCGAGCGCCTCGCGCAGCTCGGCCACCTGGGCCTCCACGCGATCGCCGCCGCGCCGCCGACCGGCGGCCATTCGACTCAGCGCGAGCGCGCCGGCCAGGAGCGCCAGCACACCCACCGCGCCGAGCGCGGACTCCCACCAGGAAAGGCTGCCGCCCGGGGGTTGAGCGCCCTTCGCCTGGAGCGGACGCTCGTGACCGGCGGGGGCGGCGGCCGGGTCCGGGCGTCGGGAGGGATCGCCCCCGCCGCCGCCCGGCGCGCCCAGGCCGGTCGACTGGGACCCGGCGGGGGCGGCGGCAGGAGTCGGATCGAAGCGCACCCAGCCGATCCCGTTGAAGTAGACCTCGACCCACGAGTGGGCATCGAGGTCGCGGACGCGCCATTCGTGCGTCGTGCGATTGAGGGAGCCCGGGGTGAAGCCGGCCGCGACGCGCGCCGGGATGCCGGCCATGCGCAACATCAGCGCCATCGCTCCCGAGAACTGCTGGCAGTAGCCGTAGCGGTCCTCGAACAGGAACGCAGAAAGCGGAAAGTCGTGCTCGGGGGTGTTCTCGTTGTAGGTGTAGTTGCGCTGAAGGTAGCCGTCGATCGCCTGAACGGCGTCGTAGGTGGTCGGGGCGCCGGCGGTCAGGCGACGCGCGAGCCCGTACATCCGCGCGTAGGGCGAGGCGCGAAGCCGACGCTCGGCTTCGGCTGCTCCTCCCGCGGGCCCGCCTCGAAGCGGCACCACGACCCGGCGGCGCTTCGGTCGGGCGGCCCCGGGAGCGCCCTCGGCAGGCGGAGCGGATCGGGCGCTGTCGTCGCGGGACGGAAGGAAGACCTCCGTGTATTCGCTCAACTCCTCGGGCGCCCCCCGCGGAGCGCGGCGCATCACGCGGACGCTCGGGTGGGGCACGTAGGCGCGCACGACGTAGCTGTCACCGCGCTCGAGCGGGTCCTGCAGGCTCAGGGTGGTGCCGTCTCCGCCGATCGCCACGCCGCCCGCGCCCCTGACCTCATGAGTGGTCCCGGCCCCGACCACCACCTCGGAGGTGAGCGACGCGACCGTGAAGCGGATGCGCTCGTCCCAGCGCGGGTTGTACGCGAAGTAGCTCCAGTGCCTCCTTGGCCTGGCGACGGTGGCTGGAAGCTCGCCGAACGGCGACCGCCCGTCGTTGGCGTTCGAGTGGAGCCAGCGAAAGCCGTCGAAGCGGTCGAGCGTCTCCGCCTTCCAGTACTCCGGCCGATCGGCCCTCACGTACAGGAGCGTGTTCCCGCTGCGCGGCCAGTCGAGCCGACCGTAGGAATGGGTCCACTCGAAGACCACCCGCTTACCGCTCCCGAACCAGTTCCAGTCGCGGTAGTTCCACCACGGCTTGTCGGCGTCGAAGCGCGCCGCGAGCGGAAGCGAGCAGAGACCGACGGCGAGCACCAGGCCGGCCCCCGTGGCGGCCTCGCGCGGCCGCAGGCGCGGAAGCCAGAGCCATGCGGCAATCAGGGCGAGCAGCACGAGACCCCGAAGGAGCGGCTCGCCGGGGTTGGTGTTGGTCACCGCGGTCCCGTAGACGAGCAGCAGCAGCACGAGCGCGCCGACGGATGGGCCAGCGCGGCGCCCGCGGCGCGGCCAAAAGCCCGCCGCCGCCGCGAGCCCGAGCAGCAGAGGCAGGCCCAGGAGCAGGACCTGCCGCACCCAGTCTTCGGGGCCGGAGTAGGGCCAGCTTGCCGTTCTGAGCCCGGACAGGCCGCGGGAAACGCCGTCGACCAGGTCGCCGAAGCCCGCCGGGAGCAGCAGTCTGGCCGGAAGGCCCGCGACCAGGAATCCGGCAGCCAGCCCGGCGAGCGAGACCCCGCCCGCCAGGGCCGCGACGAGCCCGCGCCCAAGCCTCAGCCTCCCGAGCAGTCCCAGGCCCGCGGCGGTCACGGCGGCCACGGCCACGAGCGCGACCATCCGCGCGCCCCCCGGGTCGAGCACCAGGCCCGCCCAGTGCCCGGCCCCCCAGGCGGCCAGCGCGGTAAAGGCGATCAGCCGCAGGACGAGCGAGTCGTGCTGCTCGAGCTCGGCGCTGCCGCCCTCCCGAGGCGGAACGGCGGCCCCAGGAGCTGACGCCGACGCAGCCCGGGTCGCCGGTGGGCGCGTCGCGACGCTCACGCGGCCCTCCGCCCCGCCGAGGTCCGCCCGACGCGAAGTCCCACGCAGCCCGCCACCGAGAAGAGCGGTCGCGCCCCCGACGGAGGAACGGGCGTGACCAGGTAGCGCGCGGAGGCAACCGCCCGCTCCAGGCCGGGCGGGCGACCCGCGGCGGCCGTGACCCAGAAGACCGCGCCCGCACGGGGCGGCGCGAGGGGCGCGGGACCGCTCTCGACCAGCGCGAGCCGGGCGTGGGCGTGCGGCCAGGACCCCAGGTCTCCGGCGATCTCGAGGGCCCGGCGCTCCCCCGGGAGCAGCAGGGCGCATCCGCCCCGCGCGGCCAGGTGCCGGCACAGCGACGCGGCCGCTCTCACGGCGGCGTCGAGCCGTTCCTCGGTCTCGGGCCGCGACGGGTCGAGCACGACGAGCGGGGCGGAATCGAGGTCCGCCACCAGCCTGCGCTCGAGCATCTCTCCCCGCCGAGCCACCGTCGGCCAGTGGATTCGGGTGGCCGGTGCTCCCTCGCGATAGGGCCGCAATCCGTCGATCTCGAGCTCCGCTGGCGAGCCGTCCAGCCGGCCGCCCGCCGCCCCGTGACCGGCGTCGGGTATCCCTCCGAGCCCACCGCCTCCGCCGCCGACTACGCTGACCGGCTCGATCCTCGGCAGGACGAGCACCCGCTCCTCTCCCCCGCCCGCGATCCGCACCTCGTCCAGGCCGAGCGGATCGCGAATGACCAGCAGTCCGGGTTCGAGCCGCCTCTGCCCTCTGCGCCCGAAGCGCACGTTCAGCCGGATCCGGCGCGACCAGCGCCCCCCCACCGGCACCGGCCAGCCGAGGAGGGGCTCCAGCAACTCCCCCGCCGGCGGTGGAAGCACCCCGCTGCGAAGCTGGACGCGCAGCGGGTACGGCTCGTCCTCGACGACCATCGCGGGACCGGCGGCGCGTTCGACCCGCGCGCCCCTCGCGGCCAGGCGCACCCAGGTCACCGCCGCGACGGTGATCCCGACCAGCGCGATACCGGGCACGTACAGCGAGGGGGTGTCGAAGACGCCCGCGGCCAGGCAGAGCGCCGCACCGAGGAGCGCGATCGAGAGCGCCCTGGGCACGGCGGGCTAGAGCGCCGGCACGCGGTCGAGGGCGTCGCGGACGACGGCCGCCCGCTCGTCGCCCACGCCCCCCGGGGCGAGCAGCAGCCGGTGCGTCAGCACCGAGCCCGCGAGCGCCTGCACGTCGTCCGGGAGCGCGTGATCGCGACCCTCGAGGGCGGCGAAGGCCTTGGCGGCCCGGAACAGCATCAGTCCCGCGCGCGGGCTCGCGCCCAGCTCGACGCGCGGGTCAGCGCGGGTCGCATCGAGAACGGCCACGATGTAGCGACGCAGGGCCTCGCTCCCGTGCACCGCGGCCGCCGCGGCCTGCGCCGCGAGCACCTCGCCGACCTCAGCGACGGAACCGAGCTCGAGCACCACGTCGCGCTCGGCGTGAGCCGCGAGCATCTGGCTCTCGGCCTCCGCGTCGGGATAGCCGAGCGACACCCGCACCATGAAGCGGTCGAGCTGGGATTCGGGCAGCGGATAGGTGCCCTCGTACTCGATCGGGTTCTGGGTCGCGATCACGAGGAAGGGACGCGCCAGCTCATGGCTGTGCTTGTCGACCGTCACCTGGCGCTCCTGCATGCACTCGAGCAGGCCGGATTGGGTCTTGGGCGAGGCGCGGTTGACCTCGTCCACCAGGACCACGTTGGCGAACACCGGCCCCGGGCGAAACTCGAAGCGGGCCTCGCGCTGGTTGAAGACGTTGGTGCCGACCACGTCGGCCGGCAGCAGGTCGGCGGTGCACTGGATGCGCGCGTACTCCGCGTCGATCGAGCGGGCCAGCGCCCGCGCCAGCGCGGTCTTCCCGACACCTGGGTAGTCCTCGATCAGGACGTGCCCCTCGGCCAGCAGCGCCACGAGCACGTCCCTTATGACCTGCGGCGGCGCCTTGACCGCTCCGGCAACGTTCGCCTCAAGCCTCGACCCGAGCTCCGCGACGGCGGGCGGATCGAGCTCCGGCACGGTTGCCATGCAGTGATGGTAGGGGGCGCAGGCGCCCGCCCCTTACGCCTGCGTGGCCTCCTCCTCGCGGGTCAGCTCGCGCACGGCCGCCTCCGGGTCCGGCGCCCGCATCAGGGCCTCGCCGATCAGCACGGCGTCGACCCCCACGCCCTCGAGCTCCTCCACCTGCTCGCGGGTGGCGATGCCCGACTCCGAGACGACGGTCTTCCCGGCCGGCACGTCCGCCAGCAGGTCGAACGTCCGCTGCAGGTCGACGCTGAAGTCCTCGAGGTCGCGGTTGTTGATCCCGATCACGTCCGCATCTGTCTCGAGCGCCACCTCGAGCTCCTCGAGCCGCGAGATCTCGACCAGCGCGTCCAGGTCCAGGTCGCGGGCAAGACCGTAGAGCGTGCCGAGCTCCGGCGGGCGCAGCGCCGCCACAACCAGCAACACCGCGTCCGCGCCGCAGGCCTTGGCCTCGTAGAGCTGGTAGGGGTCGAGCGTGAAGTCCTTGCGCAGCAGTGGCAGGTCGCTGGCCCCGCGCGCCTCGCTCAGGTCGTCGAGCGAGCCGCCGAAATGGGCGCCCTCGGTCAGCACGGAGATCGCCGCCGCTCCCCCGCGCTCGTACGCGCCGACGACGTCGGCGCAGCTCGCGCCCTCGCGGATCGGCCCCGCCGACGGCGAGCGGCGCTTGTACTCCGCGATCACGGAGGTGCCGGGCCGCGACAGGGCCTCGGCGAAGGGCCTACCCTCGGTGTGCCCGCCGAGCCTGCGCTCCAGCTCCGGCAGGGCCACCCGAGCCTTGCGCTCCTCGAGGGCCTGGCGCGTGGCGCCGACCAGGTCTTCGAGCCGCGGGGTCATCCGCCCAGCGCCTGCGTGCGCTCCACGTAACGCTCCATCAGCTCGAGCCCCGCGCCGGCGTCGAGCGTCTCCTCGGCGCGCCGCACGCCGGCCTCGATCGTCTCCGCGCAGCCGCCCACGTAGATGGCGGCGCCCGCGTTCAACGCCGCCAGCGAGCGCTCCGGACCCTGTTCGCCGGCGAGCACGCGGCGGCTGGCCTCCGCGTTGCGCTCGGGCGTCCCGTCCCAGTCGGCCTGCGGCGCGGGCTCAACGCCCAGCTGCTCCGGGCTGACCTCGTAGCTGTCGAGTGTCCCGCCCTTCAGCTCCACGACCCGGGTCGCGCCGGAGGCGCTGAGCTCGTCGAGGCCATCCGCGCTCGACACTACCAGCGCGTTCTCGGTCCCGAGCTCGCGCAGCGCGGCGGCGAGCGTCTCGAGGGCGCGCTCGTCCGAGACTCCGATCACCTGCCGCTTCGCTCCCGCCGGGTTGGTCAGCGGGCCGAGGAAGTTGAAGATCGTCCGCACCCCGAGCTCCTTGCGGACGGGGACGACGTGGCGCATGGCGGTGTGGTGGTTCGGGGCGAACATGAAGCCGAAGCCGAGCGACTCGATGCTGTCCGCCACCGCCTCCGGCTTCAGGTCGATCCGCGCCCCGAGGGCCTCGAGCACGTCCGCCGAGCCACAGCGCCCCGTGGCCGAGCGATTGCCGTGCTTGGCGACGCGGCAGCCCGCCGCGGCGGCCACGAACGCCGCGGTCGTCGAGACGTTGAAGGTCGGGCGCCCGCCGCCCGTGCCGGCCGTGTCGACCAGCGGCCCGCCGGCGTCCACCTTGATCGCCAGCTCGCGCATCGTCCGCGCCAGGCCGGCGATCTCCGCCACGGTCTCGCCCTTCGCCCGCAGCGCGACCAGGAAGCCGGCCGCCTGCGCCTCGGAGGCGTTCCCGGCCATGAT
>JBHELQ010000094.1:0-8398 GCA_046262995.1 Thermoleophilaceae bacterium
AGCTGAACGCCGCTCCGATGATCACAGGAGAGGTCGGGCTTCCGGGCGTCGACCGTGCGTTCGCGGCGCTCGGCGATCCCGAAACGCACGCCAAGATCATGATCGACCCGAAGAGCAGCGCGGCCGAGCCGGCGGCCGTCAGCGTCCCGGCGCAGTCGCAGACCTGACGAGGACGGGTGGAGCCGCTGAAGCGGGTCTCGCCTACTCGCGCAGTCCCGCTGCTTCGAGTGCCTCGGCGCGGTCGAAATACTCCTCCACCCGCACGACCTTGCCGTCGCGAAAGGCCCAGATCTGGGCCTGCTCCATCTCCGTCGTTGTACCGGAGGCCGCCCCTTGACCCGAGATCCGGATCCAGGCGAACACCTTGTCGCCCGCATCGATCAACTCGTCAGCGCGCAGGTCGATGCCGTCGAACATGCCTGTCCACTGAGCGAAGTAGCCGCGTATCGCCTCCAAGCCCCGATGGGTCGCGGGGTCCGGGTCCTCGCGGGCCGTCGTCCACTCGGCGTCGGAATGGTAGGTCTCGGCCAGGACCTCGCCGGTCCGGCTGAAGTGCTCGTGCTGGCGTCGGACAGCCTCGACGTTCTCCCGCGACATCGCACACGCAGTATCGCCTGAATCGAATGAGCACGAGCGTCCTGATCCGCCGTACCGGGACGGCGGATCGATGAGGCATCGAGCTCAGGCCTACCCGGGCAGTCCCGCGGCTTCGAGTGCCTCGTGCTCGTGGCGGAAACCCTGCCAACGCACGACCTTGCCGTCACGGACGGTCCAGATCGATGCGGTGCGAATATCGAGCGAAACGCCGCTGCGCTTGCCCGTCGCGCGGTGGGACTCGACGGTCAGCACCCGTTCCCCCAGGTCCTCCAACCGGTCGAGCGTCATCTCGTAGTCGGTCCACTCTCGGCGGAAGTCCGTGAACCACCGGATGACACCCTCGTGCCCGCGCCACTGCCCGCCGAGCAGCGGGACATCCGAGATGTACTCGACGTCAGGAGCGAGCAGCTCGAGGCCGCGGGAGTCGCTCCCCTGCCAGCCATCGAGCACGCCGCGAACGACGTCCAGGCTCTCCTGCGACATCGCTCACCAGTATCCCGCCCTCGAACACGAGTTACGAGGGTTCTCGCTCGCACCGGTCAGACTGGAGCCCGACCGCATCAACGCCGCTTGCACCGCTCCGGGCCGTGCCAGTACGCGCCGCAGAAGATGGTCGTCACAGGGCGCTGCCAGAGCGGCTGCAGCGGCGGGCTCTGCGGCCCGCCGCCCGGCTTGCTCTTGTGCATCTTGGCGTTGACGAGCACCGTCTGGTCGTTTCGACCCCAGGTGCCGGGGAAGCTCATGGGCGGCTTCCCCTCAGTCACCGGGACGAGCTTCTTGGCCCCCCAGTGCCAGTCGTCGGAGGTCTTGTCGCGCACGTTGGCCGCGTAGCTGATCAACGCGCCGATCCCCTCGGGTATTCGACTGCAGCTGGTCCAGTCGGGGGGGCGGCGGTCGTTGGCGCGGGGGTAGTTCGCGTGCGAGCCGCGGGCCACGGCGACCAGTGGGTGGTCGTCGAAGGCCCGCTTGACGTCCTTCCAAGGGCGCCACTTCCCGCCGCAGTGGGCTGAGTAGGCGACGAACAGCGGGGCGTCGCGGGCGCCCAGTCCGACCGTGACCGCTTCCCAGTCGCTCTCGTGCCTCTGCACGAGCTCTCCCCACAGGACTGATGTCTCCCACTCGTCATAGGCATAGAAGAGCCAGTACTGGATCAGCGAATGCAGGCGTTTCGCGGTTGGGGTGACGTCCTGGAAGACGCCGCGGAGAGCGGTCGCGTCCGGACTGTGATCGCGCGATGCCGGCCGGCGCAGAGTCCGGACGTAGGCGGCGCCCCTCGGAACGATCTCATCCTGCTTGTGAGACTCGCTGAACGCGCAGTCCGGGTCCTCCGATCCCGACGGACAGTGGATGGTCATGTGAAGGCACGCGGGCGGGCCTACCGAAGGACAGCTCGGCCGGTCGAGGGAAGCCGGGCTGTCGTCGGGCCGCAGCACCGCGAACTTCTTGGCGCCGTAGTACTCCTCCACCGCAATCGGCGACCACCTCTCGTCCGAGGTGAACGCGAGCACCGGCGCGAATCTGTGGGCCAGTCCGGGGTCGTTCTCCGTATAGAGCCGGGTTCGGTCGCCGCCCTCCTTCGCGAGCGGGTCCCCACCGGTGCGGGAGGTCTGCCACAGGCTCCAGGCCGAGGCGCCCATGACCGCGAAGCCGGCGACGACGGCCAGACCGAGGCCGACGGCGGCCGCCGGCCGCCACAGACGGGACTGAGGCGCCTTGCCCCTGTCCACGACGACCGCCAGAAGCAGCGCCAGGCCGGCGTAAACCCAGATCCTGTCCGCCGAGGTCCACTCCGACCGGCCGAAGATCTCCTTCTCCCAGGGGAGCACGCCTGCCCACATGAGCGAGCGAGCAACCGCGACGGCGATGAGGATCGAGACGATCGCCCGGATCGGCGAGGCGGCGTAGGCGATCAGACGCGCGGTCAGCGCCGCTCCCCAGGTCACGAATCCGATCAGCAGCAGCGCCACGGTGCCGCCGCCCTGGTTCGCGAACCAGCCGGAGTCGGAGAGCAACTGGGCGCCGACGGCCGTCAGCACTACGAGTGCCAGAACGCCGAGCGTCGGACGGTGACGGAAAAACGCTCTGACGTCCTTGCGTCCCTCGCGCCACCAAACTGCCAGCTCCTGAATGACCCCGCCCCGCTCGGGCCGCACTATCAAGCGCCACACAGCGACGACGAGCAGGATCGCCGCCAACCCCTGCAGCGCCCAGTGGAGATGGATCGTCGCCGCCGCCGCGACCACCAGCACGGGCGCCGCAATCGGACGCACGGCGCGCAGCAGGTCGACGACCGGCCTCGCCCAGCGCTGGACAGTCCCCGACACCACGTAGGCCAGCCCGACCACGACGCCGACGAGCGGCACCAGGAACGCCCTCAACCGAGCCTCCTCAACGACTGGCTGGATTCCTTCTCTGTGTCCATTCGGTCTCCTCCCTACGGACGCGCCGGGCAGCGCCCTCCAAGAGGTCCTCGGGGGGGTTCAACAATCGCTAGGGCAGGCCGGACGGGCCGGCCAACTACTTGCGAGTGCGAGCTGAGCACCGGCGCCCGAGCCGGTCCGAGGGTGCGGCGCATCGCCCCTTCCCCGCGCGAGCGAGCCGCCCGGCGACGCCTACGCGACGGCCGGGGCACAGCTCCGTCCGCGCGCAGTGGAACGCCGCCCACGGCGTCCCATCCGGGCCGATCATGCCGTTCAGGAACTGGATCCGGTCGCCGAAGGTGCCTCGCTCGCTGCCGAGTGAGACCGGCGTGGCCGGGTCGTTCACAGCACCGCTCCAGAAGACGGGCCGAGCAGCAAGTGCGTCGCGCGACTCGGTTATATAGGCGTTGAATGTGGTGCCCCCGTCGGCGGTGCCCAGGTACGACACCGAGATGTGGCCCGGTCCCCTGGCCGTCAGCGCCAGCCTGCGGATCTGCGTGACTCCCGGCGCACCGATTTCGATCGGCGGGCTCCAGGAGTTCCCCCGGTCGCGCGAGACCGTCAGGTACGGCAGGCCGCCCTTCCCCTTCCAGGCCAGGAAGAGGTCGTTGTCCGCGTCGGCCGCCAGCGCGGGCGGGTAGAGGTCCTGGACCTCGGTCTCGAAGATCGGCTTGTAGTCCCAGCTGACCCCCTCGTCGCGGCTGATGGCGAGCCGGAGCTCCGTCCCCTTGCCGCACACGTCCTGCGGGAAGTAGAGGTCGCCGTCGCGGCCGACCGTGCCCACGCGGGTCTCGCGCACCACCTCGCCGCACTCCGAACGCGGTGGGATCTTGTCCGGGGTGCCACCGGTGCTGTGAAAGCTGCGGCCGCCGTCCAGGGACTTGTGGCATGCGAGCCAGCTCTGGTCGCCGAGCGGCACCTCGCCGGCGTTTGCGCAGTAATAGACGACGTGCGGGTAGCCCGTGGGCTCAGCGCCTCCCGCCGGCGCCGGGCCCTCGATCAACGCGTTCGCCCCCTGGGCGGGGCAGCCGACGTTGTCCAGGTTGTCCCACGTCGCCCCTTCGTCATCGCTCCACGAGAGCGTCGCGCCGCACGGAGCCGAGGGCGTCGCGTACCAGACGCGCGAGGTCTCCGGATCCACTGAGAGCCAGTCGGTCAACCCGCCGTGGGGCGGGAGCGGCGCGTCGCCGCTGCCCGCCACGACGCGGTCCCAGTGCTCTCCCAGGTCGTGCGACCGCGCCACGATGGTCGGCATCGCGATCTTTGCGGGAGCGGGGACCGGATTGGGGTCCACGTACTCGATCGGCGCGTAGAAGGCCGTGCCCGCGGCGGTGACGCCGAGCGCCGCGGAGTCGGTCGTTGGCCCGGTGAAGGTCATGCACGGGATGGGCGCCCCGCGGGGCTGTCGGTCGAGGACCGCACCGGCGGCATGGTGGGCGACCGCCGGGCGGGCAGGATCGCATCCCGGGCCGGGAGCAGCCGAGCGCGGCTTCCCGGCGGCGACGCCCGCACCGGGCAGGGCCAGCACGGCCGCCACCAGCGCCGCAACGCGGATCTTGGGTCGCCTCATCGGCCGGACTGTCAGCCGCATCCAGCGCGAACGTCCTCGCACCGCCGCGTGCCGCCCCCGAGGAAGTAGCCGGAGCGGAAATGGAACGAGAGCCGGTCGCGGACGGACTGGCCCCCGATCATGGCCGGGACGTTCTGGCGCGTCTCGGGGTCAAAGACGCCGCCGCTGATGTTGTGAACATCCGCCGAGTCGTCGAACGTCGTTGCTGTGAGCCGCCGCAGCCCGTCCGCGGCCGCCGCTCGCCGGGCGCTCACGCATCGTCGCCCGTCCCGCGAGTGCGGACGGGGACAGGATGCCGGGTCGGGGGCCAGGTAGCGGTCGAACCAGGCCAGCGTGTAGTAGGAGGAGACTGCGGCGCCGTAACGGCTGCCCGTTCCGGCGAGGCCGAACTGGGTGAAGTCGAGATGCGTGGCCGCCCGCAGGGCCACCTTCATGGTGTCGAGGCCCGCGGCGCGGAGACGCCGGAAGTCCTCATCCTTGTTGCCCGGCCCGAGCGGGTCAGGCGGCGAGGTGTACGGCTGGGGCACGCAGACGGGGACCTGCTGGCAGTTGTAGTCGGCCGTCATGAACAGCGCCGGCGTGCGCAACCGGAGGTCGGGCGGCATGGGCGAGGACTGCGCACGGTCCCAGGAGACGATCGCCGACACCCGCTCGTCCTCCTGGCCGAGCCGGCTGACCGCCATCCCGCCTGCTGAGTGGCCGGCCAGCCCGATCCGCCCCCGGTCGAGGTCGGCCCAGTGAGGGTTGACCTCGCCGGCGCCCGTCGGCGACGCAGGGGTCGAGGTCAGGAAGTCCAGGGCTGCCTTGGTGTCGGCGTAGTGGCTGCCGGGCCCCGTGTTCTCCTGCCGGGGAACCTGGAAGGTGAGGACCATGTAGCCGGCCTCCGCCAGGGGCTCCACGCCCCACCAGTACATCTCCTGGTCGGCGGCGCCACCGTGGACGACTACCACCCCCGGATGCGGCGCGGCGTGCGCGCGCAGTCCCGCAGGAAGGCCATGGCAGGAGCTGTCGCACGGCAGGAACAGCCGCCCCGCGAGTGGCTGGCCCTTCGGATCGACGAAGGTGACCTTTTCGTACCGGAAGCGGGTCCCGGTCAGCTTCGCCGGGTCACGGAAGGGGTCCTGGGCGATGATCGCGCCGTTGCGGGCGGTGGCCTCGACCCCGGCCGCGTGGAACGCCGGGTTCGCCGCCGTGTCGCGCGCTCTCTGCTCGCCGCACTGCGCTTCCTTCGCCTCGCGCTCGTGCCAGGCGGGCGTCCCAGGCGACGGATCCCCGGCCGGGCCGGTGCAGTCGATCCCGTCCGGAGCCGGCGCTGCCATCGTGCCAGGAGCGATCGCCAGCACCGCGAGCGCCGTCGCGACGAGCACCGCGGTCCGCAGTCGCTTGTTCGTTACCTTCGTCCCACGGCCAGAGCCGCAGAGCCGATTCACCCACTCCAACAGCTGGTCGACCCCCTGCCCGATCGACGCCCCTCCCGAGGCTGCAACGGCAGCAATTGAAACATCACAGCCCAGCTGTGTCAAATCCGCGCGCGGATGGGGACCGCCGTCCGTGATGGCGCGGAAGCTGTCGATTTCGCCGTTCCCCGTTCGTCTACTGGGCGACCATCCCAATAAGGAGGAGCGAATGAAGTTCATGCTGCTGATCCACCAGGGCACAGCCCCGACACCGCGCTCGCCGGACGACTGGGCGAAGGTCCCGGAAGCCGATCAGAAGGAGGTCTACGCCGACTACCAGGCGATCAGCCAGACCCCAGGCGTGAGTCCCGGAGTCGAGCTGCAGGACCCCGAGAGCGCGACCACAGTGCGGGTGCAGGACGGCAAGCCGCTGATCACCGACGGGCCCTTCGCCGAGACCAAAGAGGCGCTCGGCGGCTACCTGATCTTCGACGCCGAAGACCAGCACGCCGCGATCGAGCTCGCCGCGCGGATCCCGGCTGCGCGCATGGGCGGCGCGATCGAGGTGCGTCCGGTGATGGAGCGGTAGCTAGCTCCCGGGAGTATCGCCAGCCGGCTCGTCCTCGGGCAGCGCCGCCGACAGCTGGGCCCGTGACTGGATGTCGAGCTTGCGGTAGGCGCTGCTCAGGTGCGCCTCGACCGTCTTCTTGGTGACGAACAGCGCCTGGGCGATCTCGGGGTTCGAGAGTCCCTTCGCGGCCATCGCCGCGATGCGCCGCTCGCTCGCCGTGAGCGCCTGGACGCCGGAGATGCGGGGCCGGCGAGGACGCCCTCCCGCCGCGCGCAGCTCCTGGCGCGCGCGCTCGGTAAGCGGCATCGCGCCGCAGACGTCGGCGAGGTCCAGCGCCCGGCGCAGAGGTTCGCGCGCGTCGGAGCGCCGGTTGGCGCGCCGGAGCGCGGCACCGAGGTCGGCCAGGGCCCGCGCGTGCTCCAGCCGAGCGGGAGAGCGCTCGAGCACCGACACCGCCTCGCCCAGCTGCTCCACGCCGCGCTGGCCGCCCTCGACCAGACCCGCGGCACGCAGAGCCATCCCGATCGCCCGCGGGGTCCCCCACGAATGCGCCTGTCGAAGCATCTCCTCGGCGCCGGCCCGCGCCCCGTCCGGGTCGTCGACGGCCAGCTCCGGAGCAGCGAGCACCGCCGGCACCAGCGCCGGATAGGTGTTCCAGCGCGCGTGGCGGCGAGCCAGTCCGCCGAGGTCGGCCCGGCCGCCGGCAAGATCGCCGCGCTCCGCACGCAGGCGGGCTCGCGCGTGGACGACCGGGTCGAAGGTGAGATCGTCGTCGGCCGCACGGGTGGCCATCCCGCTCTGCTCGAGGATCCGCTCGGCGTCGTCGAGCTGCCCGCGGTCGATCAGGGCCTCGAGAACGAAGCCGAGGAACACCGGCCCGAGCACGAACCAGCCCTGCGGAAGGGACAGCTCCGCGCAGCTGCGCGCGTCGGCCTCCGCCTCGGCCAGCGCGCCCTGGCGCGCGAGCAGCGAGCAGCGAGCGCCCGACGCGAACGCGAAGCCCGGCGCCGAGCCCCGCCTGCGCGCCTGGTCGACCGCACGGTCGAGCGCGCGGCGGGCGGGCTCCACCCGGTCCGCGAGGATCAGGACGTCGACCGCGCTGTAGAAGGCGGTCGTGAGGCCGGTGGCGTCGCTGCGGACCTTGCCGGAGGCGAGCGTGGCCTCCGCGACGTCCGCCAGGGCCTTCGCCGACTGGTCGCTGTCGTGCGAGAAGGCGTCGAGGTGCGCCTGCATGGCAAGGATCCCGTGCTCGGCCGGCGCCGCGGTCGTGAGCCGGCCGCGCCGTCGCGCGAGCCGTTCACGAGCCCACTCGAGTCGCGACAGGTCGAAGCGAGCGCTTGCGATCAGGCCGGCCTCGAGCACGAGCGCGCGCTCGGGGTCGGCGTCCGCCACGTCTTCCAGCACGCGCTCGCGGTGCTCGAAGGCCTGGTCGTGGCGGCCGACGGTCTGCAGCGCCAACGCGTGCTCCCACGCGTACGCCGCGAGCGTACGCGGGTCGGACGTAAGCTCCGCGCCCTCCTCGAAGTGCTTCGACGCGGCGGGCGTTTGGCCGGCTCGCAGCTCCGCCGACCCGAGCTCGAGCAGCAGGAGGCCGCGCTCGGCGACCTGCGGCGGCTCGCTCAGCGCCCGCCGGAGGCAGGCGACGGCCGTGTCCGCCGCACCGCGCGCGACTGCGGCCGCCGACGCGTCGCGCAGGGTCGCGATCACATAGGGATCGCCGGCCGGCTCGGTCGGAAGCAGCTGGATGGCGAGCGCGTCGGCGCCGGCGCCCTCGTCGGCCAGGAGCGCCGCCGCTTCCCGGTGAGCGCGCGAGCGCGCTCCCGGATCGATGTCGCCATAGACC
>JBHELQ010000095.1:0-2423 GCA_046262995.1 Thermoleophilaceae bacterium
CAGAAACTCGGCGCGGGGCTCGTCCGGCGTGCGCAGATCATCCAGTACGCGGTTGACGGCCTGAGTGCGCCAGGGATCGCGGCCAAGATGGGCCTGTGCGGCGCCACGGTGCGCTTCTGGCTCAAGCGCTTCAACGAGCGCGGCCTTTCTGGGCTGGAGGAGGACATGCGCTCGGGGCGCCCGCCGACCTACACCGCCGAGGAGCGCAGCGCGGTGATCGCGGCGGCGCTGTCGCGGCCCGCCGAGTTGGGGCTGCCGTTCGCGTCGTGGACCCTGGACCGCTTGGTGGCCTACTTGGGCGAGAAGGGGGTCGGCATGAAGCGCAGCCGGGTGGGCGAGGTGCGGCTCGCCGAAGGGCTGAGTGGCGCCAGGAAGAGACTTGGTTCGGGGCGCGGGTGGACCCGGAGTTCGCGCGTAAAAGATCTCATGGGCGCCGGACGGCCGGGCTGGTGAAGTCTGGTGGTCCTCACCTCTTGCCGACACGGGAGACCGCCCATGCCCGCCTACGCCGATCCTACCCCGAAGCCGATCAGCGCCGAGACGATCTTCCTCGCCTTGGAGCTGAGCGGCACGAGCTGGGTCATAGCGTTGCACGCACCCGACGCCGACAAGGTCGAGCGTCATCGTTTGCCTGCAGGCGTCGCCGCCGAGGTGCTTGGCCTGATCGCCCGCACCACGGCCCGCGTCACGCGGCGGCTCGGCACGACGCCACGCGTCGCGTGCTGCTACGAGGCCGGCCGCGACGGGTTTTGGCTACACCGCGTGCTCGAGGCCGAGGGGATCGCCAGCCACGTTATGGACCCGACCTCGCTGCAGGTCGACCGCCGTGCCCGGCGCGCAAAGACCGATCGGCTGGATGCGCAGGCGCTGCTGCGGGCCTTGATGGCCTGGTCGCGCGGCGAGCGGCAGGTCTGCTCCATGGTGCGTCCGCCCTCGCCGGAGCACGAGGACGAGCGCCGCCTCAGCCGCGAGCGAGGGACGCTGCTCAAGGAGCGCCTGCGGCTCAGCAACCGGATCAAGGGCCTGTGCGCGGCGCAGGGGATCTACGACTACGAGCCGCTCGGGGCGGATCGCCGCGAACGTCTGGCCCGGCTCGTGACCGGGGACGGCCGCGCGTTGCCGGGCCGGCTCGCGGCGGAAATCGGCCGGCAGCTCGACTGCCTCGAGCTCGTGCTGCGGCACCTGGCCGAGGTCGAGGCCGTGCGCGACGCGCGCGCGGCGCAGGCGCGCGAGGAGGGCGGCTCCAAGCTCGCGGCGTTGCTGCGGCTGAAAGGCATCGGCCCGGAGGTCGCAACCGTGCTGGAGCTGGAGGTCTTCCACCGCCACTTCGCCAACCGCCGCGACGTGGCGGCCTATGCGGGCCTGGCACCCAGTCCCTATGCCAGCGGCGGCACGAGCCGTGAGCAGGGCATCAGCAAGGCCGGCAACCGGCGCGCGCGCAAGGCGCTCATCGAGCTCGCCTGGTTGTGGCTGCGTCATCAGCCCGAGAGCGCGCTGGCGCGCTGGTATCGCGACCGCGTCGGCACCGCCACCGGGCGCGTCAAGCGTATCGCCATCGTCGCCCTCGCTCGTAAGCTGCTGGTCGCGATCTGGAGATATGTGGAGACCGGCCTCGTGCCGGCCGAGGCTGCAGTGAGGACCTGACCGGATCGCGCGATCATCGGCACATAGCCCGGCCGCGCGAGGATGTCCGAGGTGGGCGCGTGACCGCATTCCGCCCCCTGGCTCGACCATGCCGCTCAAAAGACTGGTCCCGCCCGCCTCGGAGCCCGTTCCCGGTGCACGCGGGATGTTGGTCAGGGACACGGTCCCGACCGGATATAAGGTGATGCGGAGCGGTGCTCCGCATGGGTGCGAGCGGGCTCAACCTCGGACAGATCCACCACCAATCGACAACGCGTTTGCATCGCGAAAGGGCATCCGGAGATGACGTAACACTTGACTTCAACGCCCATATAAGGGGGCGATCGAGCGCCTCTACACCGCCCCGCCCGAGGGCGGCCTAGTGGTCTGCCTCGACGAGATGGGGCCACAATCGGCCCGGAGCTACCCCGGCCGGCGCATGGTCAAGCCGGCCGGTCCCAAAGCGCCGCCGGCCAAGCAGGAGATCGACTACGGCCGACGCGGCAAAGGCTATGTCTTCGGCGCCTTCCAGCCGGCCACGGGGGAGGCCTTCACCGAAACCTACGCGGGCCGCACCACTGCGAACTGGGTCGATTTCCTCGGCGGGGTCGAGCGCTGGATCGACGATGGGGTCGAACGGGTCTACGCGGTGGTGGACAATCTCAACGTCCACAGCGCCACCGATGTGCTCTTGTTCGCGCTTGCCCACCCGCGCTGGGAGTTCGTGTTCCAGCCCAAGTATGCCGCCTACCTTAACCTGATCGAGCCGTGGTGGAAAATCCTGCGCTCGCTGGCATTGA
>JBHELQ010000096.1:0-3078 GCA_046262995.1 Thermoleophilaceae bacterium
GTGGACAGCATCGCGGCCATGATCTCGGAGTCGGACGTGCCGCGGAAGCCGAGCCCCCGCTCTGAGAGCTCGGCGTGGAGCTCGACCGCGTTGATCAGGTTGCCGTTGTGCGCAAGGGCGACCTGGCGGCGGTCCGACCGCCAGACCGGCTGGGCGTTCTCCCAGGCCGACGACCCCGTCGTGGAGTAGCGCACGTGGCCCAGGGCCATCTCGCCCGTGAGCGGGCGCAGGCTGTCCTCGTCGAAGACCTGGGACACGAGCCCGAGGTCGCGCACCGTCATGATGTGCCCGCGCTCGCAGGTGGCGATCCCGGCCGACTCCTGGCCGCGGTGCTGGAGCGCGTAGAGCGCGAAGTAGGCCAGCCGGGCCACCTCGGACTCGGGCGCGTAGACGCCGAACACCCCGCACTCGTCGCGAGGCCCGTCGCGCCACGGAAGCTGCTGGTGCGAGCTCATGAGAAGCGGTCCGGGATGGCGCGCTCGTAGGTTTCGCTCGCGCGCTCGACCGCTACCGAGAGGGTACCAGCGGAGGTGGTGACCTCCAGCGCCTGGCCCTCCACCTCGCCGATCACGATCGCGTCCTCGATGGCATCGAGCATGTCGCGAGGGCCGGACAGGACGACGCCTCCCGGGCCCTCTCCGAACAGCGCGGTCTCCGGATCGGCGTCGACCGCCGTCAGGTCCACGCGCGCCCCGAGTCCGCCGGCAATGCAGCTCTCCGCCAGCGCGCAGGCGAGGCCCCCCTCCGAGACGTCGTGGGCCGAGGCGATCCCGCCGCCGCGCACCGCGGCCCGCAGCCGGACGAGGGCATCGGCCTGCTCGCCGAGCTCCGCGCCCGGCAGGCCATCGGCCAGGGCGCCGTGCAGCTTCTGGTGCTCCGACCCCGCGAGCGACGGCCGGAACGGCCCGGCCAGGGCGATCGCGTGCCCCTCCTCGCGGAATGCGATCCCGGCCGCCCGCTCCGGCTCCGGGAGCTTGCCCACCATGCCGACGACGGGCGTGGGGTAGATCGGCCCCTCGGCGCCCTCGTTGTAGAGCGAGACGTTGCCGCCGACCACCGGTACCCCGAGGGCCAGGCAGGCGTCCCGCAGGCCCTCGACCGCGCGCGTCAGCTGCCAGGCGATGTGCGGCTTCTCCGGATTGCCGAAGTTCAGGCAGTTGGTGAGCCCGAGCGGCTCGGCGCCCACGCAGGACAGGTTGCGGGCGCACTCGAGCACCGCCTCGACCGCGCCCACGTAGGGATCGCAGGCGACGCGACGGCCGTTGCCGTCAATCGCCACCGCGATGGCGCCCCGGCCGCCGTCGGGCTCCAGCGACAGCACGGCGGCGTCGGCCGCCTGGGGACGGCGCATCGTCCGCGAGCCGACGATCGAGTCGTACTGCTCGAACACCCAGCGCTTGGACGCGACCGTCGGGGCGGACAGCAGCGCCAGGAGGGCGTCCTCGGCGGAGGCGCCCTCCGGCAGCCGCCGTGGCGGCGCGGGATACAACGCGCGAGCAGGCGGCTCCGGGTCCAGGTCGTACAGCGGGCAGTCGTCCACCAGCGCCGCGACCGGCATGTCGCCGACCGGCTCGTCGTTGTCGAAGACGCGCAGCCGGTCGCCGTCCGTGATCTCGCCGATGTCGGTCGCGCGCACCTCCCAGCGCTCGCAGACCTCCGTGAGCTGCTCGAAGAGCGCCGGCTCGACGACGCACAGCATCCGCTCCTGTGACTCCGAGATCATGATCTCGAACGGCTCCATGCCCGGCTCGCGCAGCGGCACGCGCGAGATGTCGATGTCGATGCCCACGCCGCCCTTGGAGGCCATCTCCGAGGAGCTCGAGCTGAGCCCCGCCGCCCCCAGGTCCTGCAGCGAGCGCAGCAGGTCGCGCTCGAGCAGCTCGAGACAGCACTCGAGCAGCTTCTTCTCCTCGAAGGGGTCCCCGATCTGGACGCTCGGGCGCTTCTCTCCCCCGTCCTCGTCGAGCTCCGCCGACGCGAGCACCGAGGCGCCGCCTATGCCGTCGCGGCCGGTGCGGGCGCCCAGCAGCACCAGCCGATTGCCGACGCCCGCCGCCGCGCTGCGGATCAGCCGGGCTCGCGGGGCCAGGCCGACGCACATCGCGTTGATCAGGCAGTTCTGCTCGTACGGCCCCTCGAAGGCCACCTCGCCGCCGACGGTGGGCACCCCGATCGAGTTGCCGTAGTGGCCGATCCCCTTGACCGACCAGTCGAACAGGTAGCGCGAGCGCTCCGAGTCGAGCTCGCCGAAGCGCAGGGAGTCGAGCACCGCGATCGGCCGCGCGCCGACCGCGAACACGTCGCGCAGGATGCCCCCGACGCCGGTGGCGGCGCCCTGGAACGGCTCGACCGCGCTCGGGTGGTTGTGCGACTCGACCTTGAAGGCCACTGCCAACCCGTTCCCGACGTCCACCGCGCCCGCGTTCTCCCCGGGGCCCATCAGCAGCGCGGGACCCTCGGTCGGGAGCTCGCGCAAAAGCTTGCGCGAGTGCTTGTAGGCGCAGTGCTCGGACCACATCAGGGAGAACACCGCCAGCTCCAGCGCGTTCGGCTCGCGTCCGAGCCGCTCGACTATCTCCCCGTACTCCGAGTCGGTCAGGCCCAGCTCGCGCGCCCGGCTCCGACCGTCGGCCGCGGCTGCGACCTCGGCGCTCACGCCGCCGTTACGAGCGCGTCCACATGGGCCGCGAGCGACCCGAACAGGCGGCCGCCGTCGGCCGAGCCCGTCGGCTCGCTCACCGCGTGCTCGGGATGCGGCATCAGCCCCATGACGTTCTTGCGCAGGCTGCAGACGCCGGCGATGTCGCGCAGTGAGCCGTTGGGGTTGTGTCCCGCGGCGTAGCGGAGCACGACCTGGCCGTTCGCCTCCAGCTCGTCGAGCGCCTCGTCGGGCGCGTAGTAGCGGCCGGTCGTGTGCTTGACGGGGATCGAGAGGAGCTCGTCCTCGCGGCAGGCGCGTGTGAACGGGGTGTCGGCGTTGGCCACCTCGACCTCCACCTGGCGGCAGACGAAGCGCAGCCCGGTGTTGGGAAGCAGCGCCCCCGGCAGCAGGCCCGCCTCGCAGAGCACCTGGAAGCC
>JBHELQ010000097.1:0-4012 GCA_046262995.1 Thermoleophilaceae bacterium
GGCCTCCCCGACGCCTACGTGACCCACGGCAAGCCGGCCCTCCTTCGCGAGGAGGTCGGGCTTACGCCGCAGGCGGTGGCGCAGCGGGTGGCCGAGGCCGTGCTCGAGCCGAGCGGCGCGTTCGCCTAGCCGTCGGGCCTAGAAGCCCGCCACGTTCAGCCGGGTGATCGTCCGGCCGTCCTTGCTCTGACGCGACGTGGTGGTGGCCGCCGCCTTCAACGCGGACTCGACGTCGGCCGGCGTGCCGCTGTGCCCCGACAGGTACAGGGCGGAGCCGCCCGTGACGTGGGGCGTGGCCATGGAGGTCCCGGACATGGTCGTGGTCCCCCCGCCGCGCCTGGTCGACAGGATGCTGAGGCCCGGCGCCCAGATGTCAACGCAGGAGCCGTAGTTGCTCCACGAGGTCTCGCTGTCGGAGCTGTCGGTGGCGGCCACAGTGATGACGCCGGCTGTCGTGCCCGCCCGGGCCGGGGACTGGGTGCAGGCGTTCGCTCCGTCGTTGCCGGCCGCGATCGCGTAGGTGACGCCCGACGAGGCCGAGCGGCGGACCGCGTCGTCCAGGGCCTGGCTGGCGGAGCCGCCGAGGCTCATGTTCGCCACCGCGGGCCTGGCCGCGTTCGCGGTGACCCAGTCGATCCCCTTGATGACGCCGGAGGTCGAGCCGCTGCCGTTGCAACCGAGCACCTTGACCCCGGTCAGCGGCGCTCCGGGAGCCACGCCGACGACGTCGACCGTGTTGTCCCGCGCCGCGACCGTCCCCGCCACGTGCGTGCCGTGGCCGTTGCAGTCGGTGTTCTTCCCGCCGGCGAAGTTCACGTGCCGGGTCAGGTTCAGGTCCTGGTGGCTCGCGATGCCGGTGTCGATCACGTACGCGTTGACGCCGGAGACCGTGCCCGAGCCGTTCCCGGCCTGGGTGGAGCTCGTGTCGGCGTCGACCTTGTCGACTCCCCAGGGCAGGGTCTGCGCCGTGGTCGTGACGGTGGAGTCGCGCTCCACGTAGGCCACGCTCGAGTTGCGCCGCAGGTCGTCGACCTTGCTCTCGGGAATCGTGGCCGAGTAGCCCTTGAGAGCGTGTCCGTAGACATTGCTCACGCGCGCGCCGTAGCGGCGGCCGTGGTCGTTGGCGACGGCGCCGGGATCCGAGGTCCCGCCCTTGAGCACGACGATGTAGCGCCCGCTGCCGGTGGCGGCAGCGCCGCCCGCGGGGATGGCTGCGGCCAGGACGGCGAGGGCCACTGTCGCGGCGAGCACGGCGAAGGTGATCCTGCGGGTCATTCCTGCTCCTTCTGGGAGGCCCCTGCCAGGGGCTGGACGGACGGGGTGACTCCCAGCGTAGGCCCGATTTCCGCCTGCGTCCACCGTCTCGCGGAGCCCCGGAGAGGCCCTTTCGCTCGCGCCCCAGAAATGAAAACGACCCCGCCGGGGCGGGGCCGCTTCCTGAGGGAGGAGTGATGCGATATGGATCGTTTGGAGGAAGTTCTCTAGGTCGAGTGGGCCGGGGAGATGACGTAGCGCGTCATCGTGGCGACCGCCAGCGTGGCCAGGCCGACGGCTCCGAACAGGAGGAGCGCCCCGCGCTGCCCCGAGAGGCCGAAGGCGACGGCGAGGATCAGCAGGCCGCCCCCGAGCGCGCGGTCGTAGAAGCCCTGCGTCGAGGCCGGCAGCGTCCCGCGGCCCGTGTCGGCGGTCCCCGCCAGGCCCAGCGCGACGGCCAGGGCGCCGGCACAGACGCCGCTCAGGAGCGCGGCGACGCTCAGATCGGCGAACGCAGGCACGGCGATCAGGGCGGTGCCGGCGGCGATCAGCAGGCTCGAGCGCAGCGCGATGTTCAGGCGGCGAGTCATGGCCCTTGACGTTAGGGAGGACGCTCCGAGGCTGTGTGAGCGTGATCACACTCTGCGGCGGGGCCGCGGAGCCCCGCGGGTACGCTCCGCTCCATCGCCAAGCGCAGGTTGGACACCGTCCTGACGGACCGCGGCCTGTTCGAGTCGCGCTCGCGAGCTGCGGCGGCGGTGCTCGCCGGCGAGGTCGCCATCGGCCAGGAGGGGCGTCGCGCCGAGAAGCCCGGCCAGCTCGTGCCCGACGATCTGCCGCTGCATGTGGCCGAGCAGCCGCCGTACGTCTCCCGGGGCGGCGTCAAGCTGCGGAACGCCCTGGACGCCCTCGGCTTCGACCCGGCTGGGCGCCGCTGCCTGGACGTGGGCGCCTCCACGGGCGGGTTCACCGACTGCCTGCTGCAGGCGGGGGCCCGGCACGGCACGGCCCTGGACGTGGGCTACGGCGAGCTCCACTGGCGGCTGCGCAACGATCCGCGCGTAACGGTCCTGGAGCGACGGAACGCGCGCGAGCTCACATGCGGGGAGCTTCCCTACGGACCAGACCTCGTGGTCTGCGACGTCTCGTTCATCTCGCTGACCAAGGTCCTCCCGGCGGTCCTCGGCTGCGCGGCGGGCCGCTTCGACTGCCTCGCGCTGGTAAAGCCCCAGTTCGAGCTGGGCCGCGAGCTGGTCGGAAAGGGAGGGGTTGTGCGAGCGGCGGCTGACCGGCGGGCGGCCCTGGTCGCGGTCGGCGAGCACGCGCGCCGCGAGCACGGCCTGGCGGTGCTCGGCTTCGCCTCGTCCGGGCTGCCCGGTCCCGCCGGCAACCGCGAGAGCTTCGTCTGGCTGTCGGAGGCGGCCCGGGCCGGGGCAGTAGAGGATCTGGAGGGCGCGGCGCGAAGGGCCGAGCCGTGAAGGCTCCGAAGTCGATCACGATCTTCACGCGGCGCAACCCGGAGCAGACGGCGGCGGGGCTGCGCCGGGTCATGGAGCTCGCCCTGGAGGCCGGGGTCGAGGTCCGGGTCCCGGCGCACGTAGTCGAGAAGCATGGTCTGGAGGAGCGCGATGGGGCCGTCTACGGGGCGGATCCGAGCGGCGACACCGATCTGGCGGTTGTTCTCGGCGGTGACGGCACGATCCTCTCGAGCCTGCGGGAGTTCGCCGGGCGCGGGGTGCCCACGTTCGCCTTCAACTTCGGGGCGATCGGCTTTCTGGCGACCCTCGAGCACGAGCAGCTGGACGAGGGGATGCGCCGCGCGCTCGCGGGCGACTTCGAGGTGCTCGGCTTGCCCTCCATGACCGCCGAGACCGCCGCGGGCGACCAGCTCGCGGTGAACGACATCTCCTTCCACCGCGAGCAGGAGGGCCGGGTCGCCTATCTGGCCTACTCGGTCGAGGGCGAGCAGCTCGGCGAGGTCCGCTGCGACGGCCTGGTCGCCGCGACGCCGGCCGGCTCGACGGGCTACAACCTGGCCAACGGAGGCCCGGTGCTGGCCTGGGGCGTCGAGGGCTACGTGGTCTCGTTCATCGCGCCGCACACCCTGACCGCCCGCGCGCTGGTCGTTGCCCCGGATGACGTGCTCGAGGTCGAGAACCGCTCCGCCGAGGACCGCGTCGACCTGGCAACCGACGGGCGAAGGGTCTGCTCGGTGGAGCCCAGGGACCGCGTCCGGGTCCGCTTCGAGGAGGGCAAGGCGCTGCTCGCGCAGCTGCCGGGTGCCCGCTTCTACAACCGCCTGCGCGACAAGTTCGGCCGCCTCTCCTACTGACGCTGCGACGGCTTCGCGAGGCCGGTGAGACGAGCGGGTCGCTCCGTCGGGAGCCGCTGCTAGACCTGCCGCTGTGCTGCTCGAGCTGCGGATCGAGAACCTGTTGCTGATCGAGCGCGCCGAGCTGCGCCCACGGCCGGGCCTGAACGTCATCACTGGCGAGACGGGTGCGGGCAAGACGATGCTCGCCCATGCGCTCGACCTCCTGCTCGGGGGCAAGCCGCGCTCCGGAATCGTGCGGCCCGGCGCGCCGGAGGCCTACGTCGAGGGCGTCTTCCAGGCTTACGCCGGCCTCCTCGACGGGCTCGAGCTCGGCGAGCTGGGGCAGCGCGTGGACCTCTCGGGGGACGAGCTCACGCTGGCCCGCCGGGTCGGCGCAGACGGGCGCTCGCGCGCTTTCGTCCAGGGCCGCGCGGCCTCGGCGGC
>JBHELQ010000098.1:0-50613 GCA_046262995.1 Thermoleophilaceae bacterium
CGATGGGCACGTCGCTGCTCGCGATCGCCGTCATGGCCGGGGCGGCGATGCTCGCCCAAGGCGCGTACGGCAACCTCCACGTCGGCGACGGCCTGCTCGTCGGCCTGCCCGCCGTCGGCGGCGTCGTCGCCGGCACCTGGCTGCAGCAGCGCGTGCCGGTGCGCACGGTGCGCCTGCTGTTCGCCGCCGTCCTCGTCGTCGCGGCCGCCGATCTCGCGCTGCGGTGATCGCGGCGATCCTCGTCGGCGCGCTCGCGGGCGTCCTCGCCGGGCTGCTCGGCGTCGGCGGCGGGGTGCTGTTCGTCCCGGCGCTCACGGTGTTCCTCGGTCTCGGCCAGGTCGACGCCGAGGCGACGTCGCTGCTCGCGATCATGCCGATGGCGCTCGTCGGCGCCTGGCGCCAGCACGGCTACGGCAACGTGCGCCTGCGGGACGGGGCGGTGCTCGGGGCGGCGGCCGTCCCGGGCGCGGTCGCGGGCGTCGCGATCGTCAACCTCGTGCCCGAGCGCGCCGTGAAGATCGCGTTCGCGGGGCTCATGCTGGTCATCGCAGCGCAGATGGTCCGCCGAGCGCCGGCGCGCCCGACTGACGCGCCCGAGAGCGGGTAGGAGAGCGCCGTGGCCGAGAACCTGACTCGCCAGATCCTCAAGGAGCACCTCGTCGACGGCGACCTGAAGCCGGGCGAGCCGATCGGCATCCGCGTCGACCAGACGCTGCTGCAGGACGCCACCGGGACGATGGCGTTCATGCAGTTCGAGCAGCTCGGGGTGCCGCGCGTCGGGGTCGACCGCGCGGTGCAGTACATCGACCACAACGTCATCCAGCTCGACTTCAAGAACCCCGACGACCACCGCATGCTGCAGGCGATGTGCCGCAAGTACGGCGCCTACTACTCGCGGCCGGGGAACGGCATCAGCCACTACGTGTCGCTCGAGCGCTTCGCGCGGCCGGGGGAGATCATGGTCGGCGCGGACTCGCACACCACGACCAGCGGCGCGCTGGGGATGATCGCGATCGGCTCGGGCGGGCTCGACGTGGCGGTCGCGATGGCGGGCTACCCGTACGAGATCGCCTGCCCGGAAGTGGTCGAGGTGCGGCTGGAGAACAAGCTCGACCGGCCCTGGGTGCAGGCGAAGGACGTGATCCTGGAGCTGCTCCGGCAGCTGACGGTGCGCGGCGGCAAGAACAAGGTGTTCGAGTTCACAGGGCCCGGGACGGCGGACCTGAGCGTGCCTGAGCGCGGCACGATCGCGAACATGATCGCCGAGCTCGGCGCGACGTCGGCCGTGTTCCCGCCGGACGACAGCACGCGCGACTGGCTGCGCCGCCAGCAGCGCGAGGACGACTTCGCGGAGATGGGGCCCGAGGAGGGCTGCGAATACGACGAGCGCGTGGAGATCGATCTGGCCGAGCTCGGACCCCTCGTCGCGAAGCCGCAGAACCCGGACAACGTGGTCCCGGTGGAGGAGGTGGCGGGCACCCCGATCGAGCAGGTCTGCTTCGGCTCGTCGGTGAACTCGGCCTATGTGGATCTGGCGCTTCCCGGCGCCGTACTGGCCGATCGCGACGGGCAGCAGGTGTCGGAGCGCTGCACCGCCACGGCGACCCCGGGCTCGCGGCAGATCCTGGTGGCGATCGCCGAGTCGGGCGTCTATCGCCAGCTGGTGGAGGGCGGGGTGCGCATGCTCGAGCCGGTCTGCGGTCCCTGCGTCGGAATGGGGCAGGCACCGCCCTCGGACGCCAACTCGCTGCGCACCTTCAACCGCAACTTCCCGGGCCGCTCCGGCACGCCCGAGGACTCGGTCTACCTGTGCTCGCCCGCCGTCGCCGCGGTCTCGGCCCTGCACGGCGAGATCCGCGACCCGCGCGACTACGGCGACCCTCCCGAGATCCTCGATCTTCCGGAGCTGAAGCCCTACGTCGACGACCAGCACATCTTCGCCCCGGCGCCCGAGGACGAGGCCGAGGGGATCGAGATCCCGCGCGGGCCGAACATCAAGCCGCCGCCCGAGCACGTGCCGATCGACGACTCGATCAGCGCCAGGATCGCGACCGTGCGCGAGGACAACATCTCGACCGGCGACCTGGCGCCCGACGGCGTGATCGTCATGAGCTATCGCTCCAACATCCCCGCGATCGCCGAATTCACCTTTCAGCACCGCGACCCCGAGTTCCGCCAGCGCATGAAGGACTGGGGCACGGGGTTCATCGTGGGCGGCCACAACTACGGCCAGGGCTCCTCGCGCGAGCACGCGGCGCTGGCGCCGCTGCAGCTCGGGGTCAAGGCCGTGTTCGCCAAGTCGTTCGCCCGCATCCACCGCCGCAACCTGGTCGCCCAGGGGATCCTGGCCCTGACCTTCAAGGACGAGTCGGACTACGACCGCGCCGAGGTCGGCGCATGCTGGAGCCTGCCGAGCATCAAGCAAGAGCTCGAGGAGGGAGCGGAGGAGATCACAGTGCGGATCGAGGACTCGGACGAGCAGTTCAAGGTCACGCACGACCTGGCGCCGAAGGAGCGCGAGATCCTGGTCGAGGGCGGCCTGCTCCACTACCTGAAGGAGCACGGCCGGGAGGCCGCGCCCGCCTAGGGCCGTCGTCGTGCGCCTGCTCATACTCGTCCTGAGCGCCTCGCTGGCAATTGCGCCGGTCGCCTGCGGCGGCGGCGACAAGGGGCAGAGCTACAAGAAGGACTTCCAGCCCCTCAATCGGGATCTGGCGCAGCTCACTCGCGGGATCGGACGCTCGTTCCAGACGCGCCAGGGCGAGTCCGACGCGGAGATCGGACGGAGCTTCGGACGCCTGGCGGACCGGCTCAGCAAGATCGAGGGTGACGTCAAGGACCTCGATCCTCCGAAGAAGCTCGCCGCCGGCCACGACTCGCTCGTCCGCGCCATCGCCGCCGTCGAGCACGCGATGCGAGGCATCGAGGCCGCCGTGCGGAACAAGAACGTGAACTCCGCCCGCCAGCCGCTGATCGACCTGGTCACCTCCACGGTCCGGATGACCCAGGCGCGCCAGCGCCTGAACCGGGGCGCCGCCGCGGGCTAGCTAGGCGCGCAGGCCGACGCCGAGCGCCACGGCACGCCGGAGCAGCGGCGCGGCTCGATAGCGCTCCTCGTGCCGCTCGGCGAAGAGCCCGTCGATCACCTCCAGGACGTGGTCGAGCCCGATCCTCTCGCCCCACCCCACGGGGCCGCGGGGATGGCTCAGCCCCAGCTCCAGGCCGGCGTCGACGTCCTCCGCTGAGCCGATCCCCTCGCCAATGGCGAAGGCCGCCTCGTTCACCAGGCCGCACACGATCCGGCCCAGCACCAGGCCTGGGGCATCGCCCACCCATTCGTGATGGAACCCGAGCGAGGCGAAGAACCGCTCCGCCGCCGCGGCCGCTTCGTCGGAGGACCCGGGCAGCCGGGTCAGCTCCACGAGCCGCGAGTCCTCGAGGGCCAGGGCGTAGAAGCCCACGCTGCGCTCGCCGCGGTCTGCCTGGGCCGCCAGCGACCTGCCGGCGCACAGGCAAAGCTCCACCTCGGCGTCCTGGGCCCCGAGCTCGAAGCCCGCGCTCGAGGCGCGCTCACGCAGATCGTCGACCAGCTTGCCCTCGCCCGTCAGCGCGATCGCGCGGCCATCGCCTCCCCGCCGCTCCGGCGGGTCCGGGTCATCCGGGCGATAGGGCTCCCGCGAGTAGTCGTAGTAGCCCTCGCCCGTCTTGCGGCCGAGTCTTCCCGCGGCCACGAGGCGGGCCTGGATCGGGTTGGGGCGCCAGCGGGGCTCGCCGAACGAGAGCTCGTCGAAGGACTTGGCGACCTCGAAGCCGACGTCGATCCCGACCATGTCCATCAGCTCGAACGGACCCATCGGGAAGCCGCCGCCGAGGCGGCAGACGCGGTCGATCTGCTCATGCGTGGCCTGGCCTTCCTGAAGCGAGCGCAGTGCCTCGGTGTAGAAGGGCCGCCCGCCGCGGTTGACGAGGAAGCCCGGGCCGTCCGCCGCCACGATCACGTGCTTGCCCATCGCCTCGCCCGTGTCGCGGGCCATGGAAAGCGCGCGCTCGCCCGTCTGATCGGCCCTGATCACCTCGAGCAGCTTCATCAGCGGCGGCGGGTTGAAGAAGTGCATGCCGACCACGTTCTCGGGGCGCGCGGCCGCGCCGGCGATCGCGGTGACCGTGATCGAGGAGGTGTTGGTGGCCAGCACCGCGTCCTCGCCGCAGGCCTCCGACAGCTTGCCGAACAGCTCGCGCTTCAGCTCGATGCGCTCCGGTGCCGCCTCGATCACGAGCTCGCAGGGGGCCAGCGCCTCGATGGAGTCCACCGTCTCCAGCAGGCCTGCGGCGTCCTCATCCACACGGCCTTTCTCGGCCCACTTCGCGAGCCCACCGCGCGTTTTCTCGGCGCCCCGCTCGAGCGCCTCCGGTATCGGGTCGTGCAACAGCGTGCGCATGCCCGCCGCGCAGCCGAGCTGCGCGATCCCCGCGCCCATCGTGCCGGCGCCGACCACGCCCAGCGTCTGCGGCAGCTCGGCCAGCTAGCGCCCCTTGAACTCGGGCTTGCGCTTCTCCAGGAAGGCGGTCATGCCCTCGACACGGTCCTCGGTCGCCATCGCCAGCTCGAACAGGCGCCGCTCCTGGGCCAGCCCGGCGGACAGCGCGGTCTCCTCCGCCGCCAGCACGGCCTGCTTCGCGAAGCGCGCCGCGAGCGGCGGCCGCTTCGCCACCTTCTCGGCCAGCTCGAGCGCTTCCTCGAGCCAGCGGTCGGGCGGGGCGACCCGATTGACGATTCCGAGGCGCTCCGCCTCCTCGGCGGGGATGCGGCGGCCGGTGAGGACGAGCTCCATCGCCCGCTGCTTGCCGACAACCCGGGCGAGCCGTTGGGTGCCCCCGCCGCCGGGGATGATCCCCAGCGTGATCTCCGGCTGGCCGAGCTCGGCCTGCTCCGAGGCGACGATCATGTCGCAGATCAGCGCCAGCTCGCAGCCGCCGCCCAGGGCGTAGCCGGAGACGGCGGCCACGAGCGGGGTTCGCACCGCCGCCACGCGCGACCAGAAGCCCACCGTTGAGGCCACGAGCGCCTCCTGGAAGCTGCGCTCGGCCATCGCCCGGATGTCCGCGCCGGAGGCGAAGTAATCGTCGCCGCCGGCAACCACCCCGCAGCGCACGGAGGGGTCGCCGTCCCAGCCCTCGAGCGCCGACGCCAGCTCCTCCATCACGTCCGGCGACAGCGCATTGCGCGCCTCGGGCCGGTTGAGCCGAGCCAGCCCGACCGCCCCGCGCTGTTCGACCAGGACGTGCTCGGCCACTAGATGGTTGATTCCGCGGCCGCGTGTGCGCGAGGGCGCACGGGACCGAGTCGGGCGGGGGAAGCAGGGCGAAGCCGATACACAGGTGTATCGGCGAGCCCGATGACCCCGACCCGGCGACGGTATCCGTGCGTCATCCTCGTGCGCGGGGTCGTGGGATCAGCCATCTACGGCGTCATCGCGTTCACGCCGGTGGCGGCGCGTCCGATGATCAGCTTGTGGATCTGGGACGTGCCCTCGTAGAGGGTCGTCACCCGGGCATCCCGCAGGTAGCGCTCCACCGGGTAGTCGTCCACGTAGCCCGAGCCGCCGTGCACCTGGATCGCCTTGTTGGCGCACTCCACGGCCGCCTCGGTGGCGTAGAGCTTGGCCATCGAGGTCTCCGTGGTGTTCGGCTGGCCCGTGTCCTTCAGCCAGCCGGCGCGCCACACAAGTCCGCGGGCCGCCTCGGTCTGGACCGCGATCTCGGCGATCATCTCCTGCACGAGCTGGAAGGCCGCGATCGGTCGCCCGAACTGCTCGCGCTCCTTGGAGTAGGCGACCGACGCGTCGAGCGAGCCCTGGCAGATGCCGACGCAGCCGGCGGCCACGCTGTAGCGGCCCGAGTCGAGCGCCGACATCGCGATCTTGAAGCCGTCGCCGATATCGCCCATCAGCGCCTCGTCCGGCACCTCGACGCCGTCGAGCGACAGCTCAGCCGTGTCCGAGGCCTTGAGGCCGAGCTTGCCGTGGATCTCCTGGGACGAGAAGCCGTCGGACTCGGTCGGCACGAGGAAGCAGCCGATTCCCCGGTGTTTCTTCTCCGGGTCGGTCTGGGCGAAGATGAGCGCCAGCTTCGCGTAGTTGCCGAGCGAGATCCACATCTTCTGGCCCGAGATCCGCCAGCCGCCGTCGACCTTCTCGGCACGTGTCTTGAGGTTGGACGCGTCCGACCCCGTGTCGGGCTCCGTCAGCCCGAAGCAGCCCAGACCCTCGCCCGAGCAGAGCTTCGGCAGCCACTGCTGCTTCTGCTCCTCGGTGCCCCAGCGGACGACCGAGGAGCAGACGAGCGAGGTGACGACCGAGACGACCGTGCGCATGGCGGAGTCCCCGCGGCCGATCTCCTCGACTATCAGGCCGTAGGTGCGGTAGTCGATTCCGCGTCCGCCGTACTCCTCGGGCACGATCGCGCCGAGGAAGCCCATGTCGGCGATCTTCTGGACGAGCTCGGTGTCGAACTTCTCGCTGCGATCGCTCTCGCGGGCGCGGGGAACGATCTCGCGATCGGCGAAGTCCCTGGCCGTCTCCCGAACCAGGCGCTGCTCATCCGTCAGCTCGAAGTCGATCGGCACGGCCGGCAGGCTAACGGGCACGGCTTGGAGGCGTAGACTCGCGGCCCGTGGACGAGTTCGCGCTCTTCACCTTCGGTTCGCTCGTCGCACTCTTCCTGCTCTTCTACGCGCTCGGGAAGTGGTATCCGGGGTCCGGCGCCGAGCAGGTCGACTGGCGTCCGACCCGTTCTCCCGAGCTCGAGATCGAGCTCGAGCTGGACGACGTGGACCAGATGATCGAGGCGCAGAACGTGCGCCGGCGCGCGAGCGGACGACCGGAGATCACCGAGGACGAGGTGCGCGCCGAGGTGGAGGAGGGTGAGCGCTGGCGCCGCGAGCAGGCGGCGCGCTACCGCCCCGAGGGCGGTGAGCCCGGCCAGGGCTAGGTGGCGCGGGTCCTGATCGTCGGCTGCGGCTGCCGCGGCGGCGAGCTGGCTGCCCGGCTGGTCGCCGACGGGCACAGCGTGCGAGGCACCACCCGGCAGGCGGCCGAGCTCGATCGGATCGAGGCCGCGGGAGCCGAGGGCGTGGTGGCCGATCCCGACCGGCTGGCGACGATCCTGCCGCAGCTGGACGGGGTCACGGCCATCTCCTGGCTGATGGGAGGCGCGGCGGGGGAGCCCGAGCTGGTCGCAGCGGTACACGGTCCCCGCCTGCGCTCGCTGCTCGAGAAGCTGGTCGACACGCCCGTCAGGGGCTTCGTCTACGAGGGTGCTGGGCGCGCGCGGCGGGGTCAGCTCGAGGAGGGCGCCGCCACTGTGCGCGAGGCGGGCGAGCGCTGGCGGATCCCGGTAGAGGTCGTGATGGAGGACCCCGGCGACGATCGGAAGGCCTGGCTCGAGGCGATGCGCGGCGCGCTGGGATCGGTGCTGACGGCCCGGCGCTAGTGGAGCGAGGCGCCCATGGCGCCCGCCACCGCCAGGGCGACGGTCGCCACGGCGAACACCAGCGCGAGCGCGAGCAGCAGGTGCCACCCCACGGTGGCCAGCGTCGGCAGCGCGCGCAAGCGCGGGGAGCGAAGCTCCGGCGAGGCGGCAGGAGCGGCCGAAGGGGCGGGCGGCTCGAGCGCGGGGGCCGGCTGCGCCGCGGGCACGGCGGGGCGCGGCGCCACTGGCTGCCCGAACGGGAGGGAGCGAGGCCCCTCGGCCGGCCGGACGACGGCCAGGGCAGGGGGCGTCCGCGCCTGCGCGGCCTGCGGGCGCGCCAAGCCGCGCACCTGCTCGAACTCGCCGGCAAGCACGTCGGTGGCATGCACGAGCATGCGCTCGTGCTCCACGCAGCGGGGGCAATTGCGCAGGTGGACATCGAGCCGACCCGCGCCGGGCGGACCGAGCGCGCCGTCG
The DNA here is from genome assembly GCA_046262995.1 of Thermoleophilaceae bacterium. Lineage (GTDB taxonomy): Bacteria > Actinomycetota > Thermoleophilia > Solirubrobacterales > Thermoleophilaceae > JBHELQ01. The sequence continues at coordinate 7,948 of JBHELQ010000098.1, forward strand.
AGCCGGTCCGAGATCAAGCGCTCCGCCCGCTCGCACCAGCCGCTCCCTGCAAGCGGGAACATCGAGCGCCGAAGCGCCTTGCGTGCGTGTGCCAGCGATTGGGCCAGCCGCTCGGGGTTGAGATCGGTCTCGCTCGCGACCTCGTCGCGCGGGCGCCCCGCCAGGGCCACGAGTGCCAGCGCGCGGGCGGGCGCCGGCTCGAGCTCGGGCAGGGCGACGCCCACGTGGCGGACCGCCGCGGCCGGATCCACGGGCCCGGAGGGCCGCTTGGGAACAGGATGTAGCGAGGCGCGCTCCATGAATCGAGCATACCCGGGACCCCGGTTACCAGATAGGTAGGCTAGGTCGAAGGTAAATCCCGACCCGCTTTAGATGCTTTTCGGAAGGAGACGTCAGCGATGGCCGACTATGCGAAGGACGTACTGGTCGAGACCCAGTGGGTAGAGGACCATCTCGACGACGACTCGATCCGGATCGTCGAGGTCGACGAGAACCCCGCCCTGTACGCGGAGGCGCACATCCCCGGCGCGATCGGCTTCGACTGGAAGACCGATTTGCAGGATCAGGTCAAGCGCGACTTCCTGGGTCCCGAGAACTTCGGCGAGCTGATGGGGAGCCGCGGCATCTCGAACGACCACACGATCGTGCTCTACGGCGACCGCAACAACTGGTTCGCCGCCTACACCTACTGGTACTTCAAGTACTACGGCCATGACAACGTGCGGCTCGTGAACGGTCCGCGCGAGAAGTGGATCTCGGAGGGCCGCCCCACGACGGGCGACGTGCCGAGCTACGAGGCCCAGGGCTTCCAGGCCAAGGGCGGCGACGACGCGATCCGCGCCTTCCGCGACGAGGTCCTGGGGGCGCTCGGCAAGAGCACTCGCCTGGTCGACGTACGCTCGCCGCAGGAGTACTCGGGCGAGCTGATCGCGATGGCCGGCTACGAGAACGAGGGGGCGCAGCGCTCCGGCCACATTCCGGGCGCAGCCTCGGTGCCGTGGGCCCAGGCCGTGACCGAGGACGGCACCTTCAAGGACGCCGACGCGCTACGCGAGCTCTACACGGAGAAGGGCGTCGTGAATGGCGACGACATCATCGCCTACTGCCGCATCGGCGAGCGCTCGGCGCACACCTGGTTCGTGCTGCACGAGCTGCTCGGGATCGACGACGTGAAGAACTACGACGGTTCGTGGACGGAGTGGGGGAACCTGGTGGACGTGCCGATCGAGAAGGACGTCTAGGGCACGCGCTCAAGCCGTTCAAGCAGCGACTGCAGGATCCGGGCCGTGGCGCCCCAGACGAAGTGGCCCTGCGCCGTGTAGGTCGGCGTCTTGATCGGCACACCTCGGCGAATCAGCCGCTTGGACTCGTAACCGGTCCGCAGCTCGGCGAGCGACAGCTCCAGGACCCGCGCCACCTCCGCCTCCTGCGGGACCCAGCGCCGGCCCGGTTGCAGGAGGCCCACGAAGGGGTGCACCCGGTAGCCCGTCACGAAGGTGCCGACCGGCGGCAGCGCGCCCACGAGCTGGACGTCCTCGCGGGGCAGCCCCACCTCCTCCTCCGCCTCCCGCAGCGCGGTGTCGCGCAGATCCTCGCCGGGGTCCTGCCGGCCGCCGGGAAACGAGATCTCGCCGGCGTGGCGGCGCAGGTCGGCGCGCCGCTCGGTGAAGACCGCCACCAGCCCGTCGTCGCCCGGGTAGAGCGGAACGAGCACCGCCGCGTCGGTCTTTCCGGGCGCGTCCAGCTCCGCGGCCTCCTCCGCGGAGAGCAGCAGCTCGCGCAGCTCGGATGGGCTCGCCACCTACCTATCATCGCGACACGCAATGCCCGAGGCGCTCCTCATCGTCGACTTCCAGAACGACTTCACGCCCGGCGGCGCTTTGGCGGTGCAGGACGGTGACCGGATCGCGGGGCGGGTGAACGAGCTCGCCTCCGACCCCCGCTTCGAGCTGGTCGTGGCGACGCGCGACTGGCATCCCCCCGATCACGGTTCCTTCGAGCGGCAGGGGGGCCCCTGGCCCGTGCACTGCGTGCAGGGGACCGACGGCGCTGAGCTCCACCCCGCGCTCGAGCGCTCCAGGGTCGACGTGATCGTCGACAAGGGCCAGGACTCCGCGACCGAGGGCTATTCAGGCTTCGAGGGGACCGAGCTGCTCGAGCTGCTGCGCGAGCGCCGGATCGACCGGATCACGGTCGTTGGCCTGGCGACCGACTACTGCGTGAAGAACACGGCCCTCGACGCGCTCCGGAACGGCTTCGAGGTCCGGGTGGACCCCGAGGGCGTCCGTGGGGTGGACGTCGAGGCCGGCGACTCCGAGCGCGCCATTGAGGAGCTGCGCCAGGCGGGCGCGGTCGTGGAATGACCCGGGACGTGGCTGCGTGGGAGCGCATGCTCGAGAGCATGCGCGCCTTCTTCCGGGGCACGCCGAACGCGTCGGGTGGACGCGCGGTCGAGCTCGACGGCGTGCTGGCCACGGTCACTCCGGTGGTGCCGGAGCGATCGCTGCCGAACTCGGTCGTCTACGAGAGCGAGGACGCGCTGGCGAGCGCCTTGGACGAGCTGGCCACGATCTACGACGAGGCCGGGGTGCTCGCGTGGACCGTCTGGGTGCCCGAATACCACGAGCGCGCGAGGGCGCGGCTCCAGGAGGCGGGGCATGTGCTGGACGCTGCGCCGACCGGGATGATCGCCGAGCTCGACGAGGTCCAGCCCCCGCGGCCGGAGGACCCCGACCCCGACCCGGAGCCAACGCTCGAGGACCTCGGCCGGATCAACGACCTGGCCTACGGAACCGGCGACGCGTTCCAGCGGATCATGGGTCGGGGCCGCGCGGACCCGCGGTTCACGTACATCGCGCACGCGGACGGCAAACCCGCGGCATCGGTGGTCGGCCACGACCATGCCGGCGACTGCAGCATCTGGTGGGTGGCCACCGTCCCCGAGGCGCGCGGAAGGGGACTGGCCTCCGGGCTCATGCGCCGGGCGTTCGCGGACGGCCGTGCGCGCGGCTGCGAGGTCACGACGCTCCAGGCGACCAGGGCCGGCCGGCCGGTCTACGAGCGCCTGGGCTACCGGCCGCTGGGGGCGATCGAGATGTGGGAGCGGCGCAGCACGCCTGCCTAGTCGAGCTCGACCCGCTCCTCGAACATGACCTCCCCCTCGAGCGTCCGGTGCACCGGGCACTTGGCGGCGATCTGCGTCAGGCGGTCGCGCTGCTCCTCGGGCAGCTCCTTCGGCAGGTGGATGGCCATCGCGAACTTGGTGGGCGAGCCGCGCTGCGCGGGCTCGTAGTCGACGTCGACGGCGATGTCGCCGATGTCCCAGCCTTTCCGGCTCGCGTACATCTCGATCGTGATCGCTGTGCAGGAGGCCAGGCTCGCGGCCAGGAGCTCCTGCGGGTTGGGGCCGCTGTCGTCGCCCCCGTTGTCCTCCGGCTCGTCCGCGACCAGCGTGTGATCGCGGATCTCCACGTCATGCCTGAGGCGTCCGTTCTCTCGGCGTGCGCTGGCTCTCATGCTCTCCCTTCGAACAGCTCGGGGTTGGGCTCGTCCGCGAAGCGCGCCATGGCGTAGAGCGCGTCCGATGCCCGGTTCAAGTAGGTCAGGACCGTGTCGTTGGCGAGCTCGCCGCCGTGCTTCAGGGCGCTCACCCGGCGCTCGGCTCGCCGGACGGCGGCGCGCGCCACGTCCAGGCGCGCGGACAGCTCGTTGCCGCCGGGCACCACGAACTTGGGCGGCAGGTCCACCCGCTCCATGTAGCGGTCGATGTCCCTCTCCAGGCGCTCGACCATCTCCGGGGAGACGCTGGAGACCCCGGGCTCGAGCCGGTCCGCGGCCTCGGGAGCCGTGGCGAGCTCGGCGCCGGCCACGAACAGCTCGTTCTGGATCCGCAGGACGTCGGCGTAGAGCTCGGAGTCGCGCTCGCAGGCGGCCCGGCACAGCCCCAGCGCCGACGCGGCCTCGTCGACCGAGCCATAGGCCTCCGGCCGCCCGGCGAACTTGGGCACCCGGCCTCCGTACCAGAGGCCGGTCGTTCCGTCGTCGCCCTTGCGCGTGTAGATCTTGACCACGACTACTCCAGGAGATTGAACACCAGGCCGGTGGGCACCTTCGGGTGGAAGTAGGTCGACTTGGGCGGCATCGACTCGCCGGCCGCCGCCACCTCGCGCACCTGCTCGACCGGGGTCGGGCGCATGAAGAAGCCCGCGTCCGAGCGGCCGCTCTCCACCGAGTCACGCCCCTCCTCGAGGCTCTTGGAGTAGCCGAGGCCCCGAAAATGGGCGATGTCGTCCTCGGACATCCCGAGCGCGCCGCGCAGCACGAGCGCCTCGAGCACCGCGGTATCGAGTCGCCGGTAGGCCTCCGGCTTTCCCTCGAGCGCGCGGTCGGCGATCGCCTGGTCCCTGAGGGTGACGCGGTAGGGGGTGCGGTGGAAGCTGTCCATGTAGCCGAACTCGACCGGCCCCGGCCCGCCGTCGGGTGCCAGCTCTTCGCGCCCGACCTGCCGCACCTCGAAGTCGCGCGTCAGCACCTCGCGGATCGCCTGCTGCTTTCGCTCGTCGCCCTTCAGCCCGCTCAGCAGTCTGTGCGTGGGAAACACGGTCAGCCCGGGGTCCGACAGCGAGCACAGGAACATCAACGCGTAGCGGTGGGGGCCCTCCCCGCCGACCTCTTCGGCGTACACGCGGGCGGTCTCGTAGCGGTGATGCCCGTCCGCGATCAGGAGCTCGCCGTCGGCCAGCGCGCTCTGGAGCGCCGCCACGGCAGCGGGGTCGGACAGCCGCCAGAGCGTGTTGCGGGTCCCCTCGGGGTCCGCCGCCTCCGCGAAGGAGTGCTCGGCGGCCGCCTGCTCGAGCGCCTCCCGGGCGGCTCCTTCGGGGTCGGGGAAGAGGCTGAAGATGGGGGAGAGGTTCGCGCGGGTCGCGAGCGTCAGGCGCAGGCGGTCCTCCTTCGGGCCGGGATGCGTGCGCTCGTGCGGGCGGATGCGCCCCGCGCCGTACTCCTCCACGCGCACGCGCGCGAAGAACCCGCGGCGTCGCTGCCGCTCGCCGTCGGGCGTCGTGAACTCCTGCTCGAGGACCCACAGGGCCGGCTCGCGCTCCCGCACCAGCACGCCCTGCTGGAGCCAGGCGTGCAGGGTGTCGCGCGCGTGCATATAGGGATCCCCACCGTTCGCGCGCGGCAGGTCGATCTCGACCACGTTGAAGGGGCTGCGCGCCGCCAGCTCGGCGCGCTGGGCGTCGTCGATCACGTCGTAGGGTGGCGCGATAACGGCCTCGAGGGAGCCGACGGCGGCCGGCTCGTACCGAAGCGTCTCGAGCGGCTGGACCTCGGCCATGGCCGGCGCACCCTAGCGCGCCACCCGCGCGCCTACACTTGCCGCGACGGGGCGTGGCGCAGCCTGGTAGCGCGCCTGCTTTGGGAGCAGGAGGACGTCGGTTCGAATCCGGCCGCCCCGATTAAGGAGCCAAGCGCTTCACCTTGCCGGGCTCAGCCCGACCGCTGGGCTCGGGCACGAGCGCGTCGCCGGTGTGCGCCCCAGCGACTGATGGACCAGAGCCTGTCGGCGCCGGCCCAGGCCGCGAAGCACAGTCCGCCGACAGTGCCCGTCACGGTCGTTAGTACGCCAGCCGCCGCCGCCGCCGCAACCCCGTGGCTGCCGAGAATCAGCACCGCGGCCGCCGCGCTGGAGCCGGGACCGACCGGAAGCTGCTGGAGGGTCGACAGCCCGATCAGCACTGCGGTGGCGTCGAAGACCGAGGCGTCGACGCCCACCGCCCGCAGCAGCAGCCACGTGCGGACGATCTGGGCGAACACGGCGACCAGCACGAAGCCGATCACCCGGCCTCCACCACGCCGCGTGCGGAGGACGGTGAGTCCCTTCCACAGCTCGCGGCCTTTTCGTAAGGCCAGATGCCGCAGGCCGGCGCTGACTGTCCCGATCACCACCAGACCGATGAGCGGCAGCCACCACGGCAGGCCGAGCGGTCCGACCAGGGTGTACGAGGCCAGCGCGGCCAGGGTCGCCTCGACGGCGAGTATCGGGAACTCCGCCGCGATCAGGGTCGGTACCTGCGGACTGACGTCACCAGACGAGCGGCGCAGGGCGGCAATCCGCGCCGCGACGCCCAGCTGTCCGTTGATCACTCCACCCAGGACCTGCATCGCCGACGCGCGGTAGAGGACGCGACGGGCTACCGTTCCGCCCGCGGCCTCGATGCTCAAATGCCACGCCTCGCTGCGCGCGAGCAACGCAACGATCTGCAGCAGCGCTGCCAGCGCGAGCACTCCCATCGAGGCGTCCGAGAGCGCGGTCGCGAACGCGTGACGACGCCCCGCCAGCACAAACACGAGGACCGCCGCCGTGGCCAGCGAGCCCACGACCGCGATGAGCTTACGGTGGCGGCGACCGAAGTAGCGCAGCCGGGCATTCAGCTCGGCCGGGCGGCTCCCATCGCTCGGGGGCGGGGCCGGTCCCGTCGGTTCACTACCCGCGACTGAGACCGCCGCCTCGGATGAGCGCACCAACGGCGTCCATCGAAACGAGGCTACTGGACGTCAGGTCGACCGCGAACGCGCTCGGAGCAGGGGGGCATTGCTCCGCTATCTGAGAGAATCTCGCGCAAACCGGTAGTCGGTGCGGCCAGTCGCGCCGCAAGCCGAAAGGAGCTCGCCGTGGTCATCGCCTTTACCAGCGGAAGCTGGATCTTCCTCGCCGTCGCGGTTCTAATGCTCGTTGGAGTCGTCATCGGCTTCTACACGATCCGCGGGAGCGGCGTGAACTTGCATCCCTACCGGCATGTCCATGGTGGCGCGCCGGGCTCAGACATCCCCACGCACGACGCTGGCGGCTCGGATCGAACGGCGACGGTCGAGCGCGACGTCGCGAAGCGGTGGCGGAGCCAGGATCGACCGGAGCACGCGCCGCCGGAGGAGCGGACGGCAGAGCGGGAGAAGGCCCAGCGTCCCAAGCCAGGCAAGAAGCCCTCGATTGGCCCTCCGCTCTAGCGACCGCCGAGGGCAGGGCGCGCCGCGGCGTTAACCGCGCTGTGCCCTACGCGGCTTCCGAGTAGGCCGGATCGGCGCCACCGGGCTCGGGACCGGTTTCGACCTGACGCTCCGCCTGCCGCTCGGGCTGGATCACGGTCGCCGCCACGACCAGAGCGGCGACCACCAGGGCGGCGCCGATCAGGAAGGCCAGGTGATAGCCGCCGGTGAGCGCCGCGGGCAGGTTGTCGCCGCTGGCGCGCAGGCTGTCGCTGCGCGTGGCGGACAGCGTCGCGAGGACCGCCAGGCCCAGGGCGCCGCCGACCTGCATCGACGTGTTGACCAGACCGGAGGCGAGGCCGGCGTCCTCCCGGGTCGCTCCTGACATCGCCAGAGTCATGAGGGCGGGGAACGAGACGCCGATGCCGAACGCGAGCACGATCATCACCGGCAGGACGTGTTGCACGTAGTTCCCGCCCACCGGCGCCTGCGTGAACAGGAGCAGCCCGATCGCTATCAGCACCATGCCGGGGAGAAGCGTCCTCCGGGCGCCGAAGCGCATGATCAGCCGCTCCGAGTAACGCAGCGACAGCGTTCCCATCACGAGGGTGGCCGGCAGGAACGCGAAGCCGATCTGGAGCGGGTCGTAGCCCAGCACCCTCTGCAGGTAGAGCGCGCCCATGAAGAACATGCCGAACATCCCGGCCACCAGGAGCGCCTGCGCCACATTGGCGCCGGAGACGTTGCGCGAGCGGAAGATCCGCAGCGGGATGAGCGGGTTGCGCGCCGTGGCCTCGCGGGCGATGAAGACGGCGAGCAGCACGAGTGAGACGGCACCGAGCCCCAGCGTGCGGCCGGCGCCCCAGCCGTAGTCGGCCGCCGGCTTGACGATCGTGTAGACGCCGAGCATCAGGGAGCTCGTGATCAGGACCGCTCCCGGGATGTCGGCGCCGTCCCCGAAGCCGATTCCCTTGTCGCGCTCGAGCAGACGCATGGCCAGGACGGCCGTGACGATCCCGATCGGGATGTTCACGAAGAAGATCCAGTGCCAGTTGATCGACTGGGTCAGCACGCCGCCGGCCAACAGCCCGACCGACCCGCCGGCGGAGGCGACGAAGCCGTAGACGCCGATCGCCTTCGCCTGGTCCCGCGGCTCGGAGAACATCGTCACGATCATCCCGAGGATCACGGCGGAGGTCATGGCGCCGCCGACGCCCTGGACGAAGCGCGCGCCCACGAGCAGGCCCTGGCTCTGAGCGACCCCGCACAGCAGCGAGGCGAACGTGAACACGGCGAGCCCGGCCATGAAGACGCTCTTGCGGCCGAGGATGTCGCCGAAGCGCCCGGCCAGGAGCAGCAGGCCCCCGAAGGCGATCAGGTACGCGTTGACCACCCAGGCCAGGCTCGACTGCGAGAAGCCGAGGTCGTCCTGGATCGAGGGCAGCGCCACGTTCACGACGGTCACGTCGAGGACGATCATCAGCATCCCGATGCAGAGCACGTACAGCGCGATCCAACGATTCCTGTCGGTCATGTGCTCTGCCATGGAGTGCCTCCTCTGTCGTTGCCGCTCTGCACCCAAGGACCGCCCCGGGCGCCGTAACTCATCGGTTCCCACGCGAATCGGGATGGTCCTTCGGCTGCCAGAAGGCGATTTCCCCGCCCGCCGGCGCCGCCACCACGCTGCGCCAGCCCGCCGGCCCCTCGCGGGGATCCAGGAGCACCGAGGCGCCCAGCCGGCGAGCGCGCTCCGTGATCTCCCTGGCGTCGGCGACCTCCACATACGGTAGCCAAAGCGGTTGACGGGTCGCGCATTCGATGACCCCGCCCCCGCACACCCCGCCCCTGAGGCCCAGCGCGCAGTAGCTGCCGCCGCCGGCGTCGATCCGCTCCGGCCGCCAGCCGCACAGCTGTGCGTAGAACGCGCATGCGCGGGGCAGGTCGCCGGTGTGCAGCTCCAGGTGGACGACAGGCTTGGGCGTGGGGGACACCATTCCTCTCCTCTATGACAGCCCTCGCCCGCCGAACTAATCTGCTGACCGCATGAGCGCAGCGGCCACAGCCATGAGCACTCAGGAGCGCGAGCTCCTGGCCTCCGCCCGCGGCGGCGACGAGGACGCCTACCGCCGCCTGGTCGAGCCGCGTCACGCGGAGCTCCAGGCGCATTGCTACCGGATGCTGGGCTCGGTCCACGACGCCGAGGACGCGCTTCAGGAGACCCTGCTGCGGGCGTGGCGCGGGCTGCGGCGCTTCGAGGGCAGGAGCTCCCTGCGCTCCTGGCTCTACACGATCGCGACCAACACCTGCCTCAACGCGATCGAACGACGGCCGAAGCGGGTGCTACCGATCGACTACGGCCCCGCCGCAGACCCGCACGACAGTCCCGGCGAGCCGCTTGTCGAGTCCGTGTGGGTGGAGCCGTACGCGGACGAGCGGCTGGACCTCGAGGACGGGTTCGCCGCGCCGGAGGCCCGCTACGAGCAGCGGGAGAGCGTGGAGCTGGCCTTCGTGGCTGCGCTTCAGCACCTGCCTGCCACGCAGCGCGCGGCGCTGATCCTGCGCGAGGTGCTGGGCTTTTCGGCGAAGGAGGTCGCCGAATCGCTCGAGACGAGCGTCCCCTCCGTGAACAGCGCACTGCAGCGGGCCCGCAAGGCAGTCGACGAGCGACTACCCGAGCAGAGCCAGCAGGAGACCCTGCGCGCGGTCGGGGACGAGAAGCTGCGGGAGATCGTGGAGAGCTACACGGACGCGCTGCAGCGCGGCGACGTCGACGCGGTCGTTGCCCTGCTGGCCGAGGACGCCACCTGGTCGATGCCCCCGCTGCCCCGCTGGTACCGCGGCGAGCAGGCCATCGGCGCCTTCCTCGCGGAGTATCCCTGCCAGGAGCGATGGCGGCACGTGCCGACTCGCGCGAACGGGCAGCTGGCAGTGGGCTGCTACATGTGGAACGACGAGGCGCAGAGCTATCTCGCGGCGGTGCTCGACGTCCTCACCCTCCGTGGCACGCGCATCGAGGAGGTCACGGCTTTCCTGGCACCCTGGGTCTTCCGGCGCTTCGGCGACATCCCGGGGCTCATGACGCCCGAGGTCTTCCGCGAGTTCGGCCTGCCGGACGAGCTGCCGGCCTAGCCGAGCGGTCAGCGGTCGATCTCGAACCAGACTCGCGTCGAGCCGTCGGTCACCACTCCCCAGCGGTCGGCCAGCTGATCGACCAGGTACAGGCCCCATCCCGAGCCGAGCTCGCGGTCGGGAGTCACGGCGCGGGGCTCGAACCCCGGGCCCCTGTCCAGCACCTCGACCCGCACCCTGTCCGCCAGGACGATCGCACTGAGCTCGACGAGCTCCTCTGGGCCGGCGCCCGAGTGGCGAATGCTGTTGGTAACGAGCTCGCTCACCAGGAGCCGCAGATTCGTCACGAGGGCGCGGTCCAGCTCGGACTCGAGCTGATCGATGGCGCGCCGGGCACGCGCTATGTCGGCCAGATCGCCGCGCAGCCGGGCGGTCACCTCGCGCCTGCCTCCGCCGTCGGGGACCCGCAGGACGAGCAGCGCGATGTCGTCGCGTGGCTCCGCTTCCGTGGAGTCGAGCACCTCCCGCTGGATCGCGCCCGCGATAGCGGCTGCGTCCCCGCCGGTGCAGGCCTCGAGCACGGTGACCAGGTCGCCTGAGGTCAATATGCGACCCGGTGCATACGCGTCAGTGAGCCCGTCGGTGTACAGCACCAGCGCGTCGCCCGGCGCCAGGTCGATCGTGTGGTCGGCGAGCTCCGGCTCACCCGTCACCCCGAGCAGCGTCCCGTACTCCCCGGCCGCTTCCACTCCGCCGCCGGCGCGCAGGACCAGCGGCAGCGGATGTCCCCCGCTCGCGACCGTGGCCTGCACGCCGGACCCTCCGTCCAGGTCCAGTCGCGTGTACGCCACCGTGCAGAACTCTCCCGGTGAGCGCTGGTGCAGGATCGCCTCGTTCAAGAGGCCCAGGATCCGGCTCGGTAGTCGTTCGTGGGCCGCGGCGGCCCTGAGCGTGTAGCGCGCCAGCCCCGTCACGGCGGCAGCCGGAGCGCCCTTTCCGCAGACATCTCCGATCACCGCCGCCCAGCTTCCGTCGCCGCTCTCGAACAGGTCGTAGAAATCGCCTCCGACGAGATGTCGCTCCCCGGCGGGGCGGAAGCCCACGGCGGACTCGACTCCGGGGACCTCCGGCAGCGTGGAGGGCAGCAGGCTCTCCTGGAGCGTGCCGGCGATGTACTCCACGGTGTCTTCGATCTGCCTGCGCTCGGTGATCACCGCGGCCAGCACAAGCGCGGTCACGCCGGCCGCGCCGACGAACGACTGGGCCAGGAGCAACCTGTCGTCCGGCGAGTGTCCCGAGAACGGGCCCAGGTTATGTTCGGTGAACGTCACCGCCACCGCGGCGACCAGGAGGCTCGCCCCCGCCGCGCCCGGTTGCCAGAAGCGCAGGGAGGCCCAGATCAGGGCCGGGAACACCAGGTATGTCAGCCCGCTGCTCGTGGAGAAGACGAGCGAGGCGATCCCGACGGTCGTCACCACGAGCGCGGCCGCCTCCAGTGGTCTGCCGGGCGCCCGCCGGAAGGGCCAGTGCGCGGCCGCGATCAGCAGGACGGGCGCGACGACCAGGTCCCCGCCCATGTCTCCGAGCCACCACGTGCGCCAGACCGAGCCGAAGTCACCGGCGTCGATCTCGCCGCCGGCCAGCAGGCTGAGGACCCCGATCGTGGCGCTGACCGTGGTGCTCAGGACGCCCGCGAAGCCAACGAGCGCGAGGACGTCCCTCACTCGGTCGAGGGCGGGCCGGAAGTCCGCGACCCGACAGAGGAGATACGCGCCGGCGAGCGCCTCCAGCGTGTTGCCGGCGGTGATCCCGAAGACCGTGTAGAGGGGCACGCCGGTCCAGGCGTTGGCGAGGAACGCCCCCAGCGCCACGCCCGGCCAGAGCCGGAAGCCCCCGAGGACCAGCGCGGCCAGCGCGATACCGGTCGGCGGCCAGATAGCCGTCACGCTCTTCGTGGCGAACGCCAGGTGCAGGCCGAGCTTCGCGGCGCCGTAGTAGACGCCGGCGAGGACGGCGACCTGCGCCGCGTAGAGCTTCCGGCTGGGGTCTATCGCTCCTCGGGCCAGGGGAGCCGCATCTTCCCAGGGGCGTTCGGGGAAAGCGAGCCGAGCCCGTTCCGGGGAGCTGTCGCCCTAGACTCGGCCGCGAGCCCCCGTAGCTCAGCGGATCAGAGCGAGGGACTTCTAATCCCTAGGTCGCAGGTTCGAATCCTGCCGGGGGCGTAGGGGAAAGCCCTGCTAGCGCGGGGCTTGCAGGAAGCTGTCGCGCGGAGGTGGCAACAAAAGTGGCAACGGGCCATGTGGCCCAGAGCTAGCCTGCGCGACCCATGGTGGCGCTGACAGCGATGCGACGGACCACCAACGCGACCGTAGCTCTCCCCTGAACTGTTGGTCAAGTCGATACTCACGTCATATGGCAAACCAGCCCCTTGACATCGGGCGGTCTGAGATCGCCGCCCTACAAGTTGTCAGACAGGAATTCGATCCTTGGCCTGAGCAGTTCGCCGAATCGGGAAAGGCGCTCAGAGACGTGCGAATTGAGGGCGGCTATCCCAACACCCGGGTCGTCGTAGAGATCACCACCCCCCATGAGCGCGAGCCCATAGTCCTGAGCAGACCGCTCTGGGAGAAGACGCACGCGGGGTCCCCGGACGAAATCGCCCGCGAGCTCTGGATCTCGGTATTAGAGGCGTACTAGGGCATGAGGTACTGATCCCAGCCGTCGGCATGCCTGAGGGCCTGGAGGGAGCGTGGACGAAGAAGAAGTCTTCTCCGCGATTGACGACGACTCCGAGGGCGGCGTCGCGCCCACCGGGGGCTCTCTCAGGTTGCGGAGTTGACTCCGGCCGAAGACGTGCTGCCGCCGCCCCTCTCGGGGCCAGCGCGATTCGCCTGCAGCATCGCCAGCGCCTCGCGCTCGCGGCGCCGGGCGTCCTCGAGCGAGCGGCTGACCCGGGCCCTGCGACGGAAGCGTCTCCCGGGTAGCTGCTCGAGCGTGGCCTGCAACGCCTCGGCCTCCTCCTTCGCCGAAACCGCGGTCCTCGCCAGCACGCTGTCGGCGGATCGACGCTCGTCGCCTTCCCATCTAGCCACCAGGGGCCTCCTTCTTCGCCTCCTGGAATAGAACGAGTCGAGCGCCGAATACTTGCTGTGCACGCTTCCATCCAGCCTCAAGTCGCTTTGCCGGACTGGCGATTACCCTCATAGACCATGCCTACCTCGCTCGTCACCGGGGGCGCCGGCTTCCTCGGCTCCCATCTCTGCGACTACCTGCTCTCGCGCGGCCACCGCGTGATCTGCGTCGACAACCTCGAGACCGGCTCGCTCGAGAACATCCGGCACGTCCAGAACGGCGCGGACTTCCGCTTCGAGATGCTCGACATCACGAATCACTACGTGATCGACGAGCCGGTTGACTTCATCTACCACATGGCCTCGCCGGCCAGCCCGATCGACTACGCGCGGCTCCCGCTGCACACGCTGAAGGTCGGGGCCTACGGGAGTCACAACACCCTGGGCCTGGCGAAGGCCAAGCGAGCCCGCTTCCTTCTGGCCTCGACGTCCGAGGTCTATGGCGATCCGGCCGTGCATCCGCAGCCCGAGACCTACTGGGGCAACGTCAACCCGATCGGCCCGCGCGGCGTCTACGACGAAGCCAAGCGCTACGCCGAGGCCCTCACGATGGCCTACCTGCGCCAGCAGGGCGTCGATACCTGCATCGCGCGCATCTTCAACACCTACGGCCCGCGCATGCGCCCCAACGACGGACGCGCGATCCCCACCTTCCTGCGCCAGGCGCTGACCGACAAGCCGGTCACGGTGTTCGGCGACGGCTCCCAGACCCGGAGCTTCTGCTTCGTCGACGACCTGGTCCGCGGGCTCGTGACCCTGAACGAGTCGGAGGTCCACGAGCCGGTCAACATCGGCAACCCGGACGAGCTCGCGCTGGTCGACATGGCGAAGCTCGTGATCGAGCTGACCGAGTCGCGCTCCGACCTCGTCTTCGAGGCGCTCCCGATCGACGATCCGCAGGTGCGTCAGCCGGACATCACGCGCGCCCGGGACCTGCTCGGCTGGGAGCCCGAGGTCGCCTTACGCGACGGCCTGGCGAAGACGATCGAGCACTACGGGAAGGTCCTGGGCCAGCCGGCTTCGCGATGAGCTCCTCCGAGGCCAAGAACCTCGAGGCGATCAGCAAGGCAATCGACCAGCACAACGCCGAGTGCGAGTACCCGGCGGTGGCGGTCGAGCTGAACCCGTTCGAGATCGAGCGGCTCGGCTGGGATTCGATACGGGGGCTGCCGATCCGTCCGAACCCCTCGCTCGAGACGGGCCGCTTCCGCGTGGTCTGCGCCCGCGAGGAGGGCGAGCCGGGCGAAGAGGTGGAGGCCATCGCCGAGGAGGCGATCCCGGCCGAGCCGGTGCCGATTCGCCGGTAGGCCGGCGCCCCTTGCCAGGCCATACCCGCTGCTAGATTCCGCCCCAGCCTGGTGGGCGTAGCTCAGCTGGTAGAGCTCCTGGTTGTGGTCCAGGCGGTCGCGGGTTCGAGTCCCGTCGCTCACCCCTCAGGGCTGCGAACCGTCGCATCCCCGCGTCATCGGGGCAGGGCCGTGCGGAGCACTGTCCCTGCCCCTCTTCCTTGGCCTGCTCGGTTCTCGCTCCTGAGAGGTGAGCGCCGGAGGTCGCTCACCTTGTACCTGCTGCCCGTACGATTGCGAGCGTGCCGTTCACGCTCAGGAACCTCAAGGAGGACCTGGAGGACCTCGGGTCCAACTTCAACGGCGCGCCGGACCTGGAGTTCCGCCTGGCGACCCAGGCCCTCGAGCTCGAGCAATCCGGTCTGAGCTACCAGCGCGTCCCGCCCGCCTATCGCTTTCCGTACGGCCACACCCACAAGAAGCAGGAGGAGGCGTACGTGGTCGTGCGCGGGAGCGGACGGATGAAACTCGACGACGAGATCGTCACGCTCAAGGAGTGGGACGTGGTGCGCGTCCCGCCCGGGACGTGGCGAGGCTACGAGGCCGGGCCGGAGGGCCTCGAGCTCATCGTCATCGGCGCACCCCATCTCGGCGAGTCTCCGCGCGACGACGTCGAGGGCCAGCGAGACTGGTGGGCGGACTAGCGCAGGTTGGCCGCTTTAGCCCGCCTACTGAGGAGGCACGATGAGCAGGCTTAGGTGTCATATCTCGGTCTCGCTGGACGGTTTCGTCGCGGGCCCGAACCAGAGCGAGGAGAACCCGCTCGGCGAGGGCGGCGAGCGGCTCCACGACTGGGTGGTTCCGCTGGCCGCCTGGCGCCAATCCCACGGCAAGCAGGGCGGCGATGTGAACGAGAGCGCGCGGATAGTCGAGGAATCGCGCGAGAACCTCGGCGCTGGCGTCATGGGCCGGAACATGTTCGGCCCGGTCCACGGTGGTGACTGGGGCGACGGGCAGTGGACGGGCTGGTGGGGCGACGACCCTCCCTACCACTACCCCGTGTTCGTTCTCACCCATTATCCGCGTGACCCGGTGGAGATGGAGGGAGGGACCACGTTCCACTTCGTCACCGATGGAATCGAGTCCGCGCTCGAACAGGCAAGGGAGGCCGCCGGCGGCAAAGACGTAATGCTTTGGGGCGGCGGCCGGGTCGCGCAGCAGTACCTGGCAGCGGGACTGCTGGACGAGCTCGAGCTTCACGTCGTTCCGGTGGTGCTCGGCGACGGTGCTCGCCTCTTCGACAACCTCGGGGATGCGGAGGTACAGCTCGAGCAGGTCCGGGCCGTCGAGGCGCCCGGCGTCACCCACCTCAAGTACAGGAGCGTGAAATGAAGCTGGTCGCCGAGCGGTCGTGAATCGAGCGCGGGCGAATGACGCTCGGATGTCGCGCAAGGCCCGAGGCGAGGGCCATCCCATCCGTCGGACACCATCGTGATATGACTCGCGCAAGAAACACGGCCGCGCTGCGTTCAAACAGGTAGCGGCGACAGGGGGGACCGATGACTGAGCAGCTCTCGATGCGTAGGACCAGGCGGGGCGCGCTGGCGGCGGCGGTCGCGGCGCTGATGCTCACGACCATGGCGGCGAGCGCGTCGGCCGCCGTGCCGAACCCCACCGTCGAGGGCCCGATCACGGGCGGCATCCAGGGCCGGCCGCACAATCACACGCTCTTCTCGCTCAAGGGACGCGGCTACGACTACACGGAGAACGAGTACTTCTACGGCGGGATGGCGACCAACCTGTCGAACGGTGTCTCCGCGCCCTACAAGAGCCGCATGCTCGTGCGGCTGCCGCGCAACCGGAGAAATTTCAGCGGACAGGTGCAGGTCGAGTGGCTGAACGTCACCGGCCAGGAGGACCTGGAGACCAGCTGGCCGGTCGAGGCGCAGTGGCTGATGCGGCACGGCGTGGGCTACGTCGGCGTCTCCGCCCAGCTCGCCGGTGTCTGCTGCACCACGCTCTCGCTCAAGGGCTGGGACCCGCAGCGCTATGCCTCCCTGATTCACCCCGGCGACGACTTCTCCTACGACATCTACTCGCAGTCGATCGAGGCGCTGCGCGACCCGTCGCACAACGGCGGCTCGCACATCGACCCCATGCGCGGCATGCGGCCGAAACACGTGATCGCGAACGGCGCATCGCAGTCGGCCAGCCGCCTGACGGACTTCGTCAACGGCCACTACAACCGCGGCGGGATCGACGTGTTCGTGATCACTCGCGGAGGGGGTCCCTACACAAACTTCTCAACGCCGATCTTCAACCTGAACGAGGAGAACAACGCCGTCGACGACCCCGACAGTCGCAGTCGGCGGTTCGTGGGCTGGGAGGAGGCCGGGACCTCTCACGCGCCGGCGGTCTGGTGGAACTACATCGCGCAGCAGCATCGACGGGACAACCACGAGGACGTCGATGCCATCGGGACGGCCTGCCAGGTCAACCGGGGCTCCGCCGACTACAGCGCGCGCGCCATGAGCTACTGGGTCTCTCGCTACTTCCGGGACGGGACGCTTCCGCCCTCGGCGCCGCGGATGAAGCGCGACTCGAGCGGCAATCTCGTCCGCGACAAGAACGGGCTCGCGGAGGGCGGGCTGCGCCACCCGTTCGTCCAGGTGCCGGTCGAGTTCAACTCGTCCGAGACCTGCCCGCTCTGGGGCCACTACGAGGCGTGGTCGAACGAGAAGATCAGGTCGCTCTACCGCAGCCACTGCGACTACGTGACGCGGGTCAAGAACTGGGCCGACTACGAGGTGAGGAAGGGCTGGCTGCTGCGCGAGGACCGCGTCAACGCGATCGACAGAGCCGTGCTGTTCAGCCGTCCGTGGCCGCACGAGTCGCTCGCGGGCTGCCGCGCCGCCGCTTTCGGCAGGGGCTGCCTGAGTGACCGCGGACGGGCGCGGGGGAAGCACCTGGGGCCCGCGGTGCTGGCCCGCACGAGAAGCCGCCAGCGGCGGGCGCTCAGGGGTGGGCGGCTGCGCTCGCGCAGGGGCGGGATCGACCGCTACTGCGTCTTCGGCGGCGGCAGCCTGCGGATCGCATACCCGACTCGCCGGCTGCGGCGCCCGCTGGGCCGCTCCGTTCGCCGGCGGATCGCTCGCCGGGCGGTGCTGATCCTCACCTCCAGCCGCCGCTTCTCGGTTCGCGGGATCCGGCGCGGCGCGCGCGTCCGGACGCTCCGCCGCCGGCTGCGCCACGAGCGGCGCATCCGCGTCGGGCGCAACGTCTGGTACGTGGCGCATGGGCGCCGGGTGCGCGTCGTCTACAGGACGCGCGGCGGCCGGGTGCGGGAGGTCGGCATCGCGAGTCGGCGGCTGACCAGGGGCCGTCGCGCGCAGAAGCACTTCCTGGGCTCCTGGCGGCTCTAGCAAGGCCATAGCACCCCGCAGCACCCGCCCGGCTTGGGTCGTGGTCCAGGCGGTCGCGGTTCGACCGAGCGCGTAAGGTCCGCCGCCACGCGCGATGAACGTCGACTCTCGGCCCATTCAGGCTGTCGATTCCCTTGGCGTGGTCAGCGACGCCTTGGCGCGCGCGGACGAGACCCTGGGATTGGCTGCGCGCCATCTCGATTCATCGCTCGTCGACGTGCTGCGAATCCTCGGGTTCGACAAGGAGTACGTCTCGGCGCAGGGGTCCTACCTCTACGACGCCGCGGGTCGCCCTTATCTCGACTTCCATACCGGCGAGGGCTTCGCGAGCCTTGGTCACAACCACCCCGACGTCGGCGACGTCCTTCGGGCCACGCTCGCCGCGAACCTCGTGGATGGCGTGCAGCTCCACTATTCGGCGCTCGCCGGCATGCTGGCCGAAGCTCTGTCGGAGCGTCTGCCGCGCGGGCTGGACGCCGTCTTCTTCGCGAGCACGGGTGCCGAGGCCGTGGACTCGGCGATGAAGTTCGCGCGGGCGGCGACAGGCCGGCCGCGGCTGGTCTCGTGCGACAGCAGCTTTCACGGAGTCACGCTAGGGCCGCTCTCACTGGTCGGTGACGAGTTCTTCAAGGAAGGCTTCGGCCCGCTGCTGCCGGGCTGCGAGAGGGTTCCGTACGGCGACCTCGACCGCCTGGAGGCGGAGCTGCGCGCCAAGGATGTCGCCGCCTTCGTGGTCGAGCCGATTCAGGGCCGGATGGTGACGCTTCCCCCTGCGGGCTATCTGCAGGCCGCGCAGGAGCTGTGCCGGCGCTACGGCACGCTGTTCGTCGTCGACGAGATCCAGACCGGGCTCGGGCGCACCGGCAAGTGGTTCGCGCTGGAGCATTGGGGACTCGAGCCCGACTTCGTGCTCGTCGGAAAGGCCCTCAGCGGGGGGTACATGCCGGTCGCAGCGATGGTCACCAGGCGAGAGCTCTACCAGAGGGCCGTGGGGACGCTCGAGCGCTCCTACGTGCATCAGTCGACGTTCGGCCGCAATCGCCTGTCCATGGCGGCGGGCCTGGCCGCGTTGCGCGTCATCGAGCGCGATCGCCTGGTCGAGCGCGCCGCGCGCATGAGCACTGTTCTGCTGGACGGCCTCGCCGAGCTCCAGCGGCGCTACGACATGCTCGCCGAGGTGCGCGGCAGCGGGCTGATGATCGGCATCGAGCTGCGGGCGCCGAGCTCCCGGGCCGCCCGGTTGAGCTGGCGCTTGATCCATATGGCGAGCGAGGGCCTGTTTCCCCAACTGATCGTGATCCCCCTGCATCGCGACCACGGCGTGATCACCATGGCCGCCGGCAAGAACGACGTGATCAAGCTGCTGCCCCCGCTGACGCTCTCCGAGCCGGAGGCGCGCAGCTTCCTGAGCGCGCTCGACGCCGTGCTCGCCGATTGTCACGGTGGGGCGGCCAAGAACTGGGGCGTCGTGCGCGACATCGCCACCGCGACACTCCGGCGCCGATCCAGTACACGGTGAGTGGCAAGGCGCGGCGTGACGACGTTTGCCTGGTCACCGGCGCGACCGGATTCATCGGCGGGCACCTGGCGCAACGGTTGGTGCGCGAAGGCCATCGGGTGCGCTGCCTCATACGCGCGACCAGCGACACGTCGCTGCTCGACACACTCGATGTAGAGATCGCCGCTGGCGACCTCACGAGCGCGCCTTCCCTGGCCGCCGCCGCGGAGGGCTGCCGCTGCGTGTTCCACTGCGCCGCGCAGGTATCGGACTGGGCAACCAGGGACGAGATCGCGCGCATCAACGTCGAGGGCACGCGGAACCTGCTGGATGCATCCGTCGATGCGTCCGCGCGGCGCTTCGTTCATCTCAGCACCACGGATGTCTACGGCTATCCCGGCAGCGCCGCGATCGACGAAGCTCACGCGCCCACGCGGTTTAGCAACTGGTATGCGCAAACGAAGCTGGCCGCCGAGGCCGAAGTCCGCCGCGTGGAGAGGGCGCACGGGTTGGACGCCGTCATCCTGCGCCCGGCGACTGTCTATGGACCCCGCTCGACGGATGTCGTCGGCGGGATCGCGCGGGCCATCCGTGACGGCAGCATGCTCCTGGTCGACGGCGGTCGCGCGGTTGCCGGTCTGAGCTACGTCGAGAACCTGATGGATGCCGCGCTCCTGGCGCTCCGCCACGAAGCCGCCCCGGGCCACGCCTTCAACATCAGCGACGGCCTCGACATCACGTGGAAGGAGTTCACCGATGACCTGGCCGAGGGCCTCGGCTGCCCGCAAGTGCGCTGGAGCCTGCCGTATTGGATCGCCAACGGCATCGGCTTCTCGCTCGAGCACGGCTACCGGTTGTTGCGCAGGACCATGCGCCTGAAGACGCGACCCCTGCTCTCGCGACAGGCCGTGCACGTGCTGGGTACGAACCAGGACTTCAGCAATCGCAAAGCGCGAGAGCTGCTCGGCTGGGAACCGCGCGTGGACTATGCGGCCGGCCTCGAGGCGACCCTCGCCTGGCTGCAGGCAGAGCACATATGATCGCGGGTCCTCACTCGCGTGGTGAACGCCGATCCGACGGAGACAGGGGCCCAGATCTCAATCGAACACGTAGACGTCCTGATCGTCGGAGCCGGTCTCTCCGGTGTCGGCGCGGCCTGTCACCTGCAGGAGGAGTGCCCCGACAAGAGCTTCGCCATCCTCGAGGCCAGGGACGCCATCGGCGGGACCTAGGATCTCTTTCGCTATCCGGGGATCCGCTCGGACTCGGACATGTTCACGCTCGGCTACTCCTTCCGCCCGTGGGAGGAGGCCCGGGCGATCGCGGACGGGCCGTCGATTCGCCAGTACGTGCGCGACACGGCACGCGACCACGACGTGGAGCGGATGGTCCGCTTCCGCCACAGGGTGGTACGCGCGGAGTGGTCCACGGCCGACGCGCGCTGGACGGTCGAGGCCACCCGGACCGACACCGGCGAGTCGGTCCAGCTGACGTGCGGCTTTCTCTACGGCTGCACCGGCTACTACCGCTACGACGAGGGATACACACCGCAGTTCGAGGGAACCGGCCGGTTCCGGGGCGAGATCATCCACCCCCAGCACTGGCCCGAGGACCTGGACTACCACGGCAAGCGGGTCGTCGTGATCGGGAGCGGCGCGACCGCGGTCACCATCGTCCCGGCGATGGCGGAGCGCGCCGAGCACGTGACCATGGTCCAGCGCTCGCCGAGCTACGTGGTGTCGCTGCCGGCGCAGGACGGGATGGCCGAGAAGCTCCAGCGCCGGCTGTCCGCGGCGAGGGCCTACTCGATCGTGCGGCTCAAGAACGTGCTGCTCGCGCTCGGCTTCTTCAAGCTGAGCCGCCGGGCGCCGAGGCTCATGCGCAGACTCATCCGGGCTGGGGTGAGAAACCGGCTGCCCGAGGGCTACGACGTCGACACGCACTTCAACCCGCGCTACAGCCCCTGGGACCAGCGGCTCTGCCTGGTCCCGGACGGCGACCTGTTCGAGGCGATCACCGCGGGGCGCGCATCGCTGGTGACCGACGGCGTCGAGACATTCACGGAGAACGGCGTGAGGCTGAGCTCGGGCGCCGAGCTGGAGGCGGACGTCATCGTCACGGCGACGGGGCTCAACCTCCTGACCCTCGGGGGGATGGAGCTCGGCATCGACGGGGAGCCGGTCAACCTCCCGGAGAAGATCGCCTACAAGGGCACGATGCTCTCCGGGGTTCCGAACCTGGCGGTCACCTTCGGCTACACGAATGCCTCATGGACGCTCAAGGCCGACCTCGTCGCGCGCTATGTCTGCCGGCTCCTCAACCACATGGATGAGCATGGGTACGCGGCCTGCACGCCGCAGGCCCCGGACCCGTCGCTGCCGACGGAGCCCTTCATCGACCTGATGTCCGGCTACGTGCTCCGCTCGATCGACCAGCTCCCGAAGCAGGGCGCAGAGGCGCCCTGGCGGCTTTACCAGAACTGGTTCCGGGACATCCGGATGCTCGGCAGGGGCCCCGTGGACGACGCGGTCGAGTTCTCGCGGGGGCCGGACGAGGACCGGCGCGCGGCGGGGGCCGACGGGGCCGTCTCAGTAGCGGCGTAGCTCGGCGTGCGAGCAGGTAGGCTGCCTGTCCTTGAAAGAGACACACTCTTTCCGTGTAGCCCGTCTCCTATGCGCCCTGGCAGGGCTCGGCGTGCTGCTGCTCGTCCCCGCCCCGGGCTTCGGCCACAACTCGGACAGCTTCATGAACGTGGGGCCGTCCGACGGGGGCGGCGCCCCGATCAGGGCCTCGGCGTCGGCGGCTCGCGCCCGCCCGGTGCCCCGTCCGAGATGTCGCCAGGGCTCCCGGCCCGAGACGGACATCCAGGGCCGTGTTCCCCTCAGCGCGAAGAGGGGCTTCACCTGCAATCTCCGCGTGCTCGGCCACGAGGGGCTCTACGGGGGCTACAAGGTCGAGCGCTACGTGGACAAGCACGGCCACGAGTGCGCCTTCTACGACGGCACGCTGCTCTTCCCGGGTAACGCCGAGGGCGGCCGGGACGAGCCCACCGGCACGCAGGTGCTCGACATGTCCAACCCCGCGCACCCGAAGCGGACCGACACCCTCCAGACGATCGCCATGCAGAGTCCTCACGAGTCCCTGCTGCTGAATCCCAGGCGCGGCCTGCTCGCGGCGACGGCGGCGAATCCGGTCACCTATCCGGGCGTGATCGACGTCTACGACGTGTCTCAGGACTGCCGCCATCCCGCCCTGAAGTCGAGCTCGCCGACGGGTTTCCTCGGTCACGAGAGCGGCTTCGCTCCGGACGGCAACACCTACTACACGAGCGTCCTCTACGACCCCGGCCAGGTCACGGCCGTGGACCTACGCAATCCGAGCCAGCCGACGCCGGTGTGGACCGAGACCTGGGCATCGCACGGGCTCACGATCTCGGACAACGGCAACCGCGCCTACCTCGCGGCGCGCAACGTGGGGCTGATCATCCTCGACGTCAGCGAGGTCCAGGCCCGCAAGCCGCTTGCCAAGGCGCACGAGATCAGTCGCCTGACCTGGCCCGAGATGACCGTTCCGCAGGTGGCTCGCCCGGTCACGATCCACGGACGCCACTACCTGGTCGAGGTCGACGAGTTCTCCTCGAACGAGGGCAGCAACCAGCTCGCGACGAACGGCAGCCGGGTGGGCGCCGCCCGGATCATCGACATCCAGGACGAGAGGCACCCGCGCGTGGTGTCCAACATCCGCCTGGCCGTGCACCAGCCGGAGAACCGGGCGCGTATCGCGAACGACCCGGGCAACAACAGCTCCCTGCAGGGCTACGCCGGGCACTACTGCAACGTGCCGAGGGAGCGCGATCCGGAGATCGTCGCCTGCTCGATGATCGCCTCCGGCCTGCGCGTTTTCGACATCCGCGACCCCTACCACCCCAAGGAGCTCGCCTACTTCGCCGCCCCGCTGCACTCGAACTCCTCGATCGTCCAGCCGAGCAACTACGCCATGTCGAGCCCTTCGTTCGTCCGGTCTCGCCGCGAGATCTGGTACGCGGACGGCGTCCAGGGGTTCTATGCCGTGCGCCTCTTCAAGGGCGTGTGGCCGTCCGCCGGGCACCGCGGCTGCCTGGCGCGCCGGTCGCCGATCGGCCCGCGCAACATCGGCCGGGTACGCCTCCGCTACACCCGGCGGCAGGCGCGTCGCCGCATCGCCCCGCAGCCGGTGCGCCGCCGTCGCTACGTCTACCGCTGGTGCGTGAAGCGCTCCAAGGGCCGCGTGACCGCCGTCTTCTCGCGCCGTTCCCCCCACGGGCGGATCCGGCTCGTGGCCAGTACGGCGCGCCTTCATGGCATGCGCGGCGTGCACCGGGGAGTCCGCGTGCGGCGGCTGCTCCGGCGCTTCCCGCACGCCCGGCGGGTCACGCGCGGCGTCTACCGCCTCACCCGGCGCAGCCGGCGGGTCTTCGGCACGCGTCGCGGAAGGGTGAGATTCGTCGCAGTGGTCGACAGACGGGTCCTGCGCAGCCACCGGGCCCTCAGGCGCTACATGCGCCGCGCGGGCCTCTAGAGCTCTCGGGCCCTAGGGCTTGGCCAAGCCTGTAGGCGATGGTCGGGAGCTGCGGCTCCTGGCCTCGCGCGCCACTTCGTCCTCGAGCGCCTCCTGGGCGTCCCGCAGCTGCTGCTCGGCTTCGTCCAGACGCCCGCGCTGCTCCTCCATGCCGGCAAGGGCACCCTGGAGGTCAGCCCTGAGCAGATCCACTCGGGCCCGCTGCTCCTTCGGCGGCTCGTACCGCTCGGTCCTGCGCACTCCGTCGGGCCCCTTCGCCTCCAGGCGGGCGAGCTCGGAGCTCTGGTGGTCGAGCTCGGCGCTCTTCTCGGCGGCGGTCTCCTCGATTGCCGCAAGCCGGCTCCGCGCGTCGGCCACCGCGGCCTCCAGCCGGCTGGCCTCGGCCTGGCCGACCTCGGCATCGCGCCGGGTGCCCACCTCCGCCTCTTTGAGCTCACGCAGCTCGTGTTCGTCGGGTCCCTTGCCGGTCCCGTCCTCGGACCACTCACCCGCGCGCTCACGAGCCGCCGCAAGGCGGCGCTCGCAGTCGGCAGCCCGCTCGGCCAGGCGGCTCGCCTCGGTGCGCGCGAGCTCCAATCGCGGACCCAGTTGCCCGAGCTTGTCCCGCTGACGCCCGGCGGCCTCCTCGGCTTCCCGCTTCGAGTTGTGCAGGGCGCGCAGGACCCGCTCGAGCTCCGCGCGGCGCGTGCGTTTCTCCAGGGCGCGCCCGGCGATCTCCGCGGCCTTCGTCTCGGCCTCCTCCAGCTCCCCTTCTGCCTCCATGAGCACCGCCGACAGGCGATCGTGCTCCACGCGCGCGGCCTCGAACTCCTCGCGGGCGCTGTCCACGGGCCCCCTGCGCTCGAGCACGGCGACCAGGGCCTCTCCGAGCCGCCGCTTCGCTGTCTCCTGCTCGACCTGCCTGCGTTCCAGCTCCTCGCCCAGCTGGCCCTGCTTGCGCTCGAGCTCCTCCAGCCGCTCGGCGAGCGAGCGGGAGCGCTCGCGCTCGCGCTCCAGATCCGAGCGGACGTCTTCGAGCCGTTCGCCGGCCGCGCTGGCCTCATCGCGCGCAGCCGCCACCTGCGATTGCCCTTCCTCGAGCTCCGACTTCGCGGCGGCGAGTGATGTCAATGCGTCGTCGCGCTCGGAGCGAAGCGCCTCGAGCTCGGCCTGATGGCGCCCCACCGCTTCCTCATGCTCGCGCCGGCTGCCGTCGAGTCGGCGTTGCGCTTCACCTCGCGCTTGCTCGAGCTCGCGCCGCAGGCGGGCCTCCGACTGCACAGCCGACTCCAGTGCCCGCGCGGATGTGGCAGCCTCGGCCCGGGCCGCTTCCAGCTCGCCCGCGAGAGCGTCGTGTCGCTCGCTCAGCTCGGTGCGCGAGCGCTCCAGCTCGTCGCGCCCCTGCCGCAGGCTCGCCTCTCGCTGCGCCAGCCGCTCGCGTTCGGCCTCCGCGCCGGCCGCCCGCTCCTGGGTCTCGGTCAGCTCGGCACTGACGCGGCCGGTCTCCGCCTGGGCCTCCTCGAGCGCCTGAGCCAGCTCCTGGTGGGCGGTGCGAGCCCC
Source organism: Thermoleophilaceae bacterium (assembly GCA_046262995.1). Classification (GTDB taxonomy): domain Bacteria; phylum Actinomycetota; class Thermoleophilia; order Solirubrobacterales; family Thermoleophilaceae; genus JBHELQ01. The sequence continues at coordinate 33,437 of JBHELQ010000098.1, forward strand.
GTCGAGCTCGCCCTGGTGGCGCTCCTCGGAATGACGAGCACGTTCCTCGAGCTCGGCGATCCTGGCGTCCGCGTCACGTCGCGAGCCCTCGAGCTGCGCGTGCAGCTCGGCCTGGTCGCGTCGCACGGACTCGGCCACCGGAGCATCGACCACGGGCGGTGACGGCTCATCCACCCGGTCCCGCTTCCCGTTGCCGGCGAACAATCCACTCAGTCTGCGAACCGGTCCCGCCGGAGGCCCGGGATCCGAGGGAGCGATCGCGGCCTCGTCGTCCGTCACGCGCAGCGACAGTAGCCCGTCGGGGCCCACATCGCCGAGCGGCGGCTCCGGACGAACCCCGACGCCCGCCAGGGCCCGCGCGATGTCGGCCCGAGCCTCGGGCGTCGGCTCCTCGACCTTGAAGCTGACCAGGAGGTGGTCCAGATGTGCTTCGACGCTGCCACCGTGAGCGTCGAGGTAGTGGCGAATTACTTCTTCAGGTCTCATCCCTGCCGGGCGCGTCGCGATATATGGCGGTTACCAGGGGTTCAGTATCCACAAACAGAACCCCCCTGGTCCAGGGCCAATCGCTCTTATCTCACGCCGGCCGCGGTCGAGCGCCGCTCCCCCGCCTGGCCGAGGCGCGCGAAGCGCGCGAGCCCCCAGGCCAGGGAGGTGAAGAGACCCAGCGCGATCGCCAGCACGATCAGGTAGGCGAGGGTGCTCAGGAAACCCGGGGCGTCCTTCTTCTGCTCGCGCTGAAGGTTCTTCTTGTCGCGGACGAACGCGCGCGCGAAGCGCGGCCTGGCCGGGACTTCGGGCACCGGGATCGCCGTGTCTCGCGGCAGGAAGATCGGCAGGCTGGCGACCGTCCGGCCCTTCTGCAGGCGCAGGGTGGCCTTCCAGTTCCCGTAGACCGGGATCGGCTTCGTCGTCCGGTAGACGCCCTTGCTCACCTTGTGCAGCCGGTCGACCACGCTGCCGCCCCCCTGCCAGGCCGTGACAGTCAGCCACTCGGCGTGGTCCGCGGCGTCGCGCGGCTGGAGCCTGATCGTGGCGGCAACCGTGCGCTTCGGGAGCGGAGTCAGATCGTGAAGCGAGATCTGCGCCCGGGTGCCCGGGCCGCCGTTCATCGGCAACGCGAAGGCGAACAGGGCGATCACGACGACGGCCGCCGCTGGAGCGGCCCAGCGACTCTCCGGACGGTGGCGAAACTCCGGCGCGCGCAGGGAGCCGCCGACGAAGCCGCCGATTACGCCCCCGGCCACCGCCGCCAGGAAGCCGGCGATGATCGCCTCGGGCAGCAGCGCCGAGGTCCACGGGATCGTCCACCAGACGTGAGACCAGCCCCATTCGGCCGCCAGCCCGAACGTGCCGACGCCGACGCCGGCGAGCGCGCCGAAGGTCAGCGGCCGGTCACTCGGGGCGCGCAGCGCGATCGCCTCGACGACGAGCGCCTCGACCAGGTAGAGCGGGAAATGAAGAGCCGTGTGGCCCGTGATCGGCCCGACGTACAGGGACCACAGGCCCCGCGCGGCCAGGTACCCCGCCACGGCGAGCAGCGCACCGCCGCGGCCGATCAAGAGACGGGCGGTCACGAGGCCGACGCCGGCGGCGAGCATCACGAGGATCGGATGCCACACCAGCCTGAACTGCGGCACCGCGAAGTCGAACTCGGCCTGGAACGTCGACAGCGCGACCAGGAAGGAGGAGGCGAGCAGCGCCTGCCGGAGCACGAGCCAACGCGGCTGCGGACGCGGGGTGTCGGGTGACCGGGCGTTGACGCCCTCCGACAGCAGTATCAGCGCGCCGACCGTTGCAAGGCCCGCCCCGCCGATCAACATCAGGTGCGTGGGACCCCAGAGCGTCACGTCCTGCCCGAAGATGCGGTGCCACATGTCGTCCATCGGGAACGCCGCGAGCGCGAACGACGCCGAGACCAGCATCAAGAGGCCGCCCAGCGGCGCATACCAGTCCCGCGCGATCCGCACCGCTGCAGGGCTCGGACGCGGGCCGCGGGGCAGGCTGACCGACAGGAGGCCCGCGAAGAAGACGCCGAACAGCCCGGCGAGTATGAAGTAGTGGGCAGCGTTGGCGAGCGGGCCCGGGTCGCGACCCTTGTCGAGGTGGATCGAGATGTCCCAGTACATCCCGAACGCCGCCACCAGCAGCGCGCCGAAGACGAAGGCGATCGGCAGCGACGACCATCCGGGAATGCCGGACGAGCGCTCGGCGAAGCCAGCGATGCGAGCTACCCGCGGGAGCCGGCCGCTGCGGTGCCCCGCGACGATCGCGAACATCGCGGCGGTGATGACCGCGGCGCCGGCCGTCGCGGCGATCGTCTCCCCGATTGCAGCGCCGCCGGCCGGCGCCGCCTTGGCGATCAGCATGACCCCTGTGCTCATGAGTTCCTAAGCTTCATGCCAAATATCGGAGAGGTCTGCGCCTGATGGCCAAAACCGGGCAACAAAAACCTGAAGCGAGATCACAAAATCCCACAGCGCTCCCCGCGCGACCGTGGGCAGCGCTGCCGCCGGAGCTGGCGGCCGCGCTCCGACCGGGGGTCCCCGACACGGCGGAGGAGATCATCGAGACCATTCGCCACGTCGTGCCCGCGTACGCACGGCCGCTCGAGGGCGGCTTCGGCGGCGCGATCAGGACCGGCGTCGAACGGGCCCTCTGCGACTTCCTCGAAGACGCGGAGGGCAGGCCGCACGCGGGGGAGGGGGGCGATATCTACGAGCAGCTCGGGCGCGACGAGGCGCGCGAAGGCCGGACGATGGAGGCCCTGCTCGCCGCGTACCGGGTGGGAGCGCGGATCGCCTGGCGTCGCGCGTCCGAGGTGACGCGCGACGCCGGCTTCGACTCGGACATGCTCTCCCGCCTGGCCGAGGCGTTCTTCGCCTACATCGACGAGCTCTCGGCCCGCTCGGTAGCCGGCTTCACCGAGGAGCAGTCGACGGTGGCGGGCGAGGCCGAACGGCGAAGGCGGTTGCTGCTCGGCCTCATGATCCAGGAGCCGCCCGCCGAGCCGGACGCCATCGAGGCCGCCGCCCGCGACGCCCGCTGGGAGCTGCCGGCGACGCTGGCCGCGCTCGTGTGGCGGGACCAGTCCGAGCAGCCTGTGGCCCGGCGTCTCCCGCTCGGCTCACTGGCCGCCCCGCTGGACGACGGACTCGTCTGCGCGCTCGTCCCGGACGCCGGCGCGCCAGGGCGACGTGCCGAGGTCGAACGCGCCCTAGGGCGGCGCGCCGCGGCGCTCGGTCCCCTCGTTCCCGCCGCGGAGGCCTGGAACAGCGCACGGCGGGCGCGTGCGCTTCACCGGCTGCTCGCAGAGGGGTTGGTGGACGGGAAGATGGCGACCGCCGAGGAGCATCTGGCGGAGCTCGTGGTCCACGCCGACAGGGGGCTGGCGCGGGAGCTCGCAAGCACTCGGCTCGAGCCTCTCGAAGCGCGGACGCCCGGCTCTCGCAAGCGTCTTCTCGACACGCTGGCGGTATGGCTCGACCACCAGGGGCACGTGCCGCGAGCGGCGCAGGCCCTGGGCGTGCACCCCCAGACCGTTCGCTATCGGCTGGAGCAGCTCCGCGAGCTGTTCGGGGGACGCCTAGACGACCCGCAGTCGAGGTTCGAGCTGATGCTGGCGCTCAGGGCGCCGGGGCCTAGCGGCGGGAGATAGAGCTCAGCGGAACCGTCGACGCGCGCCCCTGCCGGAGCCACAGGACCGTGGCGGTTCCCGCGCGCGCGTCGATCGACTGGATCCGACCAAGTTCGCCGGTCGCGACCTTTCGCACATGACCAGGCGGGAGGGGGGTGCGGTTGACCTCGCGCCTGGTGGGCGGCGTGTGCGATCGGGTCCGTGGCGGTGGCTTGCGCGGCCTGCGTGAGCGGACCTCCGGGGCATCGTCCGCTGCCGGGGTCGGCAGCGCCTTCTCGAGCGGCAACATCTGCGCGCCGGTGCCCTTCGCCTCCGTGTCCAGTACCCAGACTTTCCTCATCAGCTCACGGTTCACTGTAGTGCGACGGGGTAACGGGGCCGCCGTCGCCGGTCGGCGCGGGCAGGTCGTAGCGCACGCCGGTGAGCTCCTCGGAGATCTCCCACAGTCGCCGGGCGCTGTCCTCGTCGCGGGCCGCGCGAGTCGGCGAAACGGGCTTCGGATGGCCTCGCTGCTCGGCCAGCCCGTCGGGCCCGACATAGGTGCCGCCCTCGAGGCCGGGCTCGGTCGCGGCGTACAGGATCGGCAGTGCGCCCATCTCCGCGCTCTGGGCGAAGACGCGGTTGGTGACGGTCATGAACAGCCGCTCGTGCAGCGGCGGGCCGCTCGTCTGCAGGTTCGTCGCGGCGTATCCCGGGTGGGCGGCCAGGCTGCGGGTCTCGGAGCCGGAAGCGCGCAAGCGGCGGTCGAGCTCGAGCGCGAACAGCAGATTGGCCAGCTTCGACTGTCCGTAGGCCCCCCAGCGGCTGTAGCGCCGCTCGCCCTGGAGGTCGTCGAAGTCCACCCTCCCGGTCCGGTGGGCGGTGCTGCTCAAGGTCACGACCCTCGCGTCGTCCCGCCCCTCCATCGCGCGCAGCAGCATTGCGGTGAGGGCGAAGTGGCCGAGGTGGTTCGTGCCGAACTGAAGCTCGAATCCGTCAGCGGTCAGGCGTCGCGGGATTGCCATCACCCCGGCGTTGTTGATCAGCAGGTCGAGCCCGTCGTGCTCCTCCCGGAAGCGATCGGCGAAACCGCGCACGGAGTCCAGGTCGCCCAGGTCCAGCGCGGCGACCTCGACGGTCGCGCCCCCCGTCAAGGACTCGATCGAGGACCTTGCCTCGGCCCCCTTCTGGGTGTTGCGACACGCGAGGACGACAAATGCGCCGGCGCGAGCCAGCTCGCGCGCCGCGATCAGGCCGAGTCCGCTGTTGGCCCCCGTGACGATGGCCGTACGGCCGCCCTGGTCCGGGATCCGGTCGGATGTCCACTTGTCGGCCACCGGCTTGCCCGGCCAGACTATTCGAGCCGGCGGGGCGCTAGCCGCGGCTCATGTGCAGGCGGACGACGTTCCCCGTGGGGAAGGAGCGGATCTGGACGAGCTCGCACAGGTGATTGGCCAGCCACAGGCCCCGGCCGCTGGGCTCGCTGGCCAGCGGGCGCTCACGACCCGCGAGCGGCTCGTCGATCCGCCCCCCGTCGCGAACCTCGCAGATCACCTTGTCCGCGTCCTGCCAGACGCGCAGCAGACCCCCTCCGCCGCCGTGGCGGACGCTGTTGGCGGCCACCTCGCTCACCGCCAGCACGAGATCGTCGGTCCTGGGCGCGCTGATGCCCGCGCTGGCGCCGTACCGATGCAGGAAGGCGCGCAGGCTCCGGAGGGTCTCGCCTTCGAACGGAAGCTCGTAGGCAGGTGTCGCCGGTTCGGCCAGTGGCTCGGCGAACGGAGCGGCAACGGGTTCCAGGCCGCCGTAGGTCTCGCTCTCTCGCGCGTCGCCGTCGATGCGAACGAGGGGGTGGTTGCGACGCGCCTCCTCGACCACCGGTCGCTCGAGGGCGCCCGTGTCGTAGGGGCACATGAGCCAGAACGAGGGGGTGTCGGCGAAGGCCAGGTTGAGCAGGGACTCGTGGCGATGGCACTCGACGAGCTCGGAATGGCTGCGGCTCGGGGAGATCGGCTCGCCGATGCCGCGCACGGGGCGACCGGGCCCCGAGTGGTCCACGAAGTCGCGCCAGGCGGGGATGATTCGCGCGGGATTCGCGCCCACCGCGCCCATGTCGGCGAAGTGGACCTGGTCGCCCTCACCGTTCAGCTCGGCTCGCAGCAGCTCGATCTTGGCGGGGCTGACCACCACCAGGATCGGCTCCCCCGCGGCCAGGCCCTCGCGGATGAACCGCAGCGTGCCGCGCAGGAACTCGTCCTGCCCGGAGTACATGAGGGCCTCATGGCGAAAGGAGCCCTCACGGTCGCGCGCCGTGGGAGCGGTGGCGGGGGGCACTGCTTCCCCACGGTAGCAACGGATCTGAGGCTGGACCAGCGGGGCGGCGAGTGCTCAGCCGGCGTTGCCGAAGCGGGTCTCGCCCTCAGGCAGCCGGCCGTCGCGCCCCACGTAGCCGTCGTCGCCGCCGACGATCACGTACACGGCCGGCTCGCCCCCGACGTTGTGCAGCTTGCGATGCGTGGCCGCATCCACTCTCACGACGGCACCCGGGCCGAGCTCCACGCTGCGCCCGTCCCCGAAGGTCATCCGGAGGCGCCCGCGGTGGACGAAATAGACCTCCTCCTGGACGTCGTGGTAGTGGCTCCCGGTCTCCTGGTCGGGTGGTAGCTCGATCGCGTTCATCCCGAACGCGGTGACCCCGACCGCCCGTCGGATCTTCCGGAAGCCGGGCTCGTCGGAGAGCGCGTCGACGTTGGCGGCGGCCCAGCCATCACCTTCGACGACGTCCCGAACCTCGTCGGCCATGGCGGGGATGCTACGCCGACTTGGCTGCCGGCAGGTCGCGCCGCGGGCCCTGGAGCCAGTCGCGCAGCTGCTCGTAGACGGCCGGGTGGTTGAGCAGATGCATGTGGTGCATGCCGCCGTAGCTGCGCAGCCGGTCCAGCTCGAACGGATAGCGCTCGCCGCCCAGGCCCTGGCCCCAGGCGCTCGGCAGCCTCACCAGCAGGTCGCCCATCGCGCGACCGATGGGGTGATCGGGCTCCCGCGTGATGGTGGCTCCCACGAAGTAGTAGGCGGCCGTGTCGAGGAAGGGGATCTCCTTGCGATGGCACTGGAGCAGCGCGTCCGCATCGCAATCGCACCAGTCGTCTTCACAGCAGTAGCCGTATCTCAGGTCCTTGATCCCGACGCTGCGCCGGTTGACGATGGCCGCGAACGGCTGCGTCTCGGGCAGGCGGGCCAGCGCCCAGCCGGCCGCGTTCGCGGCCTGCTCGAGCGGCGCGCCCAGATGAGGGGTGCCGAGGCAGAAGACGTGCCGCACGGGCGGGACCCAAGCGGAGCCGTCCGCGGCCCCGCGATAGCAGGCGCCTCGCGCCACGAGCCCCCCCATGGAATGTCCGACGAGCGCGATCTCGCGGACCTCCACCGGCCATTCGGCGACCGTGCGCTCGAGCAGCTCGCTGAGCGCCCGCGCCGCCTCCGAGACGTGAAGGCCGGTGCTGTAGCGGAGGTACAGCGGCGTGTAGCCGAGCTCGTCCCGCAGCCGACGGCCGTAGTCGGTGCGCTCGGTGGCGCCCGACCAGTTCACGCGCCAAGCCCCCTCGGTCTCGCACAGCCCGTGGATGAACACGACGATCCGCGGCGTGGCGTCGGGAATCGATCGCGCGAGCGCGCCGCGCTCGATGTCCAGCCGATCGGCGCGGTCATAGAAGGCGACCTCGGTGAGCAGGTCGCTGTCGAGCTCCTCGAGCAGGTCGCCAAGGAAGCCGTTCATGACCCCCGCCGCCAGGACGCCGGCAGGGCGACGGGTGAGCAGTTGGCCGTCTTCGCGCGTGAGCCGCGCGGCCGCCGCGCCGGCGCCGGTTGCCAGGCCCTTGCCGGCCGTGCGGAGGGCGCCGTAGACCGCGCTCGAGATGCGGTCGTGCAGGAAGCGGGAAGGGGCCGTCGCGGCTGTGCCGATCGGGCCGAAGGGCTTGCCCGCGAGCCCGAGGGCGCCGAAGGGCCGTCCCGCGATGGCGCGGTGCATGTCTCGGACGGTGCCGACCAGGCCGGTGGCCGCCTGGCCCGCGAGCTCCACCAGCGCGCGCGCCTCGTTGAGCTCGGCGGTCTTACCAATCGCGTCCCGGGTGGGCACAGCCATGGCAAGCGCAACCTACCTCAATCGGCGGATGGCGATTCAATAGCCTGGAGCGCGTGACGAGCAACGGCGCCGTCTACATCCTCGACGGGGCGCGCACCCACACGGGCCGCTACGGCGGGGCGCTGGCGGGCACGCGCCCGGACGATCTGGCGGCGCGCGTCGTCGGAGCGGTCGCCGAGCGCAGTCCCGAGCTCGACCCCGAGCGGATCGACGACGTGTTCTTCGGGAACTCGAACGGGGCCGGCGAGGAGAACCGCGACGTGGCGCGCATGGCCGTGCTGCTCGCGGACCTGCCGACCAGCATCCCCGGCGTCACGGTGAATCGGCTCTGCGGCTCGGGGCTTGAGGCGGTGGTCGACGCGAGCCGGGCGATCGCAGTCGGAGACGCGTCCGTCTGCATCGCCGGCGGCGTGGAGTCCATGAGCCGCGCCCCGTGGGTGATGCAGAAACCCGAGCGCCCGTACGCGAGGCAGCACGAGACACTCCATTCGACCACGCTCGGCTGGCGGCTCGTGAACCCCGAGATGCCGGACAAGTGGACGGTCTCGCTCGGCGAGGGGGCGGAGATCCTGGCGGACCAGTACGAGATCCCGCGGGCGGCCCAGGACGAGTTCGCGCTTCGAAGCCACCAGCGCGCCGCCGCGGCCTGGGAGCGCGGCGACTACCACGACGAGGTGGTCGAGGTGCCGGGCGTGGAGCTCGAGCGCGACGAGCCGATCCGCCCCGACACGTCGATCGAGAAGCTCGCGGGGCTGAAGCCGGCCTTTCGCCCGGACGGGTCGGTCACCGCGGGCAACTCGTCGCCGCTCAACGACGGGGCCGCCGCGCTGCTGCTCGCCGACGAGGAGGGCGCCAACGCCTCGGGACGCGAGCCGCTTGCCCGCATCGTCTCCCGCGGCCTGCACGCGGTCGACCCGCCCATCTATGGGATCGCCCCGGTCGAGGCCTCGAACAAGGCGCTGGAGCGCGCCGGCATCGGGTGGGGGGACCTGGCCGCGGTGGAGCTGAACGAGGCCTTCGCGGCCCAGACGCTCGCCTGCGTGTCGCAGTGGCCGGAGCTCGATCGCGAGATCCTGAACCCGAACGGCGGCGCGATCGCCCTCGGGCACCCGATCGGCTGCTCCGGCGCCCGCGTGCTCACCACGCTCGTGTGGGAGCTCCGCCGCCGCGGCGGCGGCTATGGCCTGGCCACGCTCTGCATCGGCGTCGGCCAGGGCATCGCGATGGTGGTCGAGGCCTAGAAGACGACAGTCCGGTCGTCGTAGACGACGACCCGGTCCTCGAGGTGCAGCTGTACGGCGCGCGCGAGCACTATGCGCTCGATGTCCTGGCCCACGTGCGTCAGCTCCTCAACGGTCTGGCGGTGCGAGACCCGCTCCACGTCCTGCTCGATGATCGGCCCGGCGTCGAGCTCCTCGGTCACGTAGTGGGCGGTGGCGCCGATGATCTTCACTCCACGCCGGTGCGCCTGCCCGTACGGGTCCTGCCCCACGAACGCCGGCAGGAACGAGTGGTGGATGTTGATCAGCGGGGCGGCCAGGCGGTCGAGGAAGGAGCCGGAGAGGATCTGCATGTAGCGGGCGAGCACGACCAGGTCCACCTCCCCGGCCAGCAGCGCGAGCAGCTGGTCCTCGGCCTCCACCCGACCCTCGGGCGGGACCGGGACGTGGTGGAAGGGGACTCCGAAGGAGCGCACGTCCTGCTCGAGGTCGGGGTGGTTCGAGGCCACCAGGGCGATCTCGGCGTCCAGCTGCCCGCGCCGCCAGCGCCAGAGCAGGTCGAGCAGGCAATGCTCCTCACGCGAGACGAGCAGCGCCACGCGCTTGCGCTGGTCGGCGTGCGAGGTTCGCCAGCTCATGTCGAAGCGCTCGGCGACCTCGCGGCGGAACACCTCGTCGAGCTCGTCGCGGCCCAGGTCGAGCGCGGCGGTCGAGAACTCCATGCGCATCAGGAAGCGACCGCCCTCGGGATCCGTCGAATGCTGGTCCGACGAGAGGATGTTGGCGCCGTGCTGGAAGAGGAAGCTCGAGACGGCCGCCACGATCCCGGGGCGGTCGGGACAGGAGACGAGCAGGCGGGCGCGGGGCGCGCCGTGGGCGCCGGTCAAGGCAGGCTTGCCTGCGCGCCCTCGATCCGGGTCATCGCCGCAATCGCCGCGGCCCGCTCCTCGACCTCGTCGCGCGTGACCGATCCGAGCCGCTCGGTCCCGAAGCCCTCGACGCAGAACGAGGCGACCGTCGTGCCGTAGGCCATCCCGCGGCGGAGGGCGCCCTCGTCGGGCGACCCGCCTTCGCCCGCCAGGTAGCCCAGGAACCCGCCAGCGAACGAGTCGCCCGCCCCCGTCGGGTCGGCCACCGTCTCGAGCGGGAATGCCGGAAGCGCGAAGAACCCGTCGCTCGTGAAGAGCGCCGCGCCGTACTCCCCCTGCTTGGCCACCACCACCCGGGGGCCGAGCTCCATCAGGGCGCGCGCCGCGCGCACGAGGTTCGGCTCCTCGGTAAGCATCCGGATCTCGGCGTCGTTCATGAAGACCATGTCGACGCCGCGGATAGCGCCCACCAGCGAGTCGCGAGCGGTCTCGATCCAGAGGTTCATCGAGTCGAGCGCCACCAGCTTCGCCTGGTCGCACTGCTCGCGGACGTGGCGCTGCAGGTCGGGCTGGATGTTCCCGAGGAACAGCAGGTCGGCGTCCGCGGCCTGGTCCGAGAGGTCCGGCTGGAAGTCCGCGAACACGCCGAGCTCGGTCGCGTCGGTGTGGGCCGTGTTCAGGTCGAAGTCGTAGTGGCCGCGCCAGAAGAACGTGCTCCCGCCCTCGACCTGCTCGAGCTTGCCGGTGTCGATGCCGCGGCGGTGCAGCACCTCGAGCTCGGCGTCGCCGAAGTCGTCGCCCACCCGCCCGACGACGCCGACCTCGGTGAACAGGCTGGCCGCCAGCGAGAAGTGCACGGCGGAGCCGCCGAGCATCCGCTCGCGCTCCCCGAAGGGGGTGCGCACGGAGTCGAAGGCGACCGACCCTACGACCAGCAGCATGCGGCGCTCAGGTCCCCTGGTCCCAGGAGCTCAGGTACTTCTCCTGGAGCGCGGTCAGCTCGTCGATCCTGGTTCCCATCGCCTCGAGCTTCAGGCGGGCGATCTCCTTGTCGATGTGCTCGGGCACCCCATAGACCTTCCGCTCCAGCTCGCCGCCGTGCTTGGCCATGTGCTCGGCGCTGAGCGCCTGGTTGGCGAAGCTCATGTCCATCACGGCGGCCGGGTGGCCCTCTGCAGCGGCGAGGTTCACGAGCCGCCCTTCGGCCAGCAGATAGATGCGCCGGCCGTCATTCAGCAGGTGCTCCTCGACCAGCGGCCGAGTCTCACGCGCGGTGTCGGTGATCGCGTCCAGATCCGGCTTGTTGATCTCGACGTCGAAGTGGCCGGAGTTGGCGATGATCGCGCCGTCCTTCATCACCTCGAAGTGGCGCCCCGAGAGGGCGTCGCGGCCACCGGTCACGGAGACGAAGATGTCGCCCTCCTTCGCCGCCTCGATCGAGGGCATCACGTCGTAGCCGTCCATGACCGCCTCGAGCGCCCGCAGCGGGTCGACCTCGCACACGATCACGTGCGCGCCGGCGCCCTTGGCCCGCATGGCGAGGCCGCGGCCGCACCAGCCGTAGCCGAAGATCACGATGCGGCTGCCGGCCAACAGCACGTTCGTGGCCCGCAGGATGCCGTCGAGCGTGGACTGGCCGGTCCCGTAGCGGTTGTCGAACAGGTGCTTGGTGTCGGCCTCGTTCACTGCGATGATCGGGAAGCCGAGCTTGCCCTCGGCCTCGAGCGCCTTCAGCCGGATCACCCCGGTGGTCGTCTCCTCCGTGCCGCCGATGATGTCCGGGATCTGCTCGGTCCGCTTCCCGTGGAGCACCGAGATCACGTCGGCGCCGTCGTCCATCGTGATCTGAGGCCGCTTGTCGCAGACCGCGTCGATGTGCGCGTAGTAGGTGTCGGTGTCCTCGCCGTGGACCGCGAACACCTCGGCGCCGTAGCGGTCGACCAGCGCGGCCGCGGTGTCGTCCTGGGTCGAGAGCGGGTTGGACGCGCACAGGCCCACGTCGGCGCCGCCCGCCATCAGGGTGCGCACGAGGTTCGCCGTCTCGGTCGTGACGTGCAGGCAGCAGCCCAGGGTCAGACCGTCGAGGGGCCGCTCGCGCTCGAAGCGCTCGCGAATCTGGGCCAGGACCGGCATCTGGGCGTCGGCCCACTCGATTCGTGCCTGGCCGCGATCGGCAAGGCCGAGGTCGGCGACGTCGTGGTTCTCGGCGGCGGTCGTGGAGGGCAAGCGGTGTCCTTTCGTGTCGTCGGTCCGTGGACGGAGGTTGCGACGGGGGCGTCGCCGGGGTGCGCCGGCAGCGGACGATAACGGCCGAGGTCCGCCGCGCCCCGCAGGGCGTAGGGACGCCGAACCTCCCGTCGCGAAGCTACCTCGAATGTGATTAGACCATTTGCGGCCCCTCCGGCCGCTAGGCTGTCCACGCCGGCATGGACTCGACCGGCGGAACCTGACGGAGAGGGACAGGGGCAGTGGCGTCGATCGCCGATTGCATGGCGAGGACTGGAGACGTGGAATGACACGCGAGCCGGGTCGGGACGGCGTTGGGCTACCGCGCTCCGAGTGGGCTTTCCCGGGGCCGCCGAGACCGTGGTCCGTGGCCTTCGCCCACGACGTCGCGTTCCTGCTCAGCAAGATCGGCTCGCGGTCCAACAAGCTCTTCGCTGGGGCCCTGGAGCCGCTCGGGCTGCGCCCGAACCACGTGGCGCTGCTGCAGTACCTCTCGGGCCGTGAGGGGGCCTCCCAGCGTGAGCTCGTCGACGGGCTCTGGATCGACGCTAGCTCGATGGTCGCCCTGCTCGACGAGTTCGAGGAACGCGGCCTGGCCGAGCGCCGCCCGAACCCGGAGGACCGCCGCGCCTACGCCGTCTACCTCACCCTGAGCGGCAAGGAGCTGCTGGCCGAGTGCCTGGAGCTGTCGCGGATCGTGGCGGAGCGCATGCTCGCGCCGCTCTCGGAGGAGGACCGCGGGCTCATGCACGGCTTCCTCAAGCGGATAGTCGGGGTCGACGGCGGCGATGGCGCGGCTTTGAGCGACGGCCTCCTGGCGCTGCACGGGCGAGCGAGCTCGCGGCGGACGGGCGGCTGAGCGAGCGAACGCGGACGGTTTGGCTCGCCAGGCGCGGGTACCTTCACGGCATGGAAGGGACGACGCGCCGGGGCAGGAGGCCCCGGCGGAGGAGGAGGGGCCGCGCCGCTCCGGCAAGGGCGGCGCGGAGGGGAGCTTGGACGCTGGCGCGGATCGTCACGCTCGTAGCCTCCATCGTGGCCGGCATCATCGTCGCGGGCATCCTGCTCGTCGTGCTCGAGGCGAACAAGTCCAATGACATCGTCAAGGCCGTGCTCGATGCGGCCAAGTTCCTGGTCGGGCCGTTCAAGAACGTCTTCAGCCTCGACAGCCACAAGGCCACCACGGCAGTGAACTGGGGCCTGGCGGCGGCCGTCTACCTGCTCGTGGGCAGCCTGATCGCCCGCCTGCTCAGGCGCTAGCCGGGCATCGCCTCCTGCGGGCGGGTGCCCGGCTGGTAGCTCTCCTCGGGCTCGAGCATGCCGCGGATCTGCTCTCGCAGCTCCTCGCTGTCCTCGTGCGAGTGCACGGAGGCAGCGTGCTCGCCCGCGGCGCGCACCACCTCTTCCTCGTCGCCGATGATCGTCAGCGAGCAGTTGGAGTCGCTCGGAAAGCGCCGGCAATCGACCATCACGCGGGCCATGGCTCTCCCTTCGTTCGGATCGGGTCCGGGTTCTTCTACACCCGCGCGCGGGCCGCGGTCAAGCCGGGCTCAGGGGGCGTGCTCGATTCTCAGTCGGCCGTCGGGGCCGACGGCCATCGTCCTGCGCCCTGCGAGCAGCTCGCCCAGCTCGTCGCCGACGAGCTCGGCCCGCCAGCCCGCGGTGACGCGTAGCCCGTCGTCTGCCTGACCGCCGCCGAGGGACGCCACCAGCGACGCCAGCTCGGCCTGGGTGGCGATCAGCTCCACCGCGACACCGCTCTCCTGCGACCTGTGCCGTACGAGGGCCTGCGCCAGAGCGACGAGGGGGGCCTGGGAGGGGTCCCGCCGAGGCGATGCGGGCGTCGCCGGCGGCGGCTCACGGCGCCGGCCGCGCGCGACTGCCTCGACCAGCTCGCGGCCGCGCCGCTGGACGGTCTGGCTGGGCAGCCCGCGAATCTCGTCCAGGGCCTGACGGTCGCGCAGCTCCCGACGGGCCAGCTCCACGAGCGCCTGGTCGGGCAGCAGGCTTCCCGCAGGCCGGTCGATCGCGCTTGCGGTGCGCTCGCGCCACTCGACGAGCTCCCGCGCCACGGCCCGCTGCTCCGGGCCCAGCCGGGCGATTCGAGGCAAGCGCGCGTAGATCCGCTCCACGTCGCGCTCGTCGCTCGAAGCTTCGAGCGCGCGGCATTCCTCGCGTGCCCACTCGAGCCGTCCCGCCTCCCGCAGACGGCCCTCGATCTCCTCGCCGAGGGCCAGCAAGAGCCTCGCGTCGTCGCGCGCATAGGCCACCTGCTTCTCGGTCAATGGGCGGCGATCCCAGCGCGTGAAGCCCTCGGTCCCCCGCAGGCGGATGCCGAGCAGCCGGTTGACGAGCGACTCGTAGCCCTCCTGGCTGCCGAGTCCCAGGAAACCCGCTCCGATCTGCGTGTCGAACACGTTGCGCACCTTCGTGCTCCAGTCCCTGCGCAGGAAGGCGATGTCCTGCCGGCCCGCGTGGACCACCACCTCGACGTCCGGGTCGGCCAGCACGTCCGCCAGCGGTCCGGAATCCAGCGCGTCGAGCGGGTCCAGCACCTCGGTGCGGACGCCGTCGCCGGTCTCGGGGTCCGGCACCGCGATCTGGACCAGACACAGGAGCGCCCGGTAGCGGCGCTCGGAGACGAACTCGGTGTCGATTGCGATGCGGCCGTGACGGGCCGCTCGCTCGGCGATGTCGGCGGTCACCCGGCGGCGACTCTAGCCATAGGCCGCACGCCTCCGGCCACCTAGGCCGCGCCCGGACGGTCGGGGCGGATCTCGGCGCCCCCCGGCTCCTCCTCCGCGGGCGTCGCGTGGAGCTCTTCCAGCTGGGCGTCGAGCGAGACCCGCCCCTCGACGATCGCGGCCACCCGCTCGCCCGGGGCGAAGCGCTCCTCGCCACCGGTGGTCTCGAAACGGAGACCGTCGAAGATGTCGGCGTCCTGGTCGCCGATCACCGCGGTGACCTCGCCCATGACCGCGCCCGAGCGGTCCGCCACTTCCCATCCGGATTCGATCGTCAGCCAGGAGGTCGGCTCGGGCATGTGATGCTCATACCCGCTGGGAGGCGAGGCATACTCTGCCGGTGCCTCGCCGCGCCGTCTCCGTGCTCTGCGCTCTCCTGCTCGCGCAGGTCGCCGCCGCCGTTCTGACCCGGGCGCCGGACGCGGCCCCTCGTGCGACGGCCGGCGGCTCCTCGACCGTGATCGGGCACTCGGATCGCGGGAAGGCGATTCGCGCGATTCGCGTCGGCAGCTCGCGAGCGCGCCGCCGAATACTCGTATTGGGCGCCGTTCATGGAAACGAGCTCGCCGGCCAGGCGGTTGTCCGCAGGCTTCGCAGGGCCCGACCGCCACGCGGCACCGCGATCTGGCTCGTGAGCAACCTGAATCCTGACGGGGCCGCAGCGGGGACTCGCCAGAACGCGCGCGGCGTCGACCTCAACCGCAACTTCCCGCAGGGGTGGCGCCGCTCCGGCAAGCCATTCGACACGAGCTATTCGGGCCCGGCCCCGCTGTCCGAGCCCGAGACCCGGGCCGCGGCGGACCTGATCGCTCGACTCCGCCCGCGAGTGACGATCTGGTACCACCAGCACCTGCGTCTGGTGACCGGGATCGGCGCGGACCGGGCGCTGGGCCGCCTGTACGCCAGGCGCACCGGTCTGCCCCTCCGTCGCCTGGAGTATCCGGGCACGGCGATCTCGTGGCAGAACCACCGCTTCGCCCGCGACAGCGCCTTCGTTGTCGAGCTCCCGGCAGGCGCCCTCACCCGGAGAGGGGTCAGGCGCCACAGCGGAGCCGTGCTGGCGCTGGCGCGAGCCGTCGCGCCGCCGCGGGTCGTGAGCCACCCGATCCCGTTCGGCTCGAAGCGCAAGAGCGAGATGCGCGCCTACGCCCGCCGGCACTACGGGATTGACGACTTCCGGCTCAGGCACCCCCGGGTGATCGTGGAGCACTACACCGCGAGTGACAGCTTCGCCTCGACCTACAACACGTTCGCCCGCGACGCCCCCGACGTCGAGCTGCATGAGCTGCCGGGCGTCTGCTCGCACTTCGTGATCGACCGCGACGGCACCATCTACCGGCTCGTCTCGACACGCCTCATGTGCCGCCACACCGTCGGGCTGAACTGGACGGCGATCGGGATCGAGCACGTGGCGCGCAGCGACGCCCAGGTACTGGGCGACAGGCGCCAGCTCAGGGCCTCGCTGCGGCTCACGCGCCAGCTCCAGGGACGCTTCCGGATCACGACCCGCAACGTAATCGGCCACAACGAGTCGCTCTCGAGCCCGTATCACCGCGAGCGCGTGGCACGCCTGCGCCATCAAACCCATGGCGACTTCCCGCGGCGGGTCATGCGCCGCTACCGGCGCCTCCTGCGCCACCGCCCGGCCCCGGCCAGCGTGCGCTAGCTTCGGCGGGGTCCGTTGCCGCCTGGCCGCGGGTCCTGTCGACGGCATCGGCCCGCGACTGCACTTCAGGTGCAGCTCGCGGATCCGCTGCCGTCGCCACCCGCGGATGGAGCCTCAGTGGCCCAAGGCCTCGCTGGCCGGGTCCTTCCATCAGCTCTTCCCCCGAAGCCTGGGAGAATCCGGTGCGTGGACGAGGGGAACGTGTCCGAAGAGGAACGCACCCGGAGGCGAGCAGAGCTCGTCGGACGTCTTTACAACGACGGCTGGGCCGGGGGAAATCTCGACGCAGGGCTCGAGCTGCTCGACCCCGGGATCGTCTGGACGGCGATCGAGGGAGCGCCCGACGCGGGCACATACCGAGGTCACGAGGGAGTGCGTGCCTACTGGCAGGACTGGCTGGACGACTTCGACATCGACGGGGTCCTGGTCGAGGAGGCGATTCAGGCTGGAGATCGGCTCATGTGCGTACAGCGCGCCGTGGCGACGGGCAAGGGAAGCGGAGTCCAAACCGAGCTGGAATACGCCTGCCTCTACACGTTCGGCGACGACGAGCGCATCGTTGAAGTGAACGAGTACGCGGCGCGGGAGGAGGCGCTGGCAGCGGCATAAGAAGCCGTGAGCGCGCTCGTGGGCGCTATCGCGGCGCCCGGCCGCGGGCTCGCGCGATCTGCCAGCGCGTCCACAGCACCGCGACATCG
>JBHELQ010000099.1:0-1615 GCA_046262995.1 Thermoleophilaceae bacterium
GTGGGACGCGGAGGCCAGGCTCGGGCCCGGCGCGCGCCCCTCGCAGCGGGGCGCCGGCGCGCCGGTCGCCTAGCTGCCCATGCCCCGCCGCTCGGACCTGCGCAACGTGGCGATCATCGCCCACGTCGACCACGGCAAGACGACGCTGGTGGACGCGATGCTGCGCCAGTCCGGTGTCTTCGCCGCCCACGAGGCGCTGACCGACCGGGTGATGGACTCGATGGACCAGGAGCGCGAGCGCGGGATCACGATCCTGGCCAAGAACGCGGCAGTCCACTACGGCGAGGTGAAGATCAACCTGGTCGACACGCCGGGGCACGCCGACTTCGGCGGCGAGGTGGAGCGCGGGCTGACGATGGTGGACGGCGTCATGTTGCTCGTGGACGCCTCGGAGGGTCCGCTCCCGCAGACGCGCTTCGTGCTGCGCAAGGCGCTCGAGGCGCGACTGCCGGTCGTCCTGGTCGTGAACAAGGTCGACCGGCCGGACGCGCGGATCGGCGAGGTCGTGGACGAGGTCTACGAGCTGTTCCTGGACCTGGACGCCGACGAGTCGCAGATCGAGTTCCCGATCGTCTACACGAACGCGAAGGCCGGCTGGGCGAGCGGCGACCCTGACCTGGAGGGCTCCGACCTGCGGCCGCTGTTCGAGCTGCTGGTCGACCAGATCCCCGCCCCCGAGCACGACGAGCAGCATCCGCTCCAGGCGCGCGTGACCAACCTGGACGCCGACCCCTACGTCGGGCGGCTCGCGCTCTGCCGGGTTCACCAGGGCGTGATCAGGAAGGGGCAGCAGGTCGCCTGGCTGCGGCGCGACGGGTCCAAGGAGGACCTGGCCGTGAGCGAGCTCTACGTGACCGAGGGGCTGCAACGGACGCCCGCGGAAGAGGCCGGGCCCGGCGAGATCATCGCCCTGGCCGGCATCCCCGACATCACGATCGGCGAGACGATCGCCGACCCGGAGGACTCACGGGCGCTGCCGGTGATCGCGGTCGAGGAGCCGGCGCTGGGCATGACGATCGGCATCAACTCCTCGCCGCTCGCCGGGCAGTCGGGGTCGAAGCTCACGGCCAGGCAGGTCGGCGACCGACTCCAGCAGGAGCTGGTGGGCAACGTGGCCATCCGCTTGCTCGAGACCGACCAGCCCGACACCTGGGAGGTGCAGGGCCGCGGCGAGCTGCAGCTGGCAGTGCTGGTCGAGACGATGCGGCGGGAGGGCTTCGAGCTGACGGTGGGCAAGCCGCAGGTCGTGACCCGCGAGGTGGACGGCGAGACCCACGAGCCGATCGAGCGGCTGAGCGTGGACGTGCCGGAGGACTTCCTGGGCGTGGTGATCCAGATGCTCGCGCTGCGCAAGGGGCGCCAGCAGAAGCTCGTGAACCACGGCACCGGCTGGGTTCGGATCGACTTCCTGGTGCCCACCCGCGGGCTGATCGGCTTCCGCACCGAGTTCCTGACCGAGACGCGCGGCGCGGGCATCCTGCACTCGGTCTTCGAGGGCTACGAGCCCTGGCAGGGCGAGATCCGCACCCGCCCGACCGGCTCGCTGGTCGCCGACCGGCGCGGCCAGACGGGCAGCTTCGCCCTGGTGAAGCTCCAGGAGCGCGGCCAGCTCTTC
>JBHELQ010000100.1:0-1383 GCA_046262995.1 Thermoleophilaceae bacterium
CTGGCCGGCGTCATCACCGTCTCGGCCTCGCAGTCGTTCACGGCCGGGCGGCTCGCCGTCGCCCTGGGCTACGGCGTCGGCAGCGCGGTCGTGCTGTACGCGCTGATGCTCGGCGGCCGCCGGCTGACGGCGCGACTGTCGGGCCACGGCGGGCGGCTCCAGCTCGCGACGGGCGCGGTGATGGTCGCCGTCGCGGGTCTGATGCTCGCGGACTACGACACGCGCTTCCAGACCGCGATCGCCGACGACCTGCCGACCTTCCTGGTCAATCCCTCGCACAAGCTCGAGGAGAGCGCCAGCGCGAGCAGGCGGCTCGCCCGGCTCCGGGGTGGATCGACGACCGCGGGCGGCAGCCCGGCCCGCTCCAACCCGAGTCATCTGCCGGTGCTGGGCGCGGCGCCGGGCTTCGACGGCGGAGGGCGCTGGTTCAACACCGCCGGCGGGCGGCCGCTGTCACTGGGCGGCCTGCGAGGGCGGGTGGTGCTGGTCGACTTCTGGACCTACACCTGCATCAACTGCATCCGTACCCTTCCGGCCCTGAAGGCCTGGGACAGGCGCTACCGCAGGGCGGGTCTCACGATCGTGGGCGTCCACTCGCCGGAGTTCCCGTTCGAGCGCAAGGCCGGGAACGTTCGCGATGCGATCGCTCAGAACGGCCTGCGCTACCCGGTCGTCCAGGACAACGCCTACGGGATCTGGAACGCCTACGGCAACCAGTACTGGCCGGCCGAGTACTTCGTGGACGCTCGGGGCCGGGTTCGCTTCACGCACTTCGGCGAGGGCGAGTACGGGCAGAAGGAGCGCGTCATCCGCGCGTTGCTCGCCGAGGCGGGGCGGACTGCGCCGCTGCCCGCCGGCGCGCGCGGGCAGGTGCCCTCGGCCGGCGTCACGACACCGGAGACCTATCTCGGCGCGGCCCGGGCGGAGCGCTTCGTGAACGGGAGGATCGCCGCGGGCGACCACGTGTTCCACGCGGGGTCGGAGCTCCCCGACGACCACCTGGCGTACGGCGGGCGCTGGCGGATAGCCGCGGACTCGGCCACGGCCCTCGGCGCAGCCCGACTCGAAGTGGCCTTCGGGGCCAGGCGCGTGTACCTCGTGCTCGGATCGCGGGCCGGGCGCGCCCGCCGCGCGCGCGTGCTGCTTGACGGGCGCCCGATCCCGGAGCGGCTCGCCGGCCCGGACGTGCGCTCGAGCGAGCTCAGGGTCGGGCGGCAGCGCCTCTACCGGCTGGTGGACCTCCCGCGCGCGGGCCGCCACCGGCTCACGCTGCAGCCGGCGCCCGGCATTTCGGGCTACGCCTTCACGTTCGGGTAGGGTCGGCGCCCCGTATGAGCTCGAACGGCGGCCTCGACTTCGATTGGCTCGTGATCGGCTCCGGCT
>JBHELQ010000101.1:0-8340 GCA_046262995.1 Thermoleophilaceae bacterium
GCTCGAGGGGGATGAGACTTAGCTCGACGCGGCCGGCAACCGCACCTCATCCGAACGACACGCATCTGACACTGAGGAATCACTTTGATCGACATCAATAATTTCGACGCAATCGAGATCGGGCTCGCTTCGTCCAAGCAGATCCGCTCCTGGTCCTCCGGTGAGGTCACGAAGCCGGAGACGATCAACTACCGCACGCTGAAGCCCGAGAAGGACGGGCTCTTCTGCGAGCGCATCTTCGGTCCCACCAAGGACTGGGAGTGCTACTGCGGCAAGTACAAGCGCGTCCGCTACAAGGGCATCGTCTGCGAGCGCTGCGGCGTCGAGGTCACCCGCTCGAAGGTGCGCCGCGAGCGCATGGGCCACGTCGACCTGGCCGCGCCGGTCTCGCACATCTGGTTCTTCAAGGGCGTCCCGTCGCGGATCGGCTACCTGCTCGACATCGCGCCCAAGGAGCTCGAGAAGGTCCTCTACTTCGCGGCCTCGATCGTCACGTGGGTCGACGACGCGGCGCGCCAGAAGGACCTGAAGAAGCTCGACAAGGAGGTCCAGAAGGTCGTCGACTCATACGACGCCGAGCGCGAGGAGCGCGTCCAGGAGCTGCGCGAGTCGCTCGAGCGCCGGGTCGAGTACCTCTCGAGCGCGAAGCAGTCCGACTTCAACGACGAGGACCTGCTCTGGGCCGACAGCCTCGACGTGAACATCAAGAAGCTCGGCGACGACGAGCGCGAGAAGCTCGAGAAGGACCTGCGCAAGCAGTTCGAGGCCGACATCTCCGACACCGAGGCGTACATCGAGGACGCCGCCGAGCGCATGCGCCAGGTCTGGGACCTGTTCCAGGCGCTCGAGGTCAAGCAGGTGATCGCCGACGAGACCCTCTTCCGCGAGCTGAAGGACCGCTTCGGCTCACCGTTCGGCTTCGGCGAGTACTTCCGCGGCGGGATGGGCGCCGAGTCCGTGCGCGACCTGCTCCACCAGGTGGACCTGGACGCCGTGCGCGAGGAGCTCGAGGACCAGGTCAAGACCGCCAAGGGCCAGAAGCAGAGTCGGGCCGTCAAGCGGCTCAAGGTCGTCTCGGCCTTCATCCACTCGGACAACAGGCCCGAGGACATGATCCTCGAGGCGATCCCGGTGATCCCGCCGGAGCTGCGGCCGATGGTGCAGCTCGACGGCGGCCGCTTCGCCACGAGCGACCTGAACGACCTCTACCGGCGGGTGATCAACCGCAACAACCGCCTGAAGCGCCTGCTCGACCTGGGCGCCCCGGAGATCATCGTCAACAACGAGAAGCGCATGCTGCAGGAGGCCGTCGACGCGCTGTTCGACAACGGTCGCCGCGGCCGGCCCGTCACCGGGCCCGGCAACCGCCCGCTCAAGTCGCTCAGCGACATGCTGAAGGGCAAGCAGGGGCGCTTCCGCCAGAACCTGCTCGGAAAGCGCGTCGACTACTCCGGCCGCTCGGTGATCGTCGCCGGCCCGAGCCTGAAGCTCTACCAGGCGGGCCTGCCGAAGCTGATGGCCCTCGAGCTGTTCAAGCCGTTCATCATGGCCCGGCTCGTCGAGCGCAAGTCGGTCCAGAACATCAAGGCCGCGAAGAAGATGGTCGACTCGATGATCCCCGAGGTCTGGGACGTGCTCGAGGAGGTCATCCAGGAGCACCCGGTGCTGCTGAACCGCGCGCCGACCCTGCACCGCCTGGGACTGCAGGCCTTCGAGCCCGTGCTGGTCGAGGGCAAGGCGATCCAGGTCCACCCGCTCGTCTGCCACGCCTTCAACGCCGACTTCGACGGCGACCAGATGGCGGTCCACGTGCCGCTCTCGGCGGAGGCCCAGGCCGAGGCGCGGATCCTGATGCTGTCGTCGAACAACATCCTCTCGCCGGCGCACGGCTCGCCGCTCGCGACGCCGACGCAGGACATGGTGCTCGGTTCCTACTACCTGACCTACGGGCCCGACGAGGGCGAGATCGAGGAGCTCGAGGGCCTGGTCAAGTCGGGCAAGTGGAACGAGAAGAAGCACGGCAAGCGCCCGCACGTCTTCCGCTCTGCGCAGGAGGCGGAGCTGTCCCTGCACGAGCGCAAGGTGCGCCTGCACGACCTGGCCGAGTACCGGCGCCGCCACACCGAGGACCACGTGCTGACCACGGTCGGCCGGATCATCTTCAACGAGAAGGTGGAGCGCGCGCTCGAGGAGACGCTCGAGGAGGAGTACGACCCCTCGACCTACCTGTTCATCAACAAGCCGCTCAAGAAGCGCGACATGGCGACGGTGATCGAGGAGCTGGTGGTCCAGCACGGGCCCTACGCCACGGCGCTCGTGATGGACGCCTTCAAGGAGCTCGGCTTCCACTACGCGACTCAGGCCGGGATCACGATCTCGAAGAACGACGTGGTCGTCCCGCCGCAGAAGGACCAGCTGCTCGAGGGCTACGAGAAGGAAGTCGGCGAGATCCAGGACCAGTACGACAGCGGCCTGATCTCCCAGGAGGAGCGGCACGAGGCGATCGTGGAGAAGTGGACCGCCGCAACCGAGCAGGTCGGCCAGGCCATGCAGGACAACCTCGACCACCTGAACCCGATCTTCATGATGGCCAGCTCGGGCGCGCGCGGGTCCTTCAAGCAGATCCGCCAGCTGGCGGGGATGCGCGGTCTGATGGCCAACCCGAAGGGCGAGATCATCGAGCGCCCGATCAAGGCCAACTTCATGGAGGGCCTGACGGTGCTCGAGTACTTCATCTCGACGCACGGCGCGCGCAAGGGCCTGGCCGACACCGCGCTGCGCACGGCCGACTCCGGGTACCTGACCCGCCGCCTGGTGGACGTTGCCCAGGACGTGATCGTCCGCGACGAGGACTGCGGCACCAAGGAGCACATCGAGATGCCGCTGCGCTCGGACGGCGGCTCGCCGAACCAGAACCTGCTGGGGCGCTTCACGGCGAAGGAGTTCAAGACCAAGCGCGGCCGCTCGCTCGCCTCGAAGGGCGACCTGATCACCCAGGAGCACCTGGACGAGATGGCCGAGGCCTTCGGGGACGAGAACGCCCTGGTCCCGGTGCGCTCCGTCCTCAAGTGCGAGGCCGAGGCCGGGGTCTGCCAGAGCTGCTACGGAGTCGCGCCCGCCACCGGCAAGGTGGTCGCGATCGGCGACGCCGTGGGCATCATCGCCGCGCAGTCGATCGGCGAGCCGGGGACCCAGCTCACGCTTCGGACCTTCCACACGGGCGGCGTGGCCGGCGCCGACATCACCCACGGCCTCCCGCGCGTCGTGGAGCTGTTCGAGGCGCGCAAGCCGAAGGGCGAGGCGATCCTGTCAGAGGTCGAGGGCACGGTCGCCGTCGAGGAGACGGAGCGCGCCCGCAAGGTGATCGTGACCGACCCGAAGGGGGAGGAGCACGCCTACACGATTGCCGGCCGCCCGCGCCTGCTCGTCGAGCAGGGGGACAAGATCGAGAAGGGTGCCCAGCTGAACGAGGGCTCCATCTACCCGCATGACCTGCTCAAGGGGCGCGGCCGGACCTCGGCCGAGCTGTACCTGGTGGAGGAGGTCCAGAAGGTCTACAAGTCGCAGGGCGTGGACATCAACGACAAGCACATCGAGATCATCGGGCGCCAGATGATGAAGAAGGTCCGGGTCGACCAGAAGGGCGATACGGACTACCTGCCCGGCGCCTTCATCGACCGCCACGAGCTGCTTCAGCGCAACAAGGACCTGAAGAAGGAGAAGAAGGAGCAGGCCCAGTTCGAGGAGATCATCCTCGGCATCACGAAGGCCTCGCTTGCCACCGACTCCTTCCTCTCGGCGGCCTCCTTCCAGGAGACGACGAAGGTCCTGACGGACGCCGCCCTCGAGGGCAAGACCGACCGTCTGCTCGGGCTGAAGGAGAACGTGATCATCGGCAAGCTGATCCCGGCCGCCACCGGCCTGAAGCGCTACCGGCGCCTTGAGATCGAGCCGACCGAGCCCGT
Organism: Thermoleophilaceae bacterium; assembly: GCA_046262995.1. GTDB lineage: Bacteria > Actinomycetota > Thermoleophilia > Solirubrobacterales > Thermoleophilaceae > JBHELQ01. The sequence goes on from JBHELQ010000101.1 coordinate 3,966, forward strand.
CCGGCGGGCGTCGGAGGAGCTCGGTCTGCTGGACGAGTCGGAGCTGGCCGCCGAGCTGGGGCTGACCGACTCCGGTGAGATCGAGGGCTTCCGCATCGGCGACGGAGGCGGGGACGGCGGCGACCGCGCCATGGGCGATCTGGCCGACCTGCCCGAGGGCGAGTCCGAGAGCTAGCGGACCGCGAGCTGCGCCGCCCAGCGGCGCAGCTCCTCGACGTGCTCGTCGGTCAGCCCGACGGCCGAGTCGGTGTGGACGATCAGCGTTGGGGCCTCCCTGGCCTCGGCCCATGCCCGGCAGCTGTCGTCGATCGAGTCGTCGACCCAGGCCAAAGGGAGGTCGCCCGCGTGCTCCTCGATCGCCTCGAGCTTCCAGTGGGCGGTTCCGAAGACCGCTTGCCCGTCGAAGGTCAGCGTTGGCAGCTCGCCCACCCCCAACCCGAGTATGTGGGGCAGGTAGTAGTTCGCCTTCTCCTCCCAGCCGGTCGCCCATACGACCTCGAAGGCGTTGGTCAGCTCGGAGACACGGGGGCCGACCTCGGCGGGGATGCAATGGGCGATCCCGTCCACCCAGTGCAGCTGCCCCGGTAGCCGGCCGGGAACGGGCTCGAAGCCGAACAGGCTGATGACCCCGTCGACATCGAGGAAAAGGAAGGGTTTGTTAATGCGCTCTGTCACGCAGGTGTTGCTCTTCTGCAACCGGGGTAGTCGCTACTTTGACGAAAGTCGGGCTTGAGGCTAAGGCGGGAGGCGCCCGTGCCGATAGCTCGAAGTAGCGGTAAGGAAACCGTCTCCCTCTCCAATAGTGACTCTCCAGCTCGGCATACTCTTCTCGCTCGCCTGCGCACTGGCGACGAACCTCGGCTTCCTGTTCAAGCACAGGGGCGCCTGCGCCGCGCCGGACGTCAGCTTCTCCCACCCGCTTCGCAGCGCCGCCGGACTGTTCCGCTCGAAGTGGTTCACGATCGGGATGCTCGTGGCAATCGTGGCCTGGGGCTTCCACGTGGTCGCCATGGCGCTCGCGCCGCTGTCGCTCGTCCAGGCCGTCATCTCCGGCGGGCTGGTGCTGCTCACCGTCCTGGCTGAGCGCTGGTTCGGCTGCACGGTCGGCACCCGTCAGTGGGCCGGAGTGGGCCTCACCGCGCTGGGACTCGTCCTGCTGGCCGTCACGCTGCCGACCCACACCGGCGAGCACTCGAGCTACTCGCTCGCGGCCATGATCGCCTTCGAGTCGGGTCTGCTCGCCATCGGCACCTTCCTGGTCCTCAATCCGATGCTCGGCAAGCACGAGCATCACGGTGTCTTCCTGGGCGCCGCGGCCGGCATCCTGTTCGGCGTCTCCGACGTCTCGATCAAGGCGATGACCGGCACCATCGGCAGCGAGGGCGCCCTCGGGCTTCTCTCGCCGTGGCTCGTGTGCTGCATCGCGGCCTCGGTGATGGCCTTCTACGCCTCGGCCAGGGGCCTCCAGAAGGGCGAGGCCGTGCCGGTGATCACGCTCACGAGCGCGGCCGCCAACGTCACGGCCATCTCCGGCGGCATCCTCGTCTTCGGCGACCCGATGCCGAGCGATCCGCTCGGGATCGCGATCCAGAGCTTCGCCTTCCTGCTCGTGATCGCAGCCGCGGCGCTTATGCCGGCGCCGCTGCGCGCCGCGCGGGCCACTGCCTAGCCCTGCCGATCCCTTCCAGGATCGTCCGCGTAACCAGCCCGGGGTCGTCCGCCATCGGGGCGTGACCGAGCCCGGGCAGCCAGACCATGCGTGCACCGTCGATCAGTCGCACCCAGCGCTGTGCCTGGCGCGGCGGCAGCAGTAGATCGCGGCTTCCCCAGGCGACCGTGACCGGGCACGCGATGCGCTCGAGCCCGCGCGGCATCGCGTGCTGGCGGCGAATCCAGTCGAGCGTCGGGACGAAGCTCGGGGAGTGTGCGTAGGCGCGCACCTGCCGTGCCGCGTTCGCGGGCTCTATCCGGGCTCCGTGGGCGCAAGTGTGTCCGAAGATCAGCTGGCGACCAACCCGGCTGCGAGTAGCCATGTCCGCCCGCGGCGCGATACGGGTGGCCAGCGCCAGCGTTCCCCGGAGGAGGGCGTAGCTGTAGAGGAACTCGCGCCGGAGCCAGAGCCCGGCCGGCGAGATGGCCGTCACCGTGGCGGCGCGGCCGCGCGCGGCGAGCTCGGCCGCGATCCAGCCGCCCATCGAGTTGCCGGCCAGGTGCGGCCGCTCCAAGCCGAAGTCGTCCAGCGCGCTCTCCACGGCGTCGACCAGGGCCGGCACCGTGGGCTCGCCCTCTGGGGGCGGGGAGGCGCCGTAACCCGGCAGGTCGATCGCGAGCACCTCGTGTTGCTGCTCGAGGCCCGCGATTACAGGCTCCCAGATCTGCCAGCAGGAGCCGATCCCGTGGATGAGCACCAGCGGCTCGCCGGAGCCGCCGCGATGCAGCTGGATGGCTTGGGCCTGCACGAGGCGATCGTAACCGCCCTGCAAGGGCCTGTGGGCTCGACCTGGCCGTTGCTAGCATCCGCCGCCGCATGCCAAGCATCAACCAGCTCGTGCGCAAGGGCCGTCGCCGGCCCAACAAGAAGGTCACCACCCCGGGCCTGAAGTCCGGGCAGGGCCGCAAGAAGCGGATCGCGGCGCCCCAGCGGCGCGGAGTCTGCACGCGCGTCTACACGACCACGCCCAAGAAGCCGAACTCCGCGCTGCGCAAGGTCGCGCGCGTACGGCTCACCAACGGGATGGAGGTGACCTCCTACATCCCGGGGGAGGGGCACAACCTGCAGGAGCACTCGGTCGTGCTCGTCCGCGGCGGCCGCGTCAAGGACCTTCCGGGCGTGCGCTACAAGGTCGTCCGCGGGACGCTCGACGCCGCCGGCGTCAGCGAACGCAAGAAGGCCCGTTCCCAGTACGGGGCCAAGGCCAGGTAGGAAGCCTCAGTGCCGCGCCGCGCCGCAGCGGGAGTCCGTCCCATCGAGGCCGATCCGGTCTACGGCTCGCGCCTCGTCCAGCAGATCATCAACCGCATCATGGTCGATGGCAAGAAGTCGCTCGCCGAGCGGATCGTCTACGACGCGCTGGACCTCGTCTCGAAGCGCACGAACCAGGAGCCGGTGCCGGCGCTCGAGGAGTCGATCAAGAACCTGACCCCCGTTCTCGAGGTGCGCTCCCGCCGCGTCGGCGGCGCGACCTATCAGGTGCCGGTGGAGGTGCAACCCCGGCGCGCGCGCACGCTCGCGGTGCGCTGGCTCGTGGACTTCGCGCGCGGGCGCAGGGAGAAGTCGATGCCGGAGCGGCTGGCCGGCGAGCTGGTGGACGCCCAGCAGCAGCAGGGTGGCGCCTTCAAGCGCAAGGACGACATCTACCGGATGGCCCAGGCGAACAAAGCCTTCGCCCACTACCGCTGGTAGCGGCCCTGGGGCGCGCCGGCTAGTCCTCCGGGCGGCGGGACAGGCGTAAGCCCCCGGCCACGATGATCAGCACCGCGCCGACGATCTCCATGTAGAAGCCGGCGCCGGGGCTCGCCGTGGCGTCGGCGAAGTCGCGGCCGATGGCTCCGGTCTCGCCCGTCTGGGGCAGGTCGCTGAACAGAGCAAAGCCGAGGACGATCACGCCGGCGGCGATCAGGGCCATGGCGGCGGGCCGCGAGCGGCCGCTGCCCGCGCCCCAGGCCATGACCAGCGCGACCAGCCCGAGCAGGAGGAACGCGCCCCCGTGGCGTTCGAATCCGCTCAGGGCGCAACGGTCCGCCAGGGCCGGGTTCGAGTCGTTGATCACCTTGCAGCTTCCGTGCGCCACGTCAACCGCCGCGATGGTCGAGAACTCGCTGATCAGGATGAGCAGGGCGCCCACTCCTCCGACCGCCGCCAGGAGCAGGTCGAAGCGCTCCGAATCCCGCATTGCAGCGCCGATTCGGGCCGGAAACCCTCTGCTACCATCAGCGAGCTTCTGGCGGGCCGATCCTTCCGGTCCGCTGTGTCGCTCAGCCACCGTGTATACGCGTTAGCGGCGGGCGGGTCACCACGTCGATGGAGACGCCAACGACATAGCACTCATCCGGGCGAGAGCCGTACGCGGGACCGGGCCCGGAGCGGGCCTTTTTTGTGCTCGAAGCCGGAGATGATCTGAACAACATGGCACGCAAGGTTTCACTCGAAAAGACACGCAATATCGGGATCATGGCGCACATCGACGCCGGCAAGACGACCACGACCGAGCGCATCTTGTTCTACACGGGCCGGACGCACAAGATGGGTGAGGTCCACGAGGGCGCCGCCGTCATGGACTGGATGGAGCAGGAGCAGGAGCGCGGCATCACTATCACGAGCGCCGCGACGACGGCGTTCTGGCGCGACCACCGCGTCAACATCATCGACACCCCC
>JBHELQ010000102.1:0-28677 GCA_046262995.1 Thermoleophilaceae bacterium
TCGGTCGAGCGCACCGGCTTCTCCTCGCCGTCCCCGCCACCCACGGCCACGGTCACGCCGCCGAAGCCGCCCGCCACGATGTTCCCGATCGAGCGGTTCATGGCCTCGGCCATGAGGTTCGTCAGGATCGAGCCGGAGGCGCCGACCAGGATGCCGGCCACGATCAGCGCCACGTTGTCGAGCGCGATGCCGGCCGCCGCCGCCGACAGCCCGGTGAAGGCGTTCAGGAGCGAGATCACCACCGGCATGTCGGCCCCGCCGATCGGCAGCACGAACATGTTCCCCAGCACCGCCGCGGCGACGAGGATCAGGATGAACAGCGCCTCCGACTCGGTCCCGGCGGCGATCACCACCGCGGAGACGACCGCCACGAGCAGAAGCGCCGCGTTCACGAACTGCTGGCCGGGCAGCTGTATCGGCCGTCCGGGCAGGACCTCCTGGAGCTTGCCGAAGGCGATGTTCGAGCCCCAGAACGAGACCGAGCCGATGATCGCGGCGAACAGGATCGGGATCAGCGTCTCGAGCGCCGGGTTGCCGCCCGCTCCGAGCGAGTGGCGATACTCGGCCCAGGAGATCAGTGCAACCGCGCCGCCGCCGACGCCGTTGAACAGCGCCACCATCTGCGGCATCGCGGTCATCTTCACGTTGCGCGCCGCGGGCACCCCCACGGCCGTGCCGATCGCCACGCCCAGCGCGATCCAGCCGTAATCGCCGACCTCGCGGATCAGCAGCGTCGCGACGAACGCGATCGCCATCCCGATGGCGGCGATCAGGTTGCCGCGCCGGGCCGTGCGCGGATGTGTCACCAGGCGCAGCCCGAGAATGAACAGCGCGAAGGCGAAGATGTAGAGCGCCCGGATGAAGTCCGGGTCCTGGAGGAAGGCCGCGAGCGGGGGCGTCACTCCTCTTCCTCCGCCTTCCGCGGGCTCGGCCGCTGCTTGAACATCTCGAGCATCCGATCCGTGACCAGGAAGCCGCCGACCACGTTGATCGTGCCGAAGGCGATCGCGATCACCAGGATGAACTTGTTGAGGAAGCCCGCGGCCTCTCCGATCAGCAGCAGCCCGCCCAGGAGCACGATCCCGTGGATGGCGTTCGTGGCGGACATCAGGGGCGTGTGCAGGGTGTTCGGGATCTTCGAGATCACCTCGAAGCCCACGAACGCGCCCAGGACGAGGATTGTCAGCTCGGTCAGGAGATCCATCAGGCGGGGTGCGTGGCTCCGGCGGCGTTGCGGGCGCCCTCATGGACTATCTCGCCGTCGCGCGTGATGCAGGCGCCGGCCAGCACCTCGTCGTCGAAGTCGAGCTTCAGCTCGCCCTCCTCGACCATCAGCTCGAGCAGCGCCTGCACGTTGCGGGCGTACAGGCTCGACGCGTGGTCGGGCATGGTCGAGGCCAGGTTGAGCGGCCCCGTGATCGTCACGTCGTGCTTGACGACGGTCTCTCCGGCCTCGGTCAGCTCGCAGTTGCCCCCCGTCTCGGCCGCGAGGTCGACGATCACCGAGCCCGGCTTCATCCGCTTGACCGCGTCCTCGATCACGAGCAGCGGAGCCTTCCGGCCCGGCACGGCGGCGGTCGAGATCACCGCGTCGACCTTCTCGATGACGTCCGCCAGGAGCTCACGCTGGCGCTGCTGCTCCTCGTCGGTCAGCGGGCGGGCGTAGCCGCCCGCCGCCTCGGCGTCCTCGAGCCCCATGTCGAGCTCCACGAAGCGGGCGCCGAGCGACTCGATCTGCTCCTTCACGGCCGCCCGCACGTCGAAGGCCTGGACGATCGCCCCCAGGCGCCGGGCGGTGGCGATCGCCTGCAGGCCCGCCACGCCGGCGCCGAGCACCAGGACGGTGGCGGGCCGCACGGTGCCGGCGGCGGTCGTGAGCATCGGGAAGAAGCGCGGCAGCTCCTGCGCCGCGATCAGTCCGGCCCGGTAGCCGGCGACGGTCGCCTGTGAGGAGAGCGCGTCCATCGACTGGGCGCGGGTGATCCGCGGAATCGCCTCCATGGCGAAGGAGGTCACGCCCGCGCCGGCGAGCGCCTGCGCGGTGTCGGGGGCCGTGAGCGGCTGGAGGAAGCCGATCAGCACGGCGCCCTGGCGCAGGCGGCCGATCTCGTCGGCCGTCGGCGGGGCGACCTTGAGCACCACGTCACCGGCGAGGCCCTCGTCCGCCACGCGTGCGCCCGCCTCCTCGTAGGCGGCGTCCGGGTGGTGGGCGCTCGCGCCCGCGCCCGGCTCGAGCACGACCTCGAGGCCGTCGCGGGCGAGCCGCTGGACGACTTCGGGGACGAGCGCGACGCGGCGCTCCCCCTGCGCTGTCTCCTTGGGTACAGAAACCTTCATAAAGCGGGTGGGCTCCCCTGCGGGGCGCGAAAGGCTATCCCAGGGTCGCGGCGGACGAGTCTTCAGAGCGAGGACTTGGCGCCGGGGCTGGCGTCTACACTCGGTGAGACCCCTAGATGAGCGACAAGACCGTAGAGAAGAAGGACCGCGTGGTGGTCCGCTTCGCGGGCGACTCCGGGGATGGGATGCAGGTGGTCGGCAGCCGCTTCACCGACGAGACGGCGATCGCCGGCAACGACCTGGCCACACTGCCGGACTTCCCGGCCGAGATCCGCGCCCCAGCCGGCACCCCGCACGGGGTCTCCGCCTTCCAGATCCACTTCGCCTCGCGCGACATCCTCACGCCCGGCGACCACCCGAACGTGCTCGTCGCGATGAACCCGGCGGCGCTGATCACGCAGGTCGGCTCGCTCGAGAAGGGCGGCACGGTGATCGTCAACGAGGACGGCTTCACCGACCACAACCTGCGCAAGGCCGGCTACGAGTCGAACCCGCTCGAGGACGAGTCGCTGGACGACTACCAGGTCTTCCGCGTGCCGATGACGTCGATGACGGTGCGGGCCACCGAGGGGATCGAGGGCGTGACCTCCCGCGACGCCTCGCGCTCGAAGAACCTGTTCGCCCTCGGGCTCGTGTCCTGGATGTACGGCCGTCCCACCGACGCCACGATCGGCTGGATCGAGAAGAAGTTCGCCGACTCGCCGCCCGTCCGCGACGCGAACCTGGGGGCCTTCCGCGCCGGCTGGAACTTCGGCGAGACCGCCGAGCTGGTGGCCGTCCAGTACGAGGTCGAGGCCGCCCCGGCGCCACCCGGCACCTACCGCAACGTCAACGGCGTCAACGCGCTCGCCTTCGGCCTGATCGCCGCGAGCGTCAAGTCGGGGCTCCAGCTCTTCTACGCGAGCTATCCGATCACCCCCGCCTCGGAGCTACTGCACACGCTCTCCCGCCACAAGCGATTCGGCGTTCGGACCGTCCAGGCCGAGGACGAGATCGCGGCGGTCAACATGGCGCTGGGCGCCGCGTTCGCCGGTCAGCTCGGCGTCACCGCCACCAGCGGGCCCGGCATGGACCTGAAGGCCGAGACGATCGGGTTGGCGGTCGCATTGGAGCTGCCGCTGGTGGTGATCGACGTCCAGCGCGCCGGCCCGTCCACCGGCATGCCCACGAAGACGGAGGCGGCAGACCTGCTGATGGCGATGTACGGCCGCCACGGCGAGTCCCCGCTGCCGGTGATCGCGCCGGCCACGCCCGGAGGGTGCTTCGACAGCGCCCTCGAGGCCGTACGGCTCGCCGTGAAGTACCGCACGCCGGTGATCCTGCTCTCGGACACCTTCCTCGCCAACTCGTCGGAGCCGTGGGCCCTGCCGGACGTCTCCGAGCTGCCGGAGATCGACCCCGCCTTCGCCCGCGAGCCCAACCGAGACGGGCAGTTCTGGCCGTACCTGCGCGACTCGAACCTCGCCCGGCCCTGGGCCGTGCCGGGTACGCCCGGCCTGCGGCACCGGATCGGGGGGCTCGAGAAGGAGGATGGCACCGGCAACATCTCCTACGAGCCGGAGAACCACGAGCACATGACCCGGCTGCGCGCGGAGCGCGTGGGGCTGATCGCCGACGACATCCCGGAGATCGAGGTGGACGATCCGGGCGGGGACGCCTCGCTGCTCGTGCTCGGCTGGGGCTCGAGCTACGGAGCGATCCAGGGGGCCGCTCGCCGCGTCCGCCGCGAGCAGGGGCTGAAGGTCGCGACGGCGCACCTGCGGCACCTGCATCCGCTGCCTCGCAACACCGCCGAGGTCCTGCGCTCCTACGAGCGCGTGCTCGTGCCCGAGATGAACATGGGGCAGCTCGTGAAGGTGCTGCGCTCGGAGTTCCTGGTGGACTGCGACAGCTACACGAAGGTCGACGGGCTGCCGCTCTTCACGCGCGACGTGATCGCGCAGATCCTGGAGCGGACAGCATGAGCGGGTCGAACGGCAAGCACACGAACGGCAAGCCGGACGGCGACCTGGGCTTCGGGCAGCCGGGCGAGGGCGCCATCAGCAAGAGCGCGGAACCCGTCGAGCTGCCGCAGCTCTCGAAGGCGGACTTCTCGTCCGACCAGGAGACACGTTGGTGCCCGGGCTGCGGCGACTACGCGATCCTCGCCTCGGTCCAGTCGTTCATGCCGGAGCTCGGCATCCCGCCCGACCGGATCGTCTTCGTAACCGGGATCGGCTGTGCCGGCCGCTTCGTCTACTACATGGACACCTACGGGATGCACGGCATCCACGGCCGGGCGCCGGCCCTCGCCACCGGCGTCGCCGCCTCGCGTCCGGACCTGTCCGTCTGGGTCGTCACGGGGGACGGCGACGCGCTCTCGATCGGCGGCAACCACCTGATCCACGCGCTGCGCCGGAACGTGCCGGTGCGGGTCCTGCTCTTCAACAACCAGATCTACGGGCTGACCAAGGGCCAGTACTCGCCCACGAGCGAGGAGGGCAAGGTCACGAAGTCCACGCCCTTCGGGTCGCAGGACCACCCCTTCAACCCGGTGTCCCTGGCGCTCGGGGCCGAGGCCACCTTCGTCGCCCGCACGGTCGACACCGACAAGAAGCACGTGACCGCCACGCTGCGCGCGGCGGCCGAGCACCGCGGCGCGGCCTTCGTCGAGATCTACCAGAACTGCAACGTCTTCAACGACGGCGCCTTCGACGCGGTGCGCGCGAAGGGCCAGAAGGAGCAGAACCAGATCCGCCTTGAGCACGCCAAGCCGGTTCGCTTCGGCCCCGACGGCGAGCGGGGCGTGGTCCGCGGACCGGACGGCCGGCTGGTCCTGGCCGACGTGTCAGAGGTGGGAGAGGACGCGTTGCTGGTGCACGACGCACACCGCGAGGACCCGGGCCTCGCCTTCGAGCTCGCCCACCTGGCCCGGCAGCCGACCGGCCCGACGCCGATCGGGGTCTTTCGCTCGGTCGAGCGACCGGTCTACGGCGAGGGGCTCGCCGAAGAGCTGCGCGACGCGCATTCCGCCGCGGATGAGCAGGAGCTGCAGGCGCTGCTCCACTCCGGGGACACCTGGACCGTTTCCTAGGCCGCTGCCGCGGCTGAGGCCCGAGGCGCGGGCCGCTTCTCCGGCTCGCCGGCCGCAGCTTCCTCGCGCCGCGCATGCAGGCGGATGCCGATCACGACTCCGGTGATCGTCAACAGGCTCCAGGCCACGCCCTGGGCGAGCTGGCTGGCTATGGGACCGGGACAGGAGTCGGCCACGGCCCAGCCGAGGCCGAACAGCGCCCCGCCGACTATGTGATTGCGCTGTGGCCTGGCCGTGTCCCACGCGATTCGCTCGCCTGACAGCAAGGCGCGAGCATGAGCCCGACGGAGGAGCTGATTGCCCACGAACGCGACGACCACGCCGCCGAAGAAGAGCTCCCACAGGTAGGGGCTCTCGAACAGCAGGCCCCGGCGGATCAGGTCCGGGTCGCTGAGCCCGGTCCAGGCCAGCGTGAAGCCGAACACGACGCCGACCGCCGCCGCCGCGCCCCGTACCCTCACGTGAGCCCCTGGATCACGAAGCTCGCTGCGATCGCCGTGAGCACGAAGGTCGCTGTGGCGGCCATGCTCGCGAGGGAGCCGAGCGAGCTGCCGCTGAGGCCGTTGCCGGCCGTGCAACCACCGGCTGTCTTGGCGCCGAACCCGATCGCGATCCCCGCGCCTAGGAGCAGCAGCCCGGCGAAGACCCGTCCCGCGCCCTCGAACGTGCGAGTGAGCCAGCCGTAACCGTCGGGCGTGGCATCCCCTCCGGTCAGCGCGACGAACAGGAGGCTCCCCAGCAGGAGACCGATCAGGAACCATCCCCGCCAGCCGAGCCGCGGATCCCGGGCCCGCACGTGCTCGATCACGTCCGTGTAGCCCCCGGTCACACCCAACCGCGCGTTCAGGAGTAGCCGCAGCGCGATCACGCAGCCGCCCAGCAGAACACCGGCTACGTACCAGGCGGGATGGTCTACAAGAACGCTCTTCACAAGAGCCTCCCGAAGCGACTATAGAGGCGCTACCTTCGGCCCCCGGAGTGCCGCCGCTAGGCCGCGAGGTCCAGCGTGAGCTCGGAGACGCCGTGCTGGCTCGGCCCCCGCTCGAGGTGGTAGGCGAGCTTCTCCATCAGCCGCAGGGCGGGCCGGTTGTCGCTGGCCATGGTCGCGGTGAAGCGCTTGACGCCCAGTCCCCTGGCCCGGGCCGCCAGCTCCCTGGCCAGGAGCGAGCCGAGCCCGCGGCCCTGCCAGGAGTCGACCACGAGGATCGCGGCCTCGGCGGCCTGCGGGTCCTCGGGCAGCCGGACGAAGCGCGCCACTGCGATCAGGTGGCGAACGGGCTGGGCGGGCGATTCGGCGACGAGCGCGACGTGGTCGTGCCCGTCGACCTCGGTCAGGTAGCTGAGCTCGCGACGCGAGAAGCTCGGCTTGGGACCGAGGAAGCGTTGCTGCACGCTCAGCGCGGAGAGGTTCCGCAGGCCGAGCGTCAGCAGCTGCTTGTCGTCGGGCCGGATCGAGCGGATCACGACCGGGGTGCCGTCTGCGAGCTGTTTCACCACCTTCAAGCCTGCGGCGCCGCCCGGGCCGGGTGTGTGCGTCAGGTCACAGTCAGCGGTCCTGCATCGCGCGCTCGTAGTCGAGCTCCGTGCGCAGGCCGAGCGCCTGCAGGACGGCGTTTGCCGCCTCCAGGCCGTCGGCGTCGCGCACAGCCTGCGCGAGTCTGGCAGTAGAGCCGACCGCGGCCTCTACGTCGAAGTAGATCGTTCCCGCCCCCAGGGGGGAGAGCTCGACGGTCCGCCGTCCACCGCGGATCTCCCCCGTCCCGCGCTCGCCGCGGAAGCAGCGGAGCGCCTGCGCGCTCGCCTCGGTGGGCACGACTTCGACCGCCCCCTCCAGGCGCTCGGCGACCGGGGGAGTGAGGCCGTGCATCCCGGCGAGCCCGCCGCACGCGGCGATCTCCGCCACCCGGTCCAGGACCTCGGCTGGCGTCAGCTCGCCGTCGCAACCGGGGCCGAAGACGGCACCGAGCACCGGAACCTCGCGGACCATCGAGGCGGCGGCCAGCATCACCGCGTCGCAGAGCGGGCTCGCCAGGCCGTCCTCGTCGCCATGAGCCAGGGCGTCGCCGCCGACGTCGACGAACACGATCAGGTCGACACCCAGCTCCCGGCACGCCTCCTCGAGCCCGCGCGCGATCGTGCGGGAATCGCGGGTCACGTCCACGAGCACTGTCTCCGTCCCGAGGTACTCCGCCATGCGGGACTCGCAGAAGAGCACCCCCGACTGCCGTACCCGGGTGGCGGGGCCGGCAGCCAGGACGGCGTCGGCGAGTGGCCGCGCGTCCTCGATCTCGCGGGCCGCGCGCGGGCCCGGGGCGGCATCCACCACGCGGCGCTCCCAGGTGACGCCCCCCACCAGCGGATCGCTGCCGTGGTAGATGCGGCTCGCCTCCGCCGTGGCGAGCGCGCCCACGACGTCGCCTCCTCCGCCTATGCCGAGGGCGAGCGGATGGCGGGCCGACGAGAGCAGGGCGTCAGCGTCCGTCACGGGCCGATTGTGACGCGGACCGCTCGGGACCCGACCGCCGGCGGCCGCGGGATGCGCGGCCGCCGGCGATGCGTGTCGGTCAAAGGGCCGGCCGGGCTACTTGACGAGCCCCTGTTCCTTCAAGTACTCGCCCGCCACCTCGGCCGGCGTCTTCTTGTCCAGGTCGACGCGGGCGTTCAGCTCCTGCATCGCGGGGGCGGTCAGCCCCTTCTCGAGCTTCGCGACCGTCTTGGCCAGGTCGGGTCCGGCCTGCTTGACCGTCTTGTCCCGGACCACGAAGGTCGAGTTGTAGGGCGGGAACATCGACCGGTCGTCCTTCAGCAGCACGACCTTGTCGCGCTTGTTCTGGGGATCGGTCGTGAACACGATCGACACGTCTGCCTGACCCTTCTTCAGCACCTCGTGGCGGAGGTCGATCGCCACCGGCACGAACTTCTTGAACTTGAGCCCGTAGACCTTCTGCAGACCGAGCAGGCAGTCCAGCCGCTGGCGGCACTCGGGCGTGCCGTAGAGCGTCAGCTTGCCAGCCACGGGCTTCAGGTCCGAGATCTTGCTGAGCTTGTACTTCCTCGCGGTCTCCTGCCTCACCCCGACCTCGTTGGAGCTCGTGAACGGCGTCGGCGGGTATGCCGTGAAGCCCTGCTTCGCATAGTCGGCCTTGGCCTGGTTGAAGGCCGTCGCCGAGCTCTTCGGGATCTTGTTCGATGCGACTCCGAAGAGCGAGCCGAGGGCTGTGCCGGTGTACTCCGGGGCGGCGTCGATCTTGCGCGCCTTGAGGGCCTTGAACTGGACCTTCTCGTCGCCGAGGTTGAGCTGCTTGCTCACCTTGTACCCCGCCGCCGTGAGGCCCTGCGCGAAGATCTCCCCGAGCACCTTCTGCTCGGTGAAGTTCTTCGAGCCGACCACGATCTTCGTCTTCTTGTTCGCGGAGTTGGAGACGATCGCCGAGCCGCCGCCCGACTTCTTGTTTCCATCTCCACCGCAGGCGGCGAGCGCCAGCGCCGAGACGAGCATCAGCACGGCGAGCAGGCCGCCGAGCCATCTGTTGTTCCTCATGTGATCAGCTCCTTTTTCCTTGTCAGCGGAGACCAGCTTCGCCGGGACGGCCGGTCCGATGCAAGCTTCAGCCCCTCTGGCGTCAGCGCGCGTTGCACCGTGCCCAGCGACAACTCGGTGAAGACGGCGAGCGCTGCCACGACGATCGACGCCGCCAGCCGGCCCACGTCCCCGTACGTGGAGACGTTGATGATCGGGTCCCCGAGCGTCACGACGCCGGCGAGCGGGGCGATGGTGGCGGTTGCCACCACGTTGACCATCGAGGTCCTGATCCCACCGAAGATCAGGGGCAGGGCGAGCGGCAGCTCAACGCGGCGAACGACCTCCGCCCCGGTCATCCCCATGCCCCGGGCGGCGTCGACGGTGTCGCGCTCCACCTGCTGCACCCCGACGTAGGCATTGGTCAGGATCGGCGGGATCGCCAGCAGGGCCAGCGCCACCATCACGTTGCTGAAGCCCACGCCGAGGTAGGCGATGAAGAAGGCGATGAGCGCCAGGCTCGGGACCGCCCGGCCGACGTTCGAGGCGTTGATCGCGAGAAACCCTCCCTTGCCGATGTGCCCGAGCCACAGCCCGAGCGGTATCGCCACCGCGCAGGCCAGGCCCATCGCCGCGAGTGAGAGCTTCATGTGGGTCCAGAGCAGGTGCAGGAACTGGGTCCCTCCGACCGTCTGACCCTCGACCGACTTGCGCTGGTGGAAGATGAAGCCGATCGCGTCGCCGAACTGCCCGAGGAAGGCCAGCTGGGTCGTCACGCCGGGCGCGCCGCCCTGGCCCAGGGTGTGATGAGCCGCTGGACCAGCAGGATCGCTGCGTCGAGCACCGTCGCCAGGAGTACGGCCAGCCCGCCGGCCACGGCCACGTTCGACTTGAAGGTGATGTCGGAGAAGATCTCGCCGCCCAGCCCTCCCGCGCCGGCGAAGAAAGCGAGCGTGGCGAGCCCGACCGTCGTCGTGGTGGCGATCCTCAGGCCGGCCATGATCTCGGGAAGCGCAAGCGGCAGCTCGACGCGCCACAACAGCTGCCGGTCGGTCAGGCCCATCCCCCGCCCGGCGTCCTTGGCCTCGGCCGGGACGTTGTCCAGGCCGGCCATCACGTTGCGGAAGATGATCAGGAGCGTGTACGAGACAAGGGCGATGATCGCGGTGAGCCTGCCGAAGCCGGTGATCGGCAGGAGCAGGAAGAAGACCGCCACGCTGGGAAGCGTGTAGAGGATGCCGGTGAGGTTCGTGATCGGGCCGACCAGGCGCCGGCGGCGGTGCGCGAGGATCGCCAGCGCGAAGGCGATCGCGAACCCGATCGCCACCGAGACCAGCGTGAGCACGACGTGCTGCAGCAGCGGGTGCGTGTAGCGGTCCAGGTGGTGGACGATCCAGCTCGGGCAGAAGCCGTTGTCGGAGACGCAGCTGTCCTTTCGCTCGTGGATCTGCAGCTGAGCGAGCTCCGGGGTCATCACGGGGCAAAGGCGGCGTCTGCGCCGTGCGGCACGTCGTCCGGGCTGCGCTTGAGGGCGTGGCCGATCGCCTCGACGGACAGGACGCCCGCCACCTGGCCGCCCGCGTCGACCACCGGGCCGTACTGCGTCTCGTGCTGCAGCAGATCGGAGAGGGCGTCGCGCAGCACGTCGTCGAGCTCGACGATCGGCTCGGGCCCCGAGCGAAGCTCCTGCTCCACCCGCTCGCCCGCGAGCCCGCGCTCGGCGAGCCAGCCGAGCGGCCTGCCGTCGCCGTCCACGAGCAGGGGGTAGGGCAGGTCGGAGTCGGCGAGCTTGGCCTGTGCCTCGACCACGGGCTCGCCGACTTTCACGAGCGGGGCCTTCCAGAGGTCGATGTCCTTCACCCGCTGGAGGGCCAGGCGCTTCAGCGCCCGGTCCGCGCCCACGAAGTCCTCGACGAACTTCGTCTCCGGGTGCATCAGAAGCTCGGCCGGAGTCGCATACTGGGCGAGCACGCCGCCCTGCTGCATGACGGCGATGCGGTCGCCCATCTTGATCGCCTCGTCGATGTCGTGGGTCACGAAGACCACTGTCTTGCGGATCTCCGCCTGCAGACGGAGGAACTCGTTCTGCAGGCGCTCGCGGTTGATCGGGTCGATGGCGCCGAAGGGCTCGTCCATGAGCATGAGCGGGGGGTCTGCCGCGAGCGCCCGAGCGACCCCCACGCGCTGGCGCTGTCCGCCGGAGAGCTGCGCCGGGAAGCGGTCGCGCGTCTCCCGCGGGTCGAGCGAGACGAGCTCCAGCAGCTCGTCCACCCGGGCCCTGGTCCGCTGCCGGTCCCAGTCGAGCAGCCTGGGGACGGTGGCGACGTTGTCGGCGACGGTGAGATGCGGGAACAGCCCGATCTGCTGGATCACGTAGCCGATCTCGCGTCGCAGCTCGGCCGGTCTCCGCGCCCGCACGCTGCGGTCGTCGAGCAGGATGTCGCCCTCGCTGATGTCGATCATGCGGTTGACCATCCGCATGGCGGTGGTCTTGCCGCAGCCGGACGGGCCGACCAGCACGCAGATCTCTCCGGCCGGGACAGTCAGCGAGAGCTCTCGCACGGCCGGCTCGGCCTGTCCGGCGTAGCGCTTCGTAGCACGGCGGAACTCGAGCGTCGCGGCCGTCGGCACGGGTACGCGAACCCTACCCCGAAGCGCTCAACGGCCCGCGGCGGGAGGCAGCAGCCGACCGGCCCGAAGGTACCCCCGCGCGGCACGCGCGGGCGGGACTTCGTCGAAGGTCACGCGGGCGACGAGCTCCGCGAGCACTGCGTCGCTGAGCGCCGATCCCGCCTGGCGCGCCGCGGCCGCCAGGCCGGGGCCCGCCGCGCGCACGGCGCGAGCGGTGGCCACCAGGGTCAGTGCTCGGGCGGGAAGCGCATGGCGGTCGTCGTGGAGCAGGAGCTCGTCGTCACGGGCCAGGTGCGGGTCGCTGCGGGACACGACCGCCGCTCCCGCCCGGCCGGCGCGCAGGGTCGCCTGCACCAGGTCCGGACGCACCTCGAAGGCGCGGCGCAGGCCATAGGCGCGCCGAAGCGATGGCAGGCAGGCGGGCTCCCGGCCACATCCACGCGGGGCGACGAGCCGGACCCGGTCGTCCGCCCGCTCGAGTTGCGAGAGCTTCTCGACGTCCAAAGCTCTCGCCCGGGCCCGCGAGACGGCGACGCCTTGGCCGAGCCGCGCCCGGGCCGGAGGAAGCGCCTGCAGGCCGCGCCGGGCGAGCCGCGAGCGAAGGGCGTCGGTCGACCCGCCGAACGAGGCCGGCCAGGCGTCCGCTCCCGCTCGGCCCCGCACGACCCGCGCGCGGTAGCCCGCGGCCTTCAGCGCCTGCGCGTACACCTGCGCGAGCAGCCGCCCCTCGTCGGAGCGCGCGGCTCCGACCTTGAGCTCCGCGTGATTCGCGCCGGCCGCGATCCGCTGCGGCTGTCGCCGTCCGTTGTCCGAGCCGCCGCCCAGGCCGCAACCGGCGAGCGCCACGGCCGTGATCGCCATGGCCGGCGTTGCGAGGCGGCGCCCGTCCCCCATCGGAGCGGGCGATGCTATGCGCTCGGTCCGCTCTCCGAGCCCGCGACCCTGTCGAGCTCGCGCCGGAGCTCGTCGCGCAGGCGACGCACCTCCAGGTCGTCGACCTCCGGGTCGGCCTGTGCGGACTCCACCAGGGCCTCCGCGAGGGATTGGCTCGAGGCGCGGAGCCGGCTCGACGCCGCCACCGGATCGGGGTGTCCGCGCAGGTCCAGCGCCTGGCGCTTGGCGTCCTCGGCGAGCGTCTGCAGACGCCGGCGCTCCCCGGGCGACAGCCTTCCCCAGCGGCCGTAGAGCGAGCGCGCGACCCGGACTGCGAGCGCCGCGCCGGCGCCCGGCGCGGCGACGCGCACGACGCCGAGCAGCTTGTTCGAGGCCATCGACGGTCGATGGTGGCTCTCGCGGTGGACGGAACGCCGGATCGCTCTACTCTCGGCGAGTGAGCCTCGCGGAGCTACCGGCATGGGCTCGGGACCTGCTCGACGACTCGCGCGTGGCCCGGCTCGCCTTCCTGGACGACGGTGGCCTGCCGCGGGTCCTGCCGGTGACCTACGCCCTGGCAGAGGGCGCGGTCTGGAGCGCCATCGACCAGAAGCCGAAGCGCTCGTCGGAGCCGGCACGTCTTCGCTACCTGAGGCGCATGCCCAAGGCCGCCCTGTGCGTCGACCGCTACGAGGACGACTGGGAGCAGCTCGCCTGGGTCCAGCTCCTGGGCCGCGTCGACCTGTTCGAGCCGGCAGCCGCCACGGCGGGCCTGGAGGCGCTGGTCGCGAAGTACGCGCCCTACCGCGAGAGCCGACCGGGCGGGCCGCTGCTGCGCCTCGGCGTGCAGCGGGCGCTCCATTGGCGGGCGGCGGGGTGAAGGCGAGCCGCGCGGCGGCGCTGGTGCCCTAGGCCGCCGCGTCGCGGCGGATCTGCGTGACCGTCGCGGCAGGGCGGGCCCGCTCGCCACGGTGGCGGAAATCGGTCAGCGCCTCCGCGATGGCCCGGTAGACGTCGGCGTTGAGCCCCATGCCGACGTGGGTCGCGTTGACCTCCACGTAGCGTTCCGCGGAGGGGTCAAGGCAGGCGTGCCAGTCGACGATCCCGTCCGTGCGCGAGTAGACCGAGACGAAGCCGACGCCGTCGGGGAGCGGCCCGTCGTGCTTGAGCCAGAAGTCGGAGCAGCACTCGCCGTTCAGGCATGCCCGCGTGAACAGGCCCGGAGTGCCGAGGCTGCCGAGGGCGCCGACCGCGGCGACCTGGAGGCGCACGAGCGGATGCACCGCGAGCGAGCCGAGCGTCGGCGTGCCGAGCGTGATGATCCCGGTGACCAGGTCGGGCCGCCGGCAGGCGAGCACCTTGGCGAAGCTACCGCCCCGGCTCTGCCCGATGACCACCGCTCGCTTGCCCGTCTTCTCCACGAGCTGCTCGAGCCGCTCCTCGAGGCACTCCACGCCCTTGCCGGAGCAGCCGACGTTGATCCGCATGCCGGCCTTGTTGGTGCGGTGGCCGCTGCGGCGCAGCCAGTGGGTGAGCACGGCGAGCGAGCCGTCGCCGGCGAAGAAGCCCGGGATCAGGAAGACCGGCTGGTCGTGGCCGTACTCGACGCCTTCGCCCCAGTAGACGGGGTCCCGCATCAGCGAGGCGGCTTCGAGGCCCACCCGCGCCTCCCGCCACAGTGGCGGGGCCGAGGGGAGCTTTACCGGTATCAGCGCCACAGCGGTTTCCCTGAACTACCCCTCAATGGGGACACGACAAACCTAGAGCGCACGTCGGAGGTAATGGTCTCACGGGTCTCGCGATTTCGCCCGCGGTACTAGATTCCCGCCCGTGCGGGCCGTGGTGATCGACGACGGAGCGCTCCGTGTCGAGGAGCGCCCGGATCCCGAGCCCGGCTCTCACGAGCTGCTCGTGCGCGTGAGGGCCGCGGGTCTGAACGGCGCGGACATGCTCCAGCGTCGCGGCCGCTATCCGGCCCCGCCCGGCTCGCCCCAGGACATCCCCGGGCTGGAGCTGGCCGGCGAGGTCGCTGCACTGGGCCCGGGCGCCGAGCGCTTCAGGGAGGCAGACCGCGTGATGGCGGTCGTCGGGGGCGGCGGCCAGGCAGAGCTGGCCGTGATCCACGAGCGGGCCGCGATGCCGGTGCCGGAGGGGCTCGACTGGCCCCAGGCGGGCGGCCTGCCGGAGGTCTTCGTGACCGCCCATGACGCGCTCTTCACGCAGGCCGGCCTGAGGGCGGGGGAGCGTCTGCTCGTGCATGGCGGCGCGGGCGGGGTCGGCACCGCCGCGATCCAGCTCGGCCGCGCCGTGGGCGCCCGCGTGACCGCGAGCGTGCGCAACGAGGAGTTGCGGCCGCAGGTGGAGCAGCTCGGTGGGCGGGCGATCGCGCCGGAGGGATTCGCCGAGGCCGGGCCGTTCGACGTGATCCTGGAGCTGGTTGGCGCCCCCAACCTGGAGGAGAACGTGCAGGCCCTGGCTCCGAAGGGCCGCATCGTGGTCATCGGGATCGGCGCCGGGGCCAAGGGCGAGCTGAACCTGGCTGCGCTGATGGGCAAGCGCGGCCGCCTGCAGGGCTCCACGCTGCGGTCGCGCCCGCTCGAGGAGAAGGCGCTGGCCATGAGGGCCGTGGAGAGCGAGGTCTTGCCACTGTTCGAGGCCGGCAGCCTGACCGTCCCGGTGGCGGCCGGCTACCCGCTCGACGAGGTCGAGCAGGCGTACGAGCGCTTCGCCGCCGGTGGCAAGCTCGGCAAGATCGTGCTGCGCGCGGCGGAGGGCGGCTAGGGGGCGAGCCCGCCGAGCAGGCCGAGCAACGGCCCCTCGACCTCCTTGCGCGCGGCCTGCGGATCGTCGGCGTTGGCGATCAGCAGCGCGGCTTCCCCGAGGGCCCCGAGCATGATGTGGGCGAGCGGGCGTACGTCCTGGCGCGCCATGACACCCGCGTCCATGGCGTTCTGGAGCCCGAAGGTGACGATGCCCAGGCCGTACTTGGCGTCGATCTCCCGCCACTCCTCCCAGCCGAGCACGGTGGGGGCGTCGATCAGCGCGATCCGGATGATCGCGGGCTCAGTGCAGGCGTCGAGGAAGGCACGCAGGCCCGTCTCGAGCAGCTCGAGCGGGTCCTCCACGCCGTCCAAGGCGGCGCCGATCCGCTCGACGAGCTCCGCCTCGAGTGACTCGTGCACCTCCCGAAAGAGCTGCCGCTTGTCACGGAAGTGGTGGTACAGCGCGCCGCGGGTGACGCGCGCCGCGCGCACGATCTCCTCGGTGCCCACGACGGCGTAGCCACGCTCGGCGAACAGCTCCCGGGCCTCCCGCAAGAGCTTCGACCGCGTGGCCTCCGCCCGCTCCGCACGCGACGGCTTGCCTTGCATACAGGCTGCATGCTACGGTGCCAAGCCGATACATACAGCTTGTATGCGAAAGGAGCGGCGGATGAGCGACAGGGCCGAGTGGAGGTCGAGCGAGCTGGGCGAGATGCGGGAGCTCGAGCTCACGGGCGGCCCGCTGCGGGCCTACGTGCGCGGCCAGGGTCCCGCGATCGTCTTCGTCCACGGCCTGCTCGTGAACGCCAACCTCTGGCGCAAGGTCGTCCCGGGGCTCGCGAAGGACTTCCGCTGCATCTCGCTGGACCTGCCGCTCGGCTCACACCTGGTCGGGGCGCCCGACGCGGACCTGAGCCCGACCGGCCTAGCGGACATGATCGGCGAAGCGATCGGCGCGCTCGGCGCCGAGAACGCCACGGTCGTCGGCAACGACACGGGGGGTGGCCTGTGCCAGGTCTTCGCCACCCGCAGCCCCGACCGGCTCGGACGTCTGGTCCTGACCTCCAGCGACGCCTTCGAGAACTTCCCGCCGCGCTTCTTCAGGAACGTGCTCGCGCCCGCGCGGGTCCCGGCCGTCGTCCCGCTCGCGTTCGCCGCCCTTCGCATGCGCGGGCCGCGCCGCCTCCCGATCGCCTTCGGCTGGCTCACCCACAGCTCGATCGAGCGCGAGGCCGAGGACAGCTACGCCCTTCCGCCGCTGACCAGACGGGAGATCCGGCGTGACCTGGCCCGGGTGCTGAAGGGCCTGAATCCGCGCTACACGCTCGACGCGGCCGAGCGGCTCGCGGGCTTCGACAAGCCGGTCCTGATCGCGTGGTCGGCCGACGACCGCTTCCTGCCGCGCGAGCACGCCGAGCGGCTGGCGACGATCATCCCCGACGCGCGGCTCGAGTGGATCGAGGACTCGCGCACCTTCTCGCCCGAGGACCAGCCCGCCCGGCTCGCGGAGCTGATCGCCGGCTTCGTGCGGCAGGGCGCGCCCGCCGCCGCCTGAGCTGGCTAGTTCAGCCGCTCGACGATCATGGCCTCGCCCTGTCCCTGGGCGACGCACATGGTCTCGAGCCCGATCGTCTTGTCGTCGGTCTCGAGGCCGTTCAGCAGCGTGGTCATGATCCGCGCGCCGGTCATGCCGAAGGGGTGCCCCAGGGCGATGGCCCCCCCGTGCGGGTTCATCTTCTCGAGCGGGATGTCGCACTGGTCCATGATCGGGATCACCTGCGCGGCGAAGGCCTCGTTCAGCTCGACCGTGTCCACGTCCTCGATCGCCATCCCGGCCCTGTCCAGCACCTTCTTGATCGCGCCGATCGGCGCGACGCCCATGATCTCGGGCTCGAGCGCGGCCGTGGCCGCCGTGACGATGCGCGCCCGCGGCTGGACCCCGAGCTCCTTGGCCTTGTCGGCCGACATCACGAGCACCGCGGCGGCGCCGTCGTTGAGGGGGCAGGAGTTGCCCGCCGTGACCTTGCCGTCCTCCTTGAAGGCGGGGTCGAGCGAGGCGAGCTTCTCGAGCGTCGAGCTGGCCCGGGGCCCGTCGTCCTTCGCCACCTGGTCGCCGTTGACCGGGACCGGCACGATCTCGCGGTCGAAGAAGCCGTTCTCCTGCGACTGGACGGCGAGCTCCTGCGAGCGCTGCGCGTACTTGTCCATGTCGGAGCGGCTGACCTCGTACTTCTCGGCCACGTTCTCGGCCGTCATGCCCATGGAGATGTAGACGTCGGGCTGCCCGTTCTTGCCCTGGAGGTTCTCGTTCTGGTCCTCCTTGCGGGCGCCCTCGGTGGCCTCGTTGTAGCGGGACACCCATTCGACGCCGGCCGCGATGTAGACGTCGCCCTGGCCGCTGACGACGCCGTTGGCGGCCTGCCGGATGGACTCGAGGCTGGAGGCGCAGTAGCGCGAGATCGTGGCGCCGTTCACGGAGATCGGCAGCTTCTCGGACAGCAGCACCATGATGCGGGCGATGTTGAACGCCTGGAGGCCCTGGGGGATGCCGCAGCCGCAGTAGAGCTCCTCGACCGAAGCGGGGTCGACCTGCTCGTTGCGCTCGAGCAGCCTGTCCACGACGTAGGCGCCCATCTCGTCGGGACGAAGCTGGGCAAGGGAGCCCTTGAAGGCTCGCCCGATGGGCGTGCGGACGGCATCGACGATCACTGCTTCGGGCATGGCGGCGTTCGTTCTCCTTTGCGTAGAGGGGCCTTGAAGGCTACTTGCAGCTCGGAGTGGAGACGCTCAGCCCGAAGAGGGCGTCGTCGTCGGTCAGGAAGTCGCCCACCCGCAGGCCGGCGGCGTCGAGCTCCTCCTCGACCCCCTCCGGCGTGAACTTGGCGGAGATCTCGGTGCGGATCTCCTCGCCGTCCGCCAGCTCCAGCTCCAGCTCCGCGCCGGGAATGCTGACCCTCTGGGCGCCAACCGCCCGGAGGCGCATCTCGATCCAGGAGCGCTCGGAGTCGAAGGCGGCCACGTGCTCGAAGGCCTCCGGCTCGAAGTCGGCGTCCAGGCCGTCGTTCAGAACGCGCAGGACGTTTCGGTTGAACTCCCCCGTCACCCCCTGTCCGTCGTTGTAGGCCGCCTCGAGCACGGCGGGGTCCTTGACCAGGTCCGTACCCAGGAGCAGCCGATCCTCCGGTCCCATCACCCGGCCGAGCCGCTCGAGGAACTCCGCGCGCTCACCGGGGAAGAGGTTTCCGATCGTCCCGCCGAGGAACGCGAACAGCCGCCGGCGGCCAGCCGGGATGCGCTCCAGGTCGCGCCCGAAGTCGCCCACCACGCCGTGCACGCGCAGCCCGGGGTAGAGCTCGACGAGCTCGACTGCGCAGTCCTGCACCACCGACTCGTCCACGTCCAGCGGCACGTAGCGCCTGAGCCCGCCCTGGGCGGCCATCGCATAGAGCAGGGCGCGGGTCTTCGAGGCCGTGCCGGAGCCGATTTCGACGAGCTCCTCGCAACCGTCGACGATCTCGGGAGCTTGGCGGTTCAGGATCGCCCGCTCGCAGCGCGTCGGGTAGTACTCGGGCAGCGTCGTGATGCGATCGAACAGCTGCGAGCCGCGGGTGTCGTAGAAGTACTTGGGCGAGAGCTCGCGCGGCTCGCGGTTCAGACCCTCGCGCACGTCCCGGGCCATCGTGTCGCGCACGGGATGACGCTCGATGCGCACGTCGGGCTCGGCGGTCAGAAGCTCCATGTCATCCCTGCACTACGCAGCGAAAGCCCGAGAAGATCTGCCTGCGCTGCGGGTGGTCCCAGTTGCGAAAGCTCGGACGCGCGACTCGCGGGCGGGTCGCCCAGGCGGCGCCCCGCAGGACCCTGAAGCCCGCGCCGAAGAAGGCCTCCGAGTACTCCGGGTAGGGAAAGGCCCGGAAGCCCGGGTAGCCGTCGAAATCCGTCGCGGTCCACTCCCAGCAGTCGCCGACGAACGGACCGGCCGGCCCCGGTCCGAAGTCGAGCTGGTCGAGGTTGCCGCGACGCCCGCCATGGGTGCGCGCCGCCTTCTCCCACTCCGCCTCGGTCGGTAGGCGGGCTCCCCGCCAGCGCGCGAACGCGTCGGCCTCGTACCACGAGACGTGCATGACGGGCAGGTCCGGCTCCAGCGGCCCCGTGCGCTCGAAGCGGCGCACCCGGCCGTCGCCCGACCAGTAGAGAGGGCGCTGCCAGCCCTCGGCTTGGCGGACGGCCCAGCCCGACTCGCTCCAGAGCTCCGGCCGCTCATACCCGCCGTCCTCGACGAAAGCCGTGAAGTCGCCGTTCGTCACCGGCCGCGAGCCGATCTCGAAGGCGTCGAGGTACAGCTCCCGGGCGGGGCGCTCGTTGTCGTAGGCGAAGCCGTGGCCGGCGTCGCCCATCACGAACGGGCCGGCCTCCACGGGCAGGGTCGGCCCATCCGTTCGCTCCACCCGATCGCCGGCACGGCGGTCCGGAGCGAAGACGCCCGCGTCGGCGAGCTGCAGGGTCTGAAGCATCGTCTCGTTGTGCTGCTGCTCGTGCTGAAGGACCATGTCCCAGATCGGTCCCGGGCGCTCTTCCCGCGCCAGCGCCGAGAGGGTGCGCTCGCGCACCCGATCCATGAACTCGATCGCCTCCGCGCGGCGAAGGTAGGGCAGCTCGCCCCTGTCGTGGCGGGGAGTCTCGTCCGCGTCGTACACCGCCTGCAGGTCGGCGCGAAGCGGCTCCAGGCCGAGCGTCCGTTCGGCGATCCAGAGGTCCTCGAACGCCGCGATGTGCCCGAGGTCCCACACCAGCGGGCTCATCAGCGGATCGTGGACGCGGTTCAGGTCCTGCTCGGAGACCGGCGCCACCAGCGCCAGGGTCCGCCCGCGCGACTCCTCGAGGCCCGCGGCCAGGGCCTGCTCGTCCAGCGGCTCGACCCCTCCAAGGGGCGATGTGTCGTAGGTCTGGGAGCGCACAGGGTGGTTGGGCGAAGCCTCTTAAGCAGTCCCGCGGGGCCGCTGCGTGTTACTCGGTGACGCGCTCGATCAGGAACGAGATGCGGACCAGGGCGCGCCACTCGTTCAGGTCGTCGCCGCGCAAACCGGTCGAGACCACGTCCACGGCCTTGATGTTGCGCAGGCTTTGCCGCGCGTCGCTCAGGGCCGCCTGTACGGCGGCGTCGGACCCGTCCGGTGAGCTGCCGACGACCTCGATGATCTTGGTGACCGCCACTGGGTTCCTCCTTGGAATCGTCTGAGGGGCTGAACCTAACCGGCCTACCCGGGCGGGGCAAGCGCCTCCACGAGCTCACCGTAGGCGTCGGGGCCCGCCGACCCGTCCCCGGGCACGATCATCAGGACCGGCAGGGTGATTCCGCGCTCGACGAACTCCGCCAGGCGCTTTCGCTGCTCCGCCGGCTCGCCGAGCACGAAGATGTCCTCGATCAGCTCCTGCGGGGCGGCCTGCAGGGCCCGCTTGCGGTCGCCCTCGCGCCACGCCTCGACGAGCGGGTCGATGGCGTCCCCGTAGCCGAGCCAGCGAAAGTACTTCTCGTACACCGGCACGGTCGCGTAGGCGCAGAACATCCAGCGGGCCATCGCGGCCGTCTGCTCCGGGTCGCCCTGGATGCAGAAGAAGCGGCACAGGACCTCGGTCGCGCCGGCCTCCTTTCCGCCCTGGTCCTCACCTGCGCGGATCTCGTCGATCACCTGCTCGACCGAAGCCAGCGGAGTGAAGTTCACGAACGCGCCGTCGCCGAGCTCCCCCGCCAGCTGAAGCATCTTGCCCCGCAGGCCCGCGATCACGATCGGCACCGGCTGCTCGGGAGGCTGCTCGAGCTTGAAGCCGCCCCCCGCGCGCTCCCCCGCGAGCGCCGCGCGGAGGAACTCGACGGACTCGCGCACCCGCGTCAGAGGCTTCTCGAACGGGATCCCGTTCCAGCGCTCGACGATCACGTTGGACGACGAGCCGATACCCAGGCAGAAGCGACCGCCGGAGAGCTCCTGGAGTGCCGCGGCGTGCTGGGCCAGCACCGCCGGCCCGCGCGTGAAGACGTTCACGACTCCGGTGCCCACGCGCATCCGCTCGGTGGCCATCGCGGCGACCGTCACCGGCGTGAAGCCGTCGTGACCCGAGACCTCGCCGGGCCAGCCGTCGGTGTAGCCCGCCTGCTCGGCTGCGCGCAGGATGGGAGCCCGCTCCGGCAGCTTCAACCCGGGCAGGTCGATCGAGAGGCCCCAGCGGCGTTCGGCGGCCATAGTGCGGGGACCCTAACCGCTCCCACTTGGCTCGGCTGGCCGGCCGTAGTAGCTTTCCGCACGATGGAAGCGCCTGACCGCGAAGCGGTCGACTCGGGCTCTGGGGGAGGAGCCGGCACCGCGGTTCTGGAGCCGCCGGGGGAGACCCAGGACGAGCACCGCGAACACGAGGAGAAGCACTCCAAGCTGCCGCACCTGTGGGCGGACCGGCCGCTGCCCGTGCGGATCTTCCTGATCACGATCCCACCCGCGCTGTTCGGCTCGCTCTGCGGCTGGGTGCTCGGCGAAAGCAAGGTCGCATACCTGATCCTCACGCTGCCCGTGGCGATCCTGCTGCAGATCGTGGTCGGCCTCGAGCACCGCAACGCGCGCGAGGCGATGTTCAGGGGGTTCGTCGCCGGCGGCTTCTTCGGCGGCTTCATCCTGATCGTCAATCAGATCCTGATCGACACCGAGCCCAAGTTCGAGCTGAAGGACCCGAAGTGGCAGCTCGCGATCATCACCGCGGTCTTCGGCGCGATCCTCTGTCGGATCGGCCGCGGCCAGCGGATCGAGCTCGAGAAGGACAAGCCCTACTTCGACCGCTCGCGGGTGTCCCGGGGGGAGCTCGTCGGGATGGCGGCCGGCCTGTTGCTCCTGGGCGCGATGTTCCTGCCCTGGTTCGCCACGAGCGGCAGCAACCCGCACTCGAGGATCAACACCGCCCACATCGGTCCCGGCGAGATGGCCAACGCCTGGGAGACCTTCAAGTTGCTCGACGCGCTCCTGGTGCTGGCCCTGATCGCGCCGTTCATCCTCACCTGGATCCTGATTCGCGGCCACGCGCTCACGTGGCGACCGGGCGAGCTGACCGCGATCGCGGGCATCACGGCGTTCATCCTGATCCTCTGCAACGGCATCATCCTCGGGAAGCCCAAGCCGGGCATCGAGATCTCGCTCTCGATCGGCTATTTCGTCGGCTTGCTGGCGGCTGCGGGCCTCGTCTACGCGGGCTATCTGCGGCAGTCGCACTACACGGACAACAAGCCGCCGGGCGTCCTGTAGCTTCCGCGCCGATGGAGGGGCGCATGGCCACGGAGGCGGCGGCCGGGACGACCGCCGACGGGCATCGTCCGGATCGCAACCTCGCCCTCGAGCTCGTGCGGACGACCGAGTACGCGGCGCTCGCGGCCGCCCGCTGGATCGGCCGCGGCGACAAGATCGCCGCCGACCAGGCCGCCGTGGACGCGATGCGGATGCTGCTGGACACGGTGAGCATGCAGGGACACGTGGTGATCGGCGAGGGCGAGAAGGACGAGGCCCCGATGCTCTACAACGGCGAGCGCGTCGGCGGCGGCTCGACGCCGGAGGTCGATGTCGCCGTCGACCCGCTCGAGGGCACGGACCTGTGCGCGAAGGGCATGCCGAACGCGATAGCCACGATCGCCGTCTCGGACCGAGGCACGATGTTCGACCCGGGGCCCTGCGTGTACATGCTGAAGATGGCGACCTCCAGGGACCTCGCCCACCTGCTCGAGCTGGAGCGCCCGCTCGGGGAGACGCTCCAGCTGATGGCGAGGGAGAAGGGCTCCGACGTCGGGGACCTCGTCGTGATCATGCTCGACCGGCCCCGCCACGAGGAGGCAATGCGCGAGATCCGCGAGGTGGGGGCGCGTATCCGCCTGATCCCGCACGGCGATGTCTCGGCGGCGCTGGTCGCGGTCACGCAGGGCTCGGCCGTCGACCTGCTGTGGGGCATAGGCGGCACCCCTGAAGGGGTCCTGGCCGCGGCCGCGATCCAATGCATCGGCGGACAGATCCTCGGCCGGCTGTGGCCGCGCGACGAGGAGGAGCGCCGCGCCGCGCTCGACGCGGGCTACGACCTCGAGCGGGTGCTCGACAAGGACGACCTCGTGTCGGGGGAGAACGTCTTCTTCGCCGCCACCGGCGTGACCGACGGCGAGATGCTCGAGGGCGTCCACTTCAGCGGCCCGGAGGGCGCGACCACTGAGTCGATCAGCATGCGCTCGCGCTCCGGGACCGTGCGCACCGTCACGGCGCGACACGACCGCTCGAAGCTGCGCGCAATAACCGGCGAGCGCCTGGGCTGACGCCGCCACGACGGCGATGACCGTCGCCGGGCCGCGTCCTCGGTCGGCCGTGTGCGGAGCACTACGGCCTCCCTGCGTTCTTGCCCGGCTCGGTCCTCCCCGCCATGGCCGGCGTCAGCTGAGTTCGGTCCGAGCGAGCGCGCCCACCACCGACGGCGCCAGGTCCAGGTTCGCCAGCGAGCGCAGGAACGCGTGCGTGACGACCACGTGGATGCGCAGCTGGGTGATGCGGTAGAGCGGCCGACCGACGCGCTGGAACCAGCCCCAGCCGCCGATCATGGGGAAGAAGCTCGCCACCTCCGAGGCGACCCAGACGGCTGCCTCGTCTCCGCGCTCGGCGACCCGCAGCACGGCGATCCGCAGGTAGCCCTTGCCGCGTCCGCCGGGGGCCACCAGCAGCCCGCGCTGGATGCGCCAGGTGACGCTGGCAGCATTTGCCCGGATGTCGTACTCCGGCGCCGAGAAGCGCAGCAGCACGAGCGGCCGGCCGAGCAGGACGACCTCGCGCGAATCCGCCGTGTAGCGGACGCGCAGCAGGCCCAACGACATCCGGGTCAGGAAGCGCCAGTACGTTCGCGCCAGCCGTTCGAGGTACTCGGGGGTCCAGATCCGGTCGAGCTCGGAGCGGGGCAGCGTGACCTCGGCGGTCTGGCGGCTCGTCAGGCTGCCGTCAGGGTTCGAGCCGGATTGGGGGACTTCCAGGATCCGCACGCGGGCGCGCGCCTGGCGCCGCCGGGCCAGCATCCGGCGCGGGTCGCGCCTCCTCACGAGCCCTCTTGAATCGAAATCGCTCCGCCCACCCGCGCAATCTTCTCAGCGTGCGCGCGTTTCCTCCGTAGGCGGGGTTAGGATCAGACCGCGCCACCGAGTCGGGGAAAACAGAGGATCGCCGCCGTATGACAGCCATCAGCGGGCCGCTTGGACGGCTCGATCGCTCCAAGGAGCAGCTCGCCAAGGCATGGCTCGTCCGGGTGATCGAGCGCGCCTCACTCGAGGAGATCCGCGCGCTGCCCACCGACCGCATCGCCCGCGAGCTGCCCGAGCTGATCAGCGACCTGCTCAGGGTCGCCGCCGAGGCCGAGAGCGCCGAGGGGATCCAGCTCTCGGGCGACGCCATCGGGCGGGCGGCGGGCCTCGCGGCCCTGCGCGCCGGCGGCGACTTCTCGGCTGCCGAGCTCGCCCGGGACATAGCGGCCCTTCAGGCAGTGCTGTTGCGGGCGCTGCGGGACGAGTTCGCCGGCAGCGAGCCCCAGGCCTTCGCCGACGCCGCCGAGCGGCTGGCGGAGGCCGCGGGAGCGGTCCAGGCGGCGGCGGTCGAGGAGCTCGTCCGAACTCGCTCGCGCGAGCTCGAGTCGCAGGCGAATACCGATCCGCTGACCGGGCTCTACAACCTCCGTTACCTGCAGCGCGAGATCGCTCAGCTGCTGGACGTCCAGAAGCGCTACTCGCATCCCTTCGCGGTCCTCCTGCTCGACATCGACGGCTTGAAGCGCGTCAACGACGCCCACGGCCACCAGGCCGGCGACCGCGTCCTGATGCAGGTGGCGATGGCCATGCGCCGTGCCGTGCGGTCGGTCGACACGGCGGCGAGGTTGGGCGGCGACGAGTTCTGCGTGCTGGCGCCCGAGCAGGGCAGCGAGAGCGGCGCCAATCTGGCCGGCCGGCTGGTCGAGGCCATACGCGAAGAGGTGGTGACGCCCGACAACCCGCCGGTCGGCGTCTCGATCGGCGTGGCGGCGTGCCCCGAGCAGGGCGAGGAGGCCGACGCCCTGCTCGAGGCGGCCGACCAGGCCATGTACCGCGCGAAGGCCAACGGCGAGGCGGTGGCGGTGGGCGGCTCGAACGGCACAAAGCTCGCCGAGCAGGCGAAGCGCTAGCCGGCGAGCCCGGGGACCGGCTACTCGATCAGGCCGTGACGGATGCCGATGGCCACGGCCTGCGTGCGGGTCGATGCCTCGAGCTTGGCCAGGATCCGCTTCGTGTGGGTGCGGATCGTCTCCGTCGACAGGCCGAGTTTGGTCGCGACGGCATCCGTCTGCATGCCGTCGGCGAGCATCTGCAGGATCTCGCGCTGCCGGGCGCTCAGCGTGCGGTCGGCCTCGTCGAGCACGATCGTCGACGAGAGGCCGGGGTCGACGTAGAACTCGCCCTCGAGCGCGGCCTCGATCGCACGCAGCAGATCGGCGGAGGGGGAGTCCTTTCGCACGTAGCCCTTGACGCCTGCCTTCAGCGCTTCGCTCAGGAGGCGGGCCCCGCCGTCTGAGGTCAAGACGACGACCGGCGCCGCCAGGCCCTGCAGGCTGTTGACCACCTCGGCGACGTCCGCGCCGGCTCGCCAGGGGTCGACAATGACGACGTCCAGGGACTCGCCGTTCACGCGCCCGGCGGCCTCCTTGACGGACTCGGCGTCGGCGACCCGGGCCTCCTCCCAGGCCCCCTCGAGCAGCGCCCGAACGCCCGCTCGCACGACCGGGTGCTCATCCACTATCAGGCAGCGGGGAGCCTCCGTCGAGGGCATCGACGGCAACAATACCTCCGGCCGCCGGGGGCGCCCCGCCGGGTGCCGTGCGGATCAGGGGCCGGCGTGGGTGATCTCGCCCGTGTCGTCGAGCTCGAAGCGCATCGCATTCACCACGGCCCCGCCGAGGATGATGAGCGCCAGCGCGTAGAACCAGACGAGGACGATTACGACGAACACGAACGTGGTGCCGAAGTGGCCGATCGTCGAGATGTGGTTCAGGTAGGCGGGGAAGGCGTAGTCGACGATGCCGATCGCCGCCGTGGCGGCGCCGCCCCCCGGCCAGATCGCGCCCCAGGGAACCAGGCGGTTGGGGACCGTCCAGTAGACGAGGCAGAGAATCGCGAACAGGAGCAGGAGGCCGGCGGCCAGGGTCAGGCCGTACACGACGCCCGCCACGTCGGAGAGACCGAACGGGAGGTCGTGGGCGCCGGAAGTCAGGAGGCTCTGCAGGGCCGGCACGGCCACGGTCGCGGCCATGAACAGCAGCACCACCACGAGCATCGCGAGCGCGAAGCGCTTCTGCTCCAGCCAGCTGCGGCAGCGGACGTGGTAGATGCGGCAGAAGGCGGTGTCGAGCGCGCCCCAGAACGAGGCGCCGATCCAGATGCTCGACAGGGCCGCGAACACTCCGAGGCTCGTCGACGAGTTGCGCACGCGCTCGAGCGCGTCAGTCAGGGTGTGCTCCGCCGCGGTGGGGAAGAGCTGCTGGAGGTCCTTGAGCACGCTGGTCTCGAGCTCGTGCGACTGGAGCAGGCGCCCGGCGACGAACAGCGCGAGGAGCGCCACGGGAAAGACCGAGAGCAGCAGGTTGTAGGCCACCATCCCCGAGAGGCCCGTGAGGTTGTCGGTGTAGGCCTTGCGGTAGAAGGTGGCGAGGTACGACTTCAAGGCCGCGGAAGCCGCCGCAGCAGCTCGCGCGTGATGCCTGCGCCCACGCGGGCGCCGAGCACCGGGGCCTTCAGGGCGAGCCTCACCGCGTCGCCCACCGGATCGGCGTCAGCTGCGCGGGCCGGCTTGGCGTCGCGGGGCGCCGTGTCGGTGGCCGCCGGTTGCGATGCCTCCGGGGGGCGCGACGCCTGGCGGGGCCTGCCCGCGGCGCGTTTCCGGCTGCGCGTTCCAGGGCGCGAGCGCGGCAGCTTGCCGAGCACTCCCCCTTCCTCGTCCATCGAGCGGCAGTCTAGTGGGGCATAATGTGAACGTGTCGCAGCCCGTGGGTCCCGGGTAGACCCTGCTGTGAGAACGTTTCGAGGCCACCCTAACTGGGGACAAGTGGTGTCTTGTGTACCGCCGGGCAGGCCTCGGGGTGCAGGGAGCCGGGCCCAAGCCGACGAGTCAACGCAAATTCCGCGGTTTGTCGATTGACTTCAAAAACTGAAGCCTTATAGTCACGAACGTCTGTTTGAATCGGCCCGTCGCGGCGCGGCGGGCTGTGCGCGTAGCCAAGGAAGGAAATGTCGGTAGCTGAACTGCAAGAGCTCGAGGAGGTCAAGCTCCTCCTCACGAAGGGGCAGCAAACCGGGGTCCTGACCTTCGCCGAGGTGGCGACGGCGCTCCAGGAGGTCGACCTCGACGAGGGCGACGTCGAGGATCTGCACACCTTCCTCGAGAAGTCCGAGATCGAGCTGGTCGAGGACCTCGACCCGGGCATCGCGCAGCAACCGGAGGAGGAGCGCGGCGACGCCAAGGGCCGGCGCCGCAAGGCCAAGGCCACGATCGACCTCAAGCCGGACATGACGACGGACTCGCTGCAGCTGTTCCTGAAGGACATCGGGAAGGTGCGGCTGCTGACGGCGCAGGAGGAGGTCGACCTGGCCAAGCGGATCGAGCGCGGCGACCTCGACGCCAAGCAGAAGATGGTCGAGTCGAACCTGCGCCTGGTCGTCTCGATCGCCAAGAACTACCGCAACCAGGGCCTGCCGTTCCTGGACCTGATCCAGGAGGGCACGCTGGGCCTGGTCCGCGCGGCCGAGAAGTTCGACTACCGCAAGGGCTTCAAGTTCTCGACCTACGCCACCTGGTGGATTCGACAGGCGATCGCTCGCGCGCTTGCCGACAAGGCGCGCACGATCCGGATCCCGGTGCACGTTGTCGAGAAGCTGAACAAGATCGGCCGCGCCGAGCGCAAGCTCGTCACCGAGCTGGGCCGTGAGCCCACGCCGGAGGAGATCGCCGACGTCACGGGCATCGAGCCCGACGAGGTCGACTCGATCAAGCGGTCCGCGCAGGCGCCCGTGTCGCTCGAGAAGCCGGTCGGCGACGAGGAGGAGTCCGAGTTCGGCCAGTTCATCGCCGACGAGCGGGCCGAGTCGCCCTACGAGCGCGCCGCCGAGATTCTCACGAAGGAGGCTCTCCGCGAGGCGCTCGAGAACCTCTCGTACCGCGAGCGCCGCGTGCTCGAGCTCCGCTACGGGCTGGGCGGGGAGCACCCCCGCACGCTCGACGAGGTCGGCCGCACGTTCAACGTGACGCGCGAGCGGATCCGTCAGATCGAGAACCAGTCGCTGAAGAAGCTCCAGAGCCTCGCCGAGGCGCAGAAGCTCCGCGACGTCGCCTAGCACCGAGGACTCCTACGTCCGAGCGGCCGGCCGCTTTGGCGCCGCCGGCTACGACCGCGTCCTCGCCCTCACGATG
>JBHELQ010000103.1:0-1844 GCA_046262995.1 Thermoleophilaceae bacterium
AATGAGAGAGCCTGTCCATTCTCTCCCGGTGCCTCGGCCCGCCACCTCGAAGGGCAAGCGAGCGCGTCGCGAACCCGGCGCCAAGTTTGGCAAAGCGGCATAGCAACATCGCGAGCTTGTCGGTATTCTTTACAGCAGACAAGCAACTGAGCGGCCGCGCCGTTGGCCTGGACCTTTCGATCCAATCATCCAATCGCGGCCGGCGCAATCAGCGGCGCATTGCCGCAGATTTACACAGTTTAACGCAATGCTGTTCACTTTGTCCCGTTAGGGTCGTAAGCTGCCGGTCTGGTGATGCGGGGTCGGCAGCGATGGCCGGTGTTCCTGCCGGCCTTCCGGCCGGGATTCGTCTGAGTGACCACATCAGTCTCGGGGTGATCGCCCGGGCAGTGCCACCCGAGCGGGTGCGCCAAGTGCTGGCGGAGACTGGCCGGGCGAGCGAGCGCGAGCGCGATCTGCCGGCGCAGGTGATGGTCTACTACGCCATTGCCCTGGCGCTCTACATGGGCTCGAGCACGCGCGAGGTGCTGCGCTGCCTGCTGGAGGGGCTGCGCTGGCTGTGGGGCGCCGAGGCAATCAGGGTGGCCGGTAAGAGCGGCATCTCGCAGGCGCGCAGTCGCCTGGGCGAAGCGCCGCTGCGCCGGCTCTATGAGGAAGTGGTGCGCCCCATCGCTACCCGCGCCAGCAAGGGGGCGTGGTATCGGGACTGGCGGCTGGTCAGCCTGGATGGCTCCTGCCTCGACGTGGCCGACACCGCGACGAACAGCGCCGCATTCGGCTCGCCAGGGGCCAGCCGTGGCGCGAGCGCCTTCCCGCAACTGCGTTTCGTGGCGCTGGTGGAAAATGGCACGCACGTGCTGTTTGGCGCCCATCTCGGGCCTTATGCCGAGGGTGAGACGACGCTGGCCCGGGCGGTGCTGGCGGCGCTGCGTCCCGGCATGTTGTGCCTGGCGGACCGGCAGTTCTACGGCCATGCGCTCTGGCTGCTGGCGCTGGACACCGGCGCCGACCTGCTCTGGCGGGTGAAACACAACCTGCGCCTGCCGCGGGAGGTGGTGCTGGCCGACGGCTCCTACCGGACGACAGTCTACCCCAGCGACAAGGACCGGCGGCACCGCACCGGCGGCATCCGGGTACGCGTCGTCGAGTACCGGCTGGAGGGCGTGGCCGGGGCCGAGCCGCTTTACCGGCTGCTAACCAGCATCCTCGACCCGCATAAGGCGCCCGCGGCGGAGCTGGCCGCGCTCTATCACGAGCGCTGGGAGATCGAGGGCGCCTTCGCCGAACTGAAGACGCACCTGCGCGGGGCGCGGGTGGTGCTGCGCAGCAAGACCCCGGAATTGGTCCGGCAGGAGTTCTGGGGCCTATTGCTGGCGCATTTCGCCGTACGCGGGCTGATGCACGAAGCGGCCTTGAAAGCCGATGAGGACCCCGACCGCCTCTCCTTCTCGCACGCGGTGCGCGTGGTCCGGCGCAAGGTGCCGCTGTTCGCCGCACTTTCCCCCTCGGGCCAGGCGCATCCTACATAAGGCGGTGCTGGACGAGATCCTGGAAGAGCGCGCAGTAAGCGGCCGTGGACGGCAGGTGCCGCGTGGGGTCAAGCGTAAGATGAGCAGCTATCCGCTGCGGTCCCGCGCACCGCAGTCGATCACCCGGACCGACTTCGCCACCGCCATCCGGATCGTAAAATGAACAGCATTGACACTAGGCGGACCGAGCGAAGGATTAGCCAGAAGGCCGGAATCAGGACGAGTGCCCCGATCGCGTTTGCGATAACGCCCTGCGCCCAGTCGGGCAGCTTGTCTCCGAACCAGGTCTCCCAGAAGCGGCCGACGACCCACAGG
>JBHELQ010000104.1:0-2017 GCA_046262995.1 Thermoleophilaceae bacterium
GCCGGGGTCCAGTCGAGCTCGAGGAAGGCGACGTTCGAGGCCCGGGTCAGCGTGATTCCCTGCGACCCCGCCCGCAGTGAGCAGACGATCAGCTGCGGGCCGTCCTCCAACTGGAAGGAGTCGACCGCGCGCTGGCGCGCCTCGCTCGAATCCGAGCCCAGGAGGTGGGCGGCATGCGGGAAGCGCTCGATCAGCGCCTGCTGGATCGCGACGTGGTCGGCGAACACGACGAGCGGCTCGCCCGAGGCGAGGAAGTCCTGGACCCAGTTGAGCGCCGTCGGCAGCTTGCCGGCGGCCGCCAGCTGGCGCAGGTGGTTCAGGCGCACGAGCTGCTCTGAGCGGAGCGCCGCCGCAACCTTGGCGTCGAGCTCGCGCAGGTCGAGCGGCAGCGTTTGGAGCCAAGCGATCACGTCCTCCTCGGCCAGCCGGTACTCCTGCTCGTTCGCCAAGAGCAGCGGCACGGTGTCCTGGCGCTTTGCCGGCAGCTGCGGCAGCACCTGCTTCTTCGTCCGCCGCACGTAGCCGATCGCGCGCAGGTTCCAGTGCAGGCGGTCGTCGCTGCCCGCCGAGCGGAAGCGCCGCGCCAGCCGCGCCCCGCTGCCGAACTCGCCCAGCAGTCCCAGCACCCGCAGCTGCGAGACGAGCTCCTCGGCGCGGTTCAGGATCGGCGTGCCGGTCAGCGCCAGCCGCAGCGAGTCGGGTGGCAGCGCCGCGGCCAGCTCCAGCGCGGCCTTGGTCCGGCCCGCCTGCGGGTTCTTCACGTAGTGCGACTCGTCGAGCACGAGCGCGCGCGGCTCGAGCCGGATCAGCTTGCGGATGTGCGCCTCGAGGATGTCGTAGTTGAGGACCACGATCTCGGCGCTCTGCGCCTCCTCGGTCCAGGCCTCCTCCCCGCGCCCGCTCAGCACCGCCACGCTCCGCTCCGGCAGCCAGATCCCGCTCTCGCGCTCCCACATCAGCTTCATCGACGCCGGACAGACCACGACGGCCGGGAAGGCGCCGTCGGCCTCGAGCGTCGCCAGCGCCTGGACCGTCTTGCCCAGGCCCTGCTCGTCGGCGATGTAGGTCTGGCGCCGCTCCAGCGCGTACTGCACGCCGGCGCGCTGGAAGGGGTGGAGCTCGCCGCCGAGCTCCAGGCCGTCCGGCAGCTCGGCGGTCTCGGCGTACGAGAGGGCGACGGTCCGCTCCGCCCGGTCGTGCTTCACGATGAGCTCGGCGATCAGTTCCCGTGCCCGCTCGTCGACCTGGACCTCATGGTGCTTGGCGACGAAGTCGGCGAGGTGCCTGGCGAGCGCCGGGTCGGCCGGCACCGCGACGCCCGAGGTGGCGGCCTGGTTGTAGACGCGGCCCTCGCGGTAGAAGAGCCGGGCGTCTGGCAGCCGCCTGAACTCGTGGGCGGGCGCCGGGTTCCAGCGGGTGACCAGGGTGAACTCGAGCTCGCCGTCGTCGTCCACGCCCATCGACAGCTCGGCCGGCGCAGGGGCGCGACCGACCCGGAGGTCCCTTACGCACGCGCGCGCGAGGTCGTCGAGCTGCACCCGCTCGAGCTCAGAGAGCAGCTCCGCGCTATCGGCGCTGAAGGGCAGCTGCAGTCGGTCCTGCCCCACCCTGGCCGCCTCCTCGAGCTCGGCCGGCGGGTCGCCCGAGAGCGTGCGCAGCAGGAAGGCGCCCCGTCCGTGCTCGTCCTGGTGCGCCGTGGCCACCCCGCGCCAGCGGCTGGAGTCGCTCAGCCAGTCGAGCACCTCGGGGCTCGGCACCAGCTCGGGGAAGCGGACCAGCACGCCCTGGACCGGCTTGGCCAGGCGGGGGTCCGCGGGCACGCGCCAGTTCTTGCGCTGCCAGTCGAACCAGCGCCCCGGCAGCTGCCTGACGGCCTCGTTCAGCTCGTCGTGGACCGGGAAGCTGAAGACGATCTCCGGGTCGCGCGGGTTGTCGGCGAGCAGATAGACGCGGCCCGAGACGGGCGTGGAGCTGGTGCGGGCCGGTTCGGACATCAACCGGTTGAGGCTAGCCAGTC
>JBHELQ010000105.1:0-4199 GCA_046262995.1 Thermoleophilaceae bacterium
GTCATCGAGGGCTCCGCCATGACCCGCTCCATCGCCTCGCGCTCGGACAGCTCGCTCGCGAAGAGCCCGCCGCGCATGGCCCCCTTGTCGCGGATGTGGCGGACGAGCGCACGGGTGTCCACGCCGCTGAGTGCCGCGATCCCGCCCTCCCTCAGCCAGCTGAGCCAGCCCCCCTCGGCCTGAGCGGAGTCGTCGCGGTCCACGCCCTCGCGCATGACGACGGCCCTGGCGTGAACGCGGTCCGACTCCATGTTGGCCGCCGACACGCCGTAGTTCCCGATCAGCGGATAGGTGAAAACGATGATCTGGCCGCGGTAGCTCGGGTCGCTGACCGCCTCCTGGTAGCCGGACATCGAGGTGTTGAAGACGACCTCGCCGACGGCCTCCACGGGCGCCCCGACCAGCTCCCCGTCGAAGCGCGTCCCGTCCTCGAGGAGCAGGTACGCGGGCGGCGTCACGCCACCGGCCCCAGCGCGAAGCTCCGCTCCCGGTAGGCCACGGCGCCGGCCGCCAGGGTCATCCGCACGCGTGCGGACAGCGTGCGCCCGGCGAAGGCCGAGTTGGCCGACCGGCTCTCGTAGCCGGCCTCCCCCACCTCCCAGTCGGCTGTCAGGTCGACCAGGCAGAGGTCGGCGCGCGCTCCCGGCGCGAGCGAGGGAACTTCGACCCCGAACGCCCGGCCCCCGGCCGTCATCCGCTCGATCAGCGTGGGAAGCTCGAGCAGGCCGGGCTCGACGAGCCCCGTGTAGAGCGCGGAGAAGGCCGTCTCGAGCCCCGTCACGCCCATCGGCGCGAGCTCGAACGGCTGCTCCTTCTCCTCACGCGCGTGCGGCGCGTGGTCGGTGGCGACGCAGTCGATCGCCCCGGACCGCAGCGCCTCCACCAGCGAGACTCGGTCGTCCTCGCCGCGCAAGGGCGGATTCATCTTGAAGTTCGTGTCCAGGGCGCGCACGGCCTCCTCGGTGAGCAGCAGGTGGTGCGGAGTGACCTCTGCCGTGACCTGGACCCCGGCGGCCTTGGCGCGCTCGACGGCCTCGACGCTCTGTCGGGCCGAGAGATGCTGCACGTGGACGCGGCCGTCCTCGTAGGCGGCCAGCGCGCAGTCGCGCTCGATCGTCGTCGACTCCGAGATCGACGGGATGCCGGCCAGGCCCAGCTGCGCCGCCACCCGGCCCTCGTGCATCGCGCCCGTGCCGGACAGCGTCGGGTCCTCCTCGTGCAGAGCGAGCACGCCACCGGCGAGCCGCTGGTACTGGATCGCCTGCCGCAGGATTCCGGCCGAGCGAACCGGCAGCCCGTCGTCCGTGAAGCCCGCGGCGCCCGCGCCGGCGAGCTCGGCCATCTCGGTCAGCTCCTCGCCGCGCTGCCCGCGCGTGATCGCCGCCAAAAAGCCGGTCGGCACGCGCGCCTCCGCCCTGGCCCGCTCGCGCAGCGA
Organism: Thermoleophilaceae bacterium; assembly: GCA_046262995.1. GTDB lineage: Bacteria > Actinomycetota > Thermoleophilia > Solirubrobacterales > Thermoleophilaceae > JBHELQ01. The sequence goes on from JBHELQ010000105.1 coordinate 1,436, forward strand.
CTGGAGCACGGGCGCCGAGTCCACGACGGGGTCCGTGTTCGGCATCGCCAGAATCGCGCAGAAGCCGCCGGCCGCGGCGGCCCGGGTCCCCGAGTCGACGTCCTCTTCGTCCTCGCGCCCGGGCGTGCGCAGGTGCACGTGCGGGTCCACGAACCCCGGGAACGCGTGCAGGCCGGCGGCGTCCACGACCTCGGCGTCGTCCGGGGCGTCGAGGCCCTGCCCCAGCTCGGCGATCGTGCCGTCACGGACCAGCAGGTCGGCCGTCTCGTCCAGGCCGGCGCGCGGGTCGAGCAGGCGCGCACCGCGCAGCACGATCGTCGCGGGCGGCGACGGCGAGCGCTCGAGCGCGATCACGCCGGCTGCGGCTCCGTCGTCTCCGGCGCGGGGGCGGGCGCGCCCGAGCGGGCGCCGGCCAGCAGCTCGTAGAGCACCGCCATCCGGACCACCACTCCCGACTCAACCTGCTGCGTGATCAGCGCCTGTGGCGAGTCGATGACCTCGGCGGACAGCTCGACCCCGCGGTTGACCGGCCCCGGATGCATCAGGAGCTGTCCGGGCCCCAGCCGGCGGCCGTCGATCTGATACGCGGCGGCGTACTCGCGCAGCGAGGGCACGAACGATCCCTCCATGCGCTCGCGCTGCATGCGCAGCGCGTAGACCACGTCCGCGTCGCCCAGCTCGTCGAGCGTGTAGCGCACCTGGCAGCCGAGGGTCTCGATCTCCCGCGGGATCAGCGTCGGCGGCCCGCAGACGGTCACCTGACAGCCCATGCGCGTGAAGGCAAGGATCCCGGACCGTGCCACCCGGCTGTGCAGGACGTCGCCGACGATCCAGAGCTTGATCCCGTCGAGCGAGCCCACGCGGCGGCCGAGCGTGTACAGGTCGAGCAGCGCCTGGGTGGGGTGCTCGTGCTTGCCGTCGCCGGCGTTGATCACCGAGGCGCCCGTCCAGCGCGCCACGAGCGCGGCGGCGCCGACGTGCGGGGAGCGCATGACGATCGCGGCCGGGTCGTAGGCCGACAGGGTCTGGACCGTGTCCTTGAGCGACTCGCCCTTGTCGACCGAGGAGCCGAGCGCCTTGATCGACACGAGGTCCGCCGACAGCCGCTTGGCGGCGATCTCGAACGACGAGCTGGTCCGTGTCGAGGCCTCGTAGAAGAGGTTGATCACGGTGCGGCCGCGCAGCGTGGGCACCTTCTTGATCTCGCGCCCGGAGACCTCGGCGAAGCTCGCGGCCCGGTCCAGGATGCGCTCGATGTCCTCGCGCGTCAGATCGTCGATCGACAGCAGGTGGCGGTTCATGCGGCCTCCACGGGAGCAGGTGCGATCGCGACCTCATCGGCCCCGTCGAGCTCGTCGACGCGCACGTTCACGCGCTCGGAATGCGCGGTCGGCAGGTTCTTGCCGACGTAATCGGGGCGAATCGGCAGCTCACGGTGGCCGCGGTCCGCCAGCACCGCGAGCTGGACCTTGCGCGGGCGTCCGAAGTCGAACAGCGCGTCGATCGCCGCCCGCACGGTCCTGCCCGTGTAAAGGACGTCGTCGACCAGCACGACCGTCGTGTCCTCGACCGGGAAGTCGATGTGGGTCGAGTGGACGACCGGCTGGGCGCCGGGCTCGCGGGTCGCGACGTCGTCGCGGTAGAAGCTGATGTCCAGGTCCCCGAGCGGGACGGGCTCCCCCACGAGCTCCGCCACCAGGTCGCGCAGGCGACCGGCCAGCACGGCGCCGCGACGGTGGATACCGACGACCGCGACGCCCTCGCCTCCGGTGTTCTCGACGATTTCGTGTGCGATCCGCACCAGGGTGCGCCGCACGTCCTCGCGGTCGAGGACCGTCTTCTCGCTCACTTCACCGCCCCTTCCTGGCCTCTCCGGACCGGGTTAAAGGAACCGCGTCGAGCGTATCAGGGGTCCTGGATGTCGGCCTCCGTCGCCCTGACGTGCTCGGGCCGTCCCCGCTCCGGGAACGGGATCTCGATCCGGTCGAAGTCGCGTGGCACCACGGTTCGCTCGAACACCGCGCGGGCCTCGTCGCGCACCTCGCCGCCGCCGTAGCGCGGCGAGACGTGCGTCAGCGCGAGCAGCCCGACCCGGGCCGCGGCCGCCACCTCGGCCGCCTGGCGCGCGGTCGAGTGGCGGGTCTCGGCCGCCCGCTCCGCCTCCTCGTGCATGAACGTCGCCTCGTGGACCAGCAGGTCGGCGCCGAAGGCGGCCGCGCGAGTCATCTCGCAGGGGGCGCTGTCTCCGGCCAGGGCCAGCTTGCGCCCGCGCCTCGCTTCGCCGAGCACCTGCTCGGGGCGCACCTCGCCATGGGCGCCCTGCACGACCTCGCCCTGCTGCAGCCGGCCGAGGTCGGGGCCCGAAGCCACCCCGAGCTCGGCGGCGCGCTCCGCGTCCAGATGGCCGGGCCGCTCGTCCTCGACGATGGCGTAGCCATATGCCAGCGGCGGGTGATCGACCGCGAAGGCGGCGATCCGGTAGCCGTCGCGGGGCAGCTCCGCGTTCGCTTCGAGCTCCACGAGCTCCAGCGGAAAGGTCGTCCTGCCGATCACGCGAGCGAGCCCGGCCACCATTCGCTCGAGCCCCGGCGGGCCGTACACCGTCAGCGGCCGCTCGCGCTGGCGCAGGCTGAACGTCTTCAGCATGCCCGGCAGGCCGAGCACGTGGTCGGCGTGGAAGTGGGTCAGGAAGACCTCCTCGAGCTCGACCAGGCCGATCGAGCGCACGAGCTGGCGTTGCGTGCCCTCGCCGCAGTCGAACAGC
>JBHELQ010000106.1:0-12379 GCA_046262995.1 Thermoleophilaceae bacterium
TCGGGCGGCGGTGGGGTCTTGCCGAAGGCCTCGTCGAGCGTGTTCGGCAGACGCACCGTCCGGTCGCGGTCGTCGATCGTCTGCAGCAGCTGCCGAAGCGGCTTGACCGTCGGCTGCAGCTCGGGGGCCAGGGCCTTCAGCTCGCGGATGCTGGGCGCCGCCACGCGGAAGGCCTTCGTGCCGGCCACGGACGACTTGCCGAGCGAGCGCGTCGCGGGCCGGGAGGCCTCCGAGAACGGCCCGATGCGCTTGAAGAAGGCGTACAGGGAGGGCGCCGCGCGCCTGAGGTCGGACAGCAACGGCACCTGCTCGTCGGAGAGCTCGCCGAGCCTGGCCATCGTGGGCCGGAGCTCCTGCAGGAAGCGCGGCAGCTTGTGCCACTGACGCGAGATGTCCTGGTGCCGCGTGGCGGAGATTGCCGCCGTCTTGCCCGCCTCGACGGCCCAGCGCGAGACGTCCTTGCGGTTGGCCGCGAGCTCCGCCACGACCGTGTCGGAGTCGGTCACGAAGTTCTTGATCACCTGGTTCTGGTCGCCGAGCAGCTTGAGCACCTTGCTCGTGTCGCGCAGTCCGGGCGCCGCGCGCTTCAGCACCGCCTGCAGGTCATCCGGCCGGCCGGCAAGCCCCGTGCCGAGCTCCGTGATGATCAGGCGTAGGCGCTCTCGGGTCGGGCGGCGCTGGATGTCGTTGACGAGGTCCTGGGGGATCGTGGACTGGTTGTGGGTCACGGACACGAAGCCACCATGCGTGGAGAGCCTGCGCCCCTTGCTTCCGGGCTGGCAGTCGACGTAGTACTCGCCGATCACCGACTGCTGCAGGATCTGGCAGCTCGCGTCGCTGCGGAAGTCGCGGAACTTGGAGTCCGTGACCTTGGCCTCGACCACTGCCTGCGGCGCGTGCCCCTTCGGCTTGCGCACGTCGAACTTCGTGGTCTTGCCGGCCTTGACGCCTCCGATGCGGAAGTCGCCGCCCTCGACCAGGCCGAAGGCGTTGTCGAAGGCGATCTTGTACGTGCGCGTCTTCTTGCCGCTGCTGGAGGCCCCGGACAGCAGGAGAGCGGCGACCACCGTGCCCACCACGACCGCGCCTGTGAAGAGTCGTCTCATGGGTAGCTCTGCACCGCGCGGTCGCCGTTACGGCAGTCGAGGGCCTTCTCCTCCTCGGAGCTGAGGACGTTCGAGCCGTCGGAGGCTGCCGCCTCGGCCCCGCCCGGGCAGCGCTTGTACTGGTTCTGCGCCACCGGCACGCCGGGGTTCGGCGGCAGGTTCTCGGACACGTTGTTGTGGGCCTTCGCGATCGAGCCGATGGCGTCGAAGCCGGGGCCCGTCGTGGAGAAGTCGTCGAACCAGCCCATCAGGTCGGTCGTGTAGGGACGGGCGAAAGCCGTCTCCGGGGTGCCGCCCTGGAATGCCTTGACGAGCGACGGGAAGGCCCCCTGCACGTTGCCGACCGAGACGCTGTGCCCGCCCGGCGACACACTGCGGTCGCGCTGGACGAGCGCGATGTCGTAGAGCGACGGGACGGTCGCGAGGAAGTTGATCAGGTCGTTGTCGCGGCCCCGGCGCTGGATCGCGAGCGAGAAGTCGCGCACCGTCGGCCGTGCGTCGTGGGCGAACCTGCGCGTCTGGCGGAGGAACGGCCGCAGCCTGCGAGCCACCGGTATCGAGGCGTCCACCAGCGGGTCGAGGTCGTCCAGTGCGGCGCGCAGGTTGACGAACGTCGTGTTCGCCTGGCGCATGAACGGCGGCAGGTTCACGACCGCCTCGTACAGCGCGCGCTTCTGGTCGCCGAGCGCGCGGAAGGTGTCGTTCAGGTTCGGGATCAGCTCGGACAGGTCCTGCTTCTTCTCAGCCAGCGCGGTCAGCAGCTTGGCGCTCTGGACGAGGAAGGCCTTCAGGGTCGGCTCGTCGCGCGTGAGCTCCCTGAACAGCCGGCTCGAGGTGGCGAAGTTCGGGTTGAGGTACTGCCAGCCGGTGTTCGCGAGATCCGCCTTGCCCCGGAACTGCCGGGCCTGGTTCTTGAAGAACTTCTGGAGCGCCCGGCGCGTGGGCGGATCGAGTGTGTTGAAGAGCTCGTCGATGTCGACCGCGGTGGTCGTCCTGGCAGAGTCGATCAGGCCGCCGTCCGGAATGTCCCTCGAGCCGTTCGGCGGCAGCGTCAGGTCGATGTAGCGGTTGGCGAGACCTGACTGCGAGAACTGGCGAATCGTCGCGCGCGTGCCCTCGCGCAGCGGCGAATGGTCACCGTCGATCTTCATGCTGATCTCGGCCTGGCCGTCGTCCGTGATCTTGATCTTCTTGACGGAGCCGATCGGCACTCCGCCCGTCGTGACCGGGTTGCCCTTGACGAGCTGGCCGGCGTTGATGAAGCGGGCCTTGACCTGGTAGCCGCTCGCGCCGGAGCCGAACAGCACGATGGCGACCAGCACCACAGCGGCGATTACCGCGCCAAGGGCGGCGGCGCGTCCTACCCCGCTGACTGATCGCATGTCCCTTGCCTCAGCTCCTCCCGGCCGACTACGCCGTCTTGGCGTCCCTATGCCGGCCGAAGGCGGTCATCCTTGCAGATCGAGGAGTACCCGCGCGACGGTTGTTGTTGTCCGCCCACAGAGACTTGTTAATGCAGGCTTAAGAGTCGCCGAAAGGGGCCGGGCGGCGCCTTCAAGCGGGGTCGGGCTCTTCCTCGCCGGGCCAGGTGCCGGTGACGCTCATGAAGGCTTCGCGCGACCCTCGATCGGTGGCCGTCTTGACCGCCCGGAAGATCGCGCCCTGGACGGCCGCGGCGGCGATCAGCTTCGCCCAGGGCACGTCCCGCTGCGAGCCGTCGGGCGGCTCCTCCTCGTCCACCAGGCCCCAGACGCCGTCGAAGATCTTCTTCCCGACGAAGCCGGCCAGCAGCCCGCCCGTGATGCTGAACGGTATGAAGAGGACCTTTGCCACGCCGGCTGTATACCACAAGCCTCTAGCCCTACTCGAGCTTGAGGGCTGCAGCGGTTCGATTCCAGTGCCCGGGGTGGGATTCGAACCCACACGCCCCCCAATGGAGGCAGGGGGGTTTAAGCCCCCGGTGTCTACCATTCCACCACCCGGGCCCCACCAGTCTAGGCGCACGCGGAACCGCAACTTCGCCGCTGCTACGGTGTCTCCGGGGCCGAGACCCGCGGCTCGCTGCCGGGACGAGACTTGGAAGCCTCCGCTCTTCAACACGCCGCGCAGTTCCCCGCGCTAGCCGGCCGGTCGCCCTTGATGCGGCTGCAGGGAGACGAGCGCCTGGTAGCGCTCATCCGTCAGGGCCATCACGGCGCCTTCGAGGCGCTCGTCCAGCGCTATCAGCCCCGGCTGCTCGCCTTCTGCCGGCACATGCTGGGCTCGCAGGAGGACGCCGAGGACGTCCTTCAGGAGGTCTTCGCCGCCGCCTTCAACGCGATCCGCGCCGACGAGCGCCACATCAACGCCCGGCCCTGGCTCTACCGGATCGCCCGCAACCGCTGCCTGAATCACCTGCGCCGGCCGCAGCCGACGGGTCAGGACTCGATGGACATCTTCGAGCGCGACGGCGGGACCACGACGGCCGACACCGTTCACAAGCGGGAGGAGTTCCGCCACATCGTGGCCGACGTCCAGGACCTGCCGGAGACCCAGCGGAGCGCCCTGCTGCTGCGTGAGATCGACGCGCTCTCGTATGACCAGATCGCGGAGGCGATGGACACGACCGTGCCGAGCGTCAAGTCCCTACTAGTGCGCGCGCGCGTATCTCTTGCCGAGGCCTCCGAGGCGCGGCTCTTGACCTGCGACGAGGTCCGGCTGGAGCTCGGCGAGGTGGCAGAGGGACTCGGCAGGAGCTCGGCCCCGGTCCGCCGTCACCTTCGTCAGTGCGAGCGCTGCCGCATCTTCAAGGGCGAGCTGCGCAAAAGCTCCCGGGCGCTCGCCGCCGTGTACCCGATCGGCCCGTTCGTGCTGCTGAAGCTCTCGCTCGCGAAGCTCGGCCTGGGCGGCGCGTCGGCCGCGACCTCCGGCGGCGGAGCGGCCGCCGGCGGAGCCGGCCTTGCGGGCGGCACGGCCGGCGGCATCAGCGCGAGCGGAGCCGTCTCGGCGGGGATAGGCACGCTGGCCACGAAGGCCACCGTTGGAATGGCCGCCGCCGTGATCGTGACCGCCGGCGCGGTGGAGGTCCGCCACTCCCGTCCCGAGGCCGGCGTGGTCCCGTCGACCCACGTAGCGAGCGCGCCGCCGCCCGCGACCGTCAGGCCGGCGGCGCCCGACACCACGCGGGTGAAGGTGGACCCCACGCCGAAGCCCGTCGTGAGGACCGCCCCGGCCCCCGTCCCGCCACCCACGCCCCCGCAGCCCGCCGCTAAGAAGCCGGACACGGTGCAGAAGGACAGCTCGACGGTCACGCTCGAGACGGCGCAGGGAGAGTCCGCCACGCCACCTCCGGGCGAGCCCACCGAGCCCGCGAGCCCCCCGGGCGAGTCGACGGGCGCGCCCCAGCAGCCGCCGCCGGCCCCACCGGCCGGCGAGCCCACGGCCCCGGCGCCGGCCAACACCCCGGCCACCACCGGCCCCTAGCCGGCGGCCGGCTGGTCGCTAGGACGCGACGGGCGACAGCCCGATCACCTTGAGCCGACGCTCGAGGCACTTCATCGCGAACTCCCGCGTCTCGTCCATCGTGTAGCCGATGGGCTCCATCCCGCGCTCCCGGATCCAGCGCGGCTCGAGCACGCCGTCGGCGGCCGGCCCGCACTCCACGAGGGTGCGCTGGATCGCATCGCGGTAGCGCTCGTCGCGGTCGGCCATCTCGCGCAGGAAGCGCGCCCCGAACGCCACGTGGCGGTGCTCGTCGCGCGCGACGTTGTTGAAGCCCTCGACGAACCCCGGCAGCGTTCCCTGCTCCTCGTTGTAGTCGATGATGAAGTGCTGGCCCGTCAGGGCGAGCATCCCCTCGATGACCATGTGGTAGAGCGTGATCGCCTCGACGAGTGTCTCGAGGTCCTCGGGGTGGCGGGCGAGCCGGTCCACCCGGCTCTTCAGCATCTCGTCGAAGAGCACGCCGAACTCCGGGTTCAGGTGCTCGCTGGTCTCGGCCAGGCGGTCCTGGAGGTTGTCGGCCTCGAGCACGCCGACCTCCTCGTAGAAGCGGTTGAAGAAGGCCACGTGCCTGGCCTCGTCGGCGATCTGTGTGCAGAGGAAGATCTGCATCTCCTCGGTCGGCGCCGCCCGCATCATGGGCCCCAGCTCCTCGGCCACCTTCTGCTCCCCGATGAAGAAGGACGACAGCCCGTACATGCGCTGGAAGCGCTCGTCGGGGGGAATGCGCTCGTGCCAGTCGATCCGGTCCTGCGTGAAGTCCACGTCCTGGGTGCGCCACTGCTGGCGCTCCCAGAGCCGGTAGAGCTCCGCGTAGCTCAGGAGGTTGACCTCGCCGCGGTCGGCGGAGGCCTGGAGCGCCGGGTCGCTCGTCGCCTGGAAGTCGTCCCGCTCGGTCCTCGGGATCGCCTCGGAGCCTGTCGTCGGTCCTCGCTCGAATCGCGCCACGGCGAGGCCAGGGTAGCCCACTCCCGCCCGGCCGGCCAACGATGACCGTCAGGGACCGGGCTCGGCGTCGGCGACCACCCGGACCGCCGAGCCGCCCGGGAGGGAGACGCCGCGCACCGAGCTTCCGGGCCGCAGGCCGTCCATGGTCGTCGAGTCCTTGCGGTGCGGGACGCCGGCGACGATGGTGGCGCCGGGGAACCTCAGGCGGTAGGGCAGGCCGTCCACGGAGCGCAGCCGCACCAGCACGGAGATGTACGGCGGCACGTGCACCGTGCGCGGGGAGATCCGTCCTCCGCGGCCGGTGAAGGAGGCGGGCACCCGGGCCGGCTGCTCGTCCCCGGCGCCGCCCGGCTGCTCCTCCGGCGAGCGCTTGCCGGTCTTCGGCGGCGGCTGGGGGACGGGCGGCCGGCTGCCGCCCGTCGTGTCCGCAGGGGCCGTCGGTCCCCCCGCCGGGGCGCGCTGCTTCGCGGCTTTGTGCGGCTCGTCGTCCCCCCCGCAGCCCGCGCCCAGGAGCAGGCCGAGCAGGCACGCGAGCAGCGCCCCACGCATCAAGCCGCGGCCGCCGCCTGCCGATACCGACCGGAAGACGGAGGAATGCTGTGCAAGCGAAGCCATGGACACACGGTAATCGCCTGGTGGGGCTCGACCTCGCTCGTCGCCGCCTGTGGATCTGCGGCCAGCGCGTCCACCACGGCCTGACCGGCCTGCTTCTGGCCGCGGCGGGCACGGCCCTGATGGCGCACGACTGGAAGGACCGCCCCTTCTGGTTCCAGCTCGGCGCCGACGCCAGGCGCTGACGCGGCGAGCGTCCGCCTCAGCTCAGCTTCTCGCGAAGGAACGACACCGTCCGCTCCCAGGAGCGCCGGGCGTGACCCTCGTCGTAGGTGCCGAGGCGGTTCGTGTCGTTGAAGAAGGCGTGGCCCGCGCCCGAGTAGAACTCGAACTCGACGTTCCCGCCGGCAGCGCGGATCTCCTGCTCGAGCGCCTTGGCGTCCTCGACGGCGACCATCTCGTCGGCCTCGCCGAAGTGGCCGAGCACAGGACCCTGAAGCTTCGAGAAGTCCGGCTTGCCGTGCGGCATCGCGTAGTAGTAGCTGACCACCGCCTTGACTTTCGGGTTGATGGTGCCGGCCCAGACCGCCAGGCCGCCGCCCAGGCAGAAGCCGACGGCGCCGACGCCGGAGCCCTGGAAGCCCTCGTGGGCCGCGACGTGGTCGACCGCGCCGCGCATGTCCTTCTCGGCCTGCTCCATCGACATGGCCATCATCTTCTGCTGTGCCTCGTCGGGCTGGTCCGTGGTCTCGCCGCGGTAGAGGTCCGGAGCCAGCGCCAGGAAGCCCTCCCCCGCGAAGCGGTCGCAGATGTCCTTGATGTGGTCCTCGAGGCCCCACCACTCCTGCATCACGACGACGCCCGGGCCCGTGCCTCCGTCGGGCACCGCCAGGTAGCCCGGGGCGGTACCGCCGTTCGCCTCAAACTCGATATCCGGCATTGCTCACTCCCCTTTCTCGATCTCCCTTGCAAGCTCCCAGCCGACGGCGACACCGACGAGCATCCCCATCCGCGTCTCCTCGGCCAGAAGGGTCTTGACCCGGCTGGCTCGCTCGCCCTCGTCGGCGGCCGATGCTGCCGCCCGCACCTCCGACTCGTGGGCGTCCCCGAACCAGCCGCCCTCGTGCAGCGCCTCCGCGAGGATCTGCTGAAGCTGCGGGGCGAGCTCCGCCATCCGCCGCTCCGCCCCCTTGAAGCGCTCGGGCTCGGACAGCGCCTCTATCGCGGCGGCCACCTGCTCGTCCGTGAACACGGGCGAGATACTACGAAGGCCCGAGTGGCCGCGGCCTAGAAGGCGGCGCGGCGAGTGAAGACCGGCATGACCGGTCCAACCAGCGCGCCGACCGCGGCTCCGCCGGCCGCCGCGGCGATGTTCGCCTCCGAGACCGCCACCGACAGAAGCACGAGCACGGCCGCGATCACATAGACGCCGAGCAGGTCGCCATCGCGATCCTCGCCGCGGCGAGCGGCCAGGCGATGGTCCACGAGCCAGGCGGTCAGCAGCCCGAGCGCCGCCCCGTTGCCGCCGAGCACGTCGGCGGAGTCGCCGAGCACCGGGGGGGCGTCCGATGCGACCGCGAGCGCGGACCCGGCCGCGCCGGCGAGCAGGAAGATCGCAATCACCGCGAACGGCCCGAACCGCCGCTCGAGCATCGAGCCGAACACCCCGATGACCATCAGGGCCACGAACTCATAGCCCAGCTCCCGCTCGTACACGAAGGGCGCGGTGACCCAGCGCCAGGGCTCGTCCCGGAACGAGACCGACAGTCCGCCCACGTCCAGGCTCTGATCCGCCGAGAACACCAGCGTCACCACGAGCGAGGCGACGATCAGGGCCAAGGTGGCGTAGGGCCTCACGTCGGGGGCGATGCCGGCGATCTCGCCAGGCCGGAGCCGCGGCAGGCGCGCCCGGCGCCGAGGGGAGGGCGGCGAACTGCCGCCGCGGTCGAGCTTCGGCGCCCGCTTTCGCAGCCGCTGCCCGCAGTAGGGGCACTCGGTCACATAGGGGCTCACCTCGGAACGGCAGTTCTTGCAGACCACGAACAGCTCGGGGTGGCTCACGGCCTCCCAGGGTACCCGGCGGCGGGCACCGGGCCGGCGCTACTCTCCGGGCGCCTCGGCGGCCTCCGGAACGGTCGCGTCCAGGATCTCCCCCACGACCTCCCGGAGGTCGTGGTTGGCCGAATAGACCACGGCCTGACGCGATGCTCCGTTGCCGTTCTCGAGGATGTCCTCGAGGCCGTCGAACTCGGCCACCGAGCCGAGCTCCTCCGCGTGCGGGCGCAGCCGCTCCATCAGGCGGTGGGCCAGGTCGCGGACCTGTACCCGGGTGGTCTTCGGGAGATCGACCAGCTCGCCTTCCAGCCCGTGACGGGCGGCCAGCCACTTGTTTTCGTCGAGCATCTCGTACGGGTAGCGCGATAGACGCTTGCGGGCCGCAAAGTGCTCGCAGAGCTCCTTGACCATGGCCTGCACGAGTGCCGCCAGGGCGAGCGTGTGCTCGACGCGGGTCTGCGAGTCCATCACCCGGATCTCGACCGTGCCGAAGTTCGGGTGGGGACGCACGTCCCACCAGAGGTAGGTGTAGTCGCGAATGACCTTGCAGTCGGTCATGAACGTGATGCGCTTGACGTAGTCCTCGTAGTCGTCGTAGCGCGGCGGGATGCCCACGCGCGGGAAGGCGCGGAAGATCGGCGTACGGGTGGAGTCGAGCCCGGTCGGGTCCCCGCGCCAGAAGGGCGAGTTCGCCGACAGCGCCAGGAGCAGCGGCAGGTGCACCCGAAGGCCGTTCGTCACATGGATGGCCTTGTCCGGGTCGTCGACTCCCACGTGCACGTGGATGCCGAAGATGATCTCCTGACGCGCGACGAACTGGAGCCCGGCCACCAGATCGCGGTAGCGCGGGCGGGAGACGATGCGCTGGTCCTCCCACATGGCAAAGGGGTGGGTGCCGGCCGAGCCGATCCGGAGCCCGCGCTCCTGTGCCACCTGCTGCACGAGCCCGCGTAGCGAGCGCAGCTGGAGCCCCGCCTCGCGCGTGTTCCGGCACGGGGTGGTGGCGATCTCGCATACCGACTCCATCAGCTCCGGCTTGACCTCACCGTCCTTGGACACCTCGGAGAGTGCGTCCAGGACCCCCTCGATCGAGTTGGCGAGCTCGAGCGTCTCCTCGTCGACGATCATGAGCTCCTCCTCGATGCCGAGCGTGTAGGAGGGCCCCGTGAACCGGTGCTCCACGGCGTCATCGTAGCCTCGCCCCCGGCCTGTAGAAGCCCCCGCGCGGGTATAGATTCCCCGGACACGACCTGCGAGAAGGAGGCGGCGGCACCGCGATGGCACTCGGGTACGACGGCAAGCTCTACGTCCTGGCCTTTGACCACCGGGGCTCGTTCCAGAAGAAGATGTTCGGGATCGAGGGCGACCCGGACCCCGGTCAGACCGAGACGATCTCGGACGCCAAGCACCTGATCTTCGAGGGAATGCTGCGCGCGGCTCGGTCGGGCGCGGAGCCGGGTGTCACGGGCTGTCTCGTCGACGAGCAGTTCGGGGCCCCCAAGGGCATCCCCGAGCAGGCGAAGGAGAACGGACTGGTGCTGGCCATGCCGGTCGAGAAGTCGGGACAGAACGAGTTCGACTTCGACTACGGCGAGCAGTTCGGCGAGCACATCGAGCGCTTCGATCCCGATTTCGCGAAAGTGCTCGTTCGCTACAACCCCGATGGCGACGCGGACATGAACCGCCGCCAGGCCGAGCGGCTGAGGCGGCTCTGCGACTGGCTGCACGAGCGGGAGCGCAAGTTCCTCTTCGAGTTGCTCGTGCCCGCCGAGGACTCACAGCTGGAGCAGGTCGGCGGGGACTCCGACCGCTACGACGCCGAGCTCCGGCCCGAGTTGATGCGCCGGACGATCGTGGAGCTCCAGGAGGCCGGGGTGGAGGCTGACGTCTGGAAGATCGAGGGCATCGAGACGCAGGAGGACTGCGAGCGCATCGCCGCGACCAGTCGCCGTGACGGCCGCGACGGAGTCATCTGCGTGGTCCTGGGGCGGGGTGCGAACGACGCCAAGGTCGAGCACTGGCTACGCCAGGGCGCGCCCGTGGACGGCTACGCGGGGTTTGCAATCGGACGAACCATCTGGTGGGACGCGCTGAAGGGATTCCTGGAAGGCGAGCTCGAGCGCGACGTGGCGGCGCAGCAAATCGCCGACAACTATCTCCACTTCGTCTCGGTGTACCGCGAGGCCGAGGCCACACAGCCCGCCGCCGCATAACGCTGGTAGCCTCCGGCCCGCTATGCGGATGCGGCAGTCACTGGCGCAGTTCGAGGAGGCGTTCCGCGAGGAGGCGGCCGATTCAGTCGCGCGCCGGGAGTCGCTGCGCAAGCAGGCCGCTCAGCGCTCGCGGATGCGCCGTCACGAGCGGACCCTGCAGCAGGGCAAGCTGCGCTTCACGCTGCTCGCCGCGGCGATCGCGCTGACCGCCGTTGGCGTGACGATCGCGATGTTCCAGTCGCTCGCGCTGATCGCGGGCTAGCCGGCGATCAACCCTCGGCGGTCAGCCGCCCGAGCTCCTCGTCCACTTCGCCGTCCTCCTCCTTCGCCTCGCGATCCCGCTGGATCTCTACGTAGACCTCTTTGCGGAAGACGGGAACCGAGCGCGGCGCCTCGATCCCGATCCGGACCTTCTCCCCCATGATCGCGAGCACAGACACCTCGACCTCGTCGCCGATCATGATGCTCTGATTCGACTTGCGTGTGAGTACGAGCACGCGGCGCCTCCCTGCCCTGGGGGACTAGTGCACGGGACTAAAGCAGGCGGGGCGACCCGAATCAAGGAACGGCCCCCAACGCGCGGAAAAAGCGGTCGAAAGGCCGCTCCAGGTTGGTAGTGTGCGCCGCCGCTTGGCACGCCGATCCCTGAAGCCTCAGCTAAACCAGATTCGCACCTGGGTGCGCCAAGGCCGCACCGACGCCTGGATTGCGCATCAGCTCGACGTCTCGGTATCCGATATCCGGGGCTTCAAGCGGGAGCACGGCTTGGCCCCGGAGGGCAATGGAGCCGACCCTCCAGGGCCCCGGGAGGAGGAGGAGCTCGACCTGCGCGCCGAGGACGATGCCCTGGTGGCCGCCGCGCTCGAGGCCGAGCACGCGGACGAGCCCGCCGAGGAGGCGGATGACGAGTCAGCCGGTGCGGACGAGGAGGAGGACGATGCCCCCAAGCGTCGGCGCCGGGGGCGCCGTGGAGGGCGGCGGCGGCGAAAGCGGCACGGGCTCGAAGGGACATTCGACCACGGCGACGAGGGCTACGGGTTATGGCTCGACCCGGCGATCCAGGACGACCCCGTCTACGCCGAGCACTGGGCGGGGCACCGCCCGGTGACGATCGCCGTCGAGGCTGACCGGATCGTGATCACGCGCGCCGGTGAAGGGGAGTCGGGCGACGATGCGGACCAGGAGGAGGCCGCGGACGCGGGCTAGGGCGAACCGGCGGCCCTACGGTCGCTCGTGCGTCTCGCGCGTTACGCCGCCCGCATAGTTCGACGCCTGCCGCGCATAGCGCGCGAAGGCAGCATCCACGACGTGCGGCGCGTCGAGTCCGGCGGCATGGCGCGCGGCGAGCTCCGCCGCCCAGTCGGTGCCGGCGGCGTAGAAGTCGGCCAGCTCCTCGACGATGAAGGTGGAGCCGAGACGGCGGCGCAGCTCCTCGACGACCGCTTCGATGGCCGTCTCCAGGTCGGCTTGCTCGAGGTCCGGCGTGTCACCGACCCGGCGCTCGCCGTGGCGCCACTGGAACAGCGCGTTCTCGACCGCATACGGCATGAATCCGAAACTACCGGGAACCGGCTGCGGCTAACGCCGGGGCGGGTTCTCGATGACGAAGGCCCGCTCGCCCTGGCGGACCATCCCCAGGCGTCGCGCCTCGCGCATCAGGGACGCCGGCTCCCGGAGCTGGCGCCGGCGGGCGAGCAGCCGGTCGTGTTCCGCCTTGAGCTCGCGCACGTCCGCCCGCTTGGCGCGCGCATCGTGCCAGGTCTGCCAGTAGGAGTGCAGCGGTCCGAGGTAGAGCAGCAGGATGCCGCCCAGCACGACCAACAGGGCGACCCGCCCGAGCCGATCCCAGCGCACGCGAGCGGCGGCTGCCATCGTCCCGCCCTTCGGCGCCGGTCGACCAACCCCTTCCGGCATGGACATAAGTACCAACCCTCATGGGGCCGTGGGCCGCAGCGCGGGGGTTCAGGGACGGAAGGCCGAGCGGCCGGGGAACTCGGCGTCGTCACCCAGGGCCTCCTCGATCCG